>NZ_JALQDH010000023.1:0-400165 GCF_023631365.1 Caballeronia sp. INML2 | reverse complement strand
CAAGCTCCTTACTCAGCTCAACGCCATGATGCGCGATCGCACCCCCTGGAATCCCCCACATCACGATCACTTGTGACCCAGCACTTGACTCTCAATACAGTTGCTTTCTTTGCAGCAGCAAAGAAAGTGACTGCCGCCCCGCATAGGGGCAACGCTAATAAACCAACAAGAAAACGGGATCCGGCGGAAAAGCCCAGTCCCCCCGCACGCCGCCCCCAGCGGGCAAGCATTTCTTAGCCAAACTCCCCCGACACGCTCTAAAATCTCCCCTTTCCTGCTCACTGCGCCGCGCCGTCCGCGCCTTTCCCTCCACAGCGTGCAAAAGATCCTGATCGTCCGCGTGTCGTCGCTCGGCGACGTCGTTCACAACATGCCGGCTATCGCCGACATCCGCCGCCGCTATCCCGATGCACGGATCGACTGGCTCGTCGAGGAAAGCTTCGCGGGTCTCGTCGAACTGGTGCACGGCGTGCGTCGCGCGATCCCGTTCTCGCTCAGGCGCTGGCGCAAGGCGTTCACGTCGCCCGCGAACTGGCGCGAGATCGGCAAGTTCAAGCGCGAGCTCGCCGCCGAAAAATACGATCTCGTGATCGACTGCCAGGGCCTTATCAAGACCGCGTGGGTCGCGAGCTGGGCGCGCGGGCCGCTCGTCGGGCTCGGCAATCGCACCGACGGCGCCGGCTACGAATGGCCCGTGCGTTTCTTCTACGACCGCCGCGTGCCGATCGAGCCGCGCACCCACGTCGTCGAGCGCACGCGGCAACTCGTGGCGGCCGCGCTCGATCTGCCGAAGCCGCAGATGACCGACGACATCGACTTCGGCCTCGACACGCGGCGCGCGACGCTCGCCGTCTCCGAGCTTGCGCTGAATCTGCCGGTGCCGTATGTCGTGTTCGTGCACGCCACGTCGCGCGCCGACAAGCAATGGCCCGAAGCCGCATGGATCGAGCTCGGGCAGGCGCTCGTCACGCGCGGCGCGTCGATCGTGTTGCCCTGGGGCAGCGACGCCGAACGCGCGACGAGCGAAAAGCTCGCGAAAGAATTCGGCGCGGCCGCGATCGTGCCGCCGAAGCTCTCGCTGCCCGCGGTCGTCGGACTGATCGACGGCGCCGCCGCGACCGTCGGCGTCGATACGGGCTTGGTGCATATTGCCGCGGCGCTGAAGCGCCCGACCGTCGAGTTGTACAATTTCTCGACCGCATGGCGCACCGGCGGCTACTGGTCGCCGCAGGTGGTCAATCTCGGCGACGCGAGCCGGCATCCGACGCTTTCCGAAGTCAAGACCGCGCTCGCGGGCTTCGGCCTGCTGTAGCGTGCTGTGGCGTTTTCATCGTGCGCTGCGCCGTGCGCTTGCAACTCAAGGTCGTAGACACATGACGGAATCTCAAATTATCGAAGTCGCGTCTGGCGATTGGCAGGGAAAGAATCTCTCCGTGCCGCGCGAGACGCTCCTGGCCGGCGTCGAAAACGGCAAGGTGCTGTATTTCCCCAATCTGCGTTTTCCGATCGAAGGCGGCGAACTCGCGCTGCTCGATCCGAAGATCGCGGACCCCAAACGCAAGAACATCAGTCTCGCGCCCAACGGCGGCGCGTTGAACGGCGTGCTCGGCGATAGCGTGATGCAATCGGCGGTGCGCTCGCTCATCAAGCGTTATCAGGATCATGCGCGCTCGCTCGTCGACGGCCTCTTTCCCGAATACGACGGCAAGCTGCGCGTCGCGCCCACGAGCCTGCGGCTGCATCAGGTCGAAACGCGCGAGACATCCTGGCGCAAGGACGACAGCCGCCTGCACGTCGATGCTTTTCCGTCGCGCCCGAACTACGGCGAGCGCATCCTGCGCGTGTTCACGAACGTCAACCCGAAAGGAGCGCCGCGCGTGTGGCGTGTCGGCGAACCGTTCGAGGACATGGCCAAGCGCTTCCTGCCCGGCATCAAGACGCAGATGCCCGGTTCGGCGTGGCTCATGAATCTGCTGCACATCACGAAGTCGCCGCGTAGCGAATACGACCATCTGATGCTGCATCTGCATGACGCGATGAAGGCCGATCTCGACTATCAGAAGACTGCGCCGCAGGAGACGATGCCATTTCCGCCCGGCTCGGTGTGGGTCTGCTTCTCCGATCACACATCGCACGCGGTGATGTCCGGCCAGTTCATGATGGAGCAGACCTTCTTTTTGCCCGTCAAGGCGATGGTGCGCCCCGAATGCGCGCCGCTCGGCATTCTCGAGCGCCTGAAGGGCAGGGCGCTCGTTTGAGCGGCGCCGCTTCCCCGGGCGCATCGGCTGCCGTGCTGAGGCTCGTCTACCGGGCGCTCTGGTGGATCGTCGCGCCGCTCGCGGTGCTGCGGCTCTACATCCGCTCGCGCAAGGAGCGCGGTTACCGCGAGCATATCGGCGAGCGGTTCGGACATATCCCTGCCCGCCGCGCCGACGATCTCGCGCCGCTCATCTGGGTGCATGCGGTATCGGTCGGCGAGACGCGCGCGGCGCAACCGCTCATCGACGCATTGATGAAGGCGCATCCGGAAGCCCGCGTGCTGCTCACGCACATGACGCCGAGCGGCCGCGCGACGGGCCTCGAACTGTTCGGCGATCGCGTGTCGCGCAGCTATCTCCCCTACGATTTGCCCGTTCTCGTGCGGCGCTTCCTGCGCGCATGGCGTCCGTCGCTCGGCATCGTGATGGAGACGGAAGTCTGGCCGACGCTCATCGACGAATGCAAGCGCGGCGACGTGCCGCTCGTGCTGACGAACGCGCGCATGTCGGAGCGGTCGTATCGGCGCGCGGCGAAGTTCGGGCGCGCGGTGCGCGAAGTGTTCGGCGGCTTTTCGCGCGTGCTCGCGCAGACTCCGTCCGACGCCGAGCGGCTCACCGCGCTCGGCGCGCGCAATGTCGCGGTGCTCGGCAATCTGAAGTTCGATATGACCGCGCCGCCCGAACTGGTCGCGCGCGGTCAGGCGTGGCGCTCGGCGATCGGCGAGCGGCCGGTGTGGGTCGCGGCGAGCACGCGCGAGGGCGAGGAGACGCTCGTGCTGCGCGCGTTCGCGGCGCTCAATGTGCCCCATGCGTTGCTGATTCTGGTGCCGCGTCACCCGCAGCGGTTCGATGAAGTGTCGGCGCTGATCGCGAGCCTGGGTCTGACGAGCGCGCGCCGTTCGGTGTGGGCGCCGAAGCCTGCGGCGGCGGGATCGGGCGCGGATGTGCCCGAACCGCTGCCGGAAAGCGTGCAGGTCCTGCTCGGCGATTCGATGGGCGAACTCGGCGCGTATTACGCCGCGGCGGATCTCGCGTTCATCGGCGGGAGCCTGTTGCCGCTCGGCGGGCAGAATCTGATTGAAGCGTGCGCGGCGGGCGTGCCGGTGCTGATCGGGCCGCATACGTTCAATTTCACGCAGGCGACCAACGATGCAATCGCGGCAGGCGCCGCACTGCGTGTGCAGGACCCGCAGGAACTCGCGCGCGGGCTGCGCGAGATTTTCGGCGACAAGGCAAGGCGGCTTTCGATGAGCGCGGCCGCGTCGGCTTTCGCAGCGAGGCATCGCGGCGCGACGCAGCGAACGGTGAGCGTGCTGAGCGCATTGCTCGAAGAGGAAAGCGACGCGGCGAAGTGATTTCGTCATCGCGTCGGTGGTGCCTTGACCTGCGGTTCTTCGGTCAATCATCTGACCTTAACCCTTATTCCGCTGACAATTCGAGGGTTGAACGCCGGAAAGGTTAGAGGGATACTGAACCTCCACCCGGCCGCGTCGAACGCACATCCATAGGCCGGACGCCTGCGAACATGCTGCCAAGCTTCTTTCGAGGACGCGCATGCAAGATTTCATCAGGTCCGTCGTCAAAGACATGATTCCGCCAGGCCTCTTGCGCCTGCTGCGGCCCCGCCACATAGCAACCGATGCATGGGGCAGCGTCCGATACGGCACGCACGGTCTCGTGCTCCCGGGCAACAGGCGCTTCGAATATCGGCCTTGCCTCGCGGATCGCTCGGTTTGCAAGCAGATCTTCTTTCTGCGCCAGTACGCCACGGATCATCTCAGCCGCGCGAAGGAGATCGCGGCGTTCTATGAGGCTTGCGAAAATCCGCTGATCGTCGATGCGGGCGCCAATATCGGCGCCGCTGCGGTGTGGTACGCGCTCACGTATCCAAAGGCAAAGATCGTCGCCATCGAGCCGGATGTATCGAATTTTGCGCTGCTCAAGAAAAACGCGGAGGCCTTTCCTGCGATCACGCCGCTGAACGCCGCGATCGCGGCCACGCGCGGCACGCTGTATCTCAACGATCCGGGCGCGGGTGAATGGGCCTTCCGCACGGCCGACCGGCCCATGGAAAATGGGTATGCCGTCGACGCGCTGACGCTCGAAGACGTGATGCCGGCATCCGGCGTGACGCCGTTCATTCTCAAGATCGATATCGAAGGCGCGGAATCGGACCTGTTTTCGCGCCATTGCGATGCCCTGAACATGTTCCCGGTCGTCGTGATCGAGTTGCACGACTGGATGCTTCCCGGCGAATCGAACAGCCGCAACTTCCTCAAATGGCACGTCGAGATGAAGCGCGATTTCGTGCAGGTGGGTGAGAACACGGTCTCGATATCGAACTCGATTGCGCTGGCCTAGCGCGTCTTACGCGAGCAGCAGTCCCTTCTTCTCGATGAAGCCGACGACTTCATCGAGCCCGTCGAGCGCCTTCAGATTGCACATGACGAAGGGCCGCTCGCCGCGCATCTTCCTCGCGTCGCTCGCCATGATGTCGAGATTCGCGCCGACATGAGGCGCGAGGTCGGTCTTGTTGATCACGAGCAGATCCGACTTCGTGATGCCAGGGCCGCCCTTGCGCGGAATCTTCTCGCCGCCCGCCACATCGATCACATAGATAGTCAGGTCGGAGAGTTCCGGGCTGAAGGTCGCCGCGAGGTTGTCGCCGCCGGATTCGATGAACACGATATCGGCGTCCGGAAACTTCGACACCATGCGATCGACGGCCTCGAGATTGATCGACGCATCCTCGCGGATCGCCGTATGCGGACAGCCGCCCGTCTCGACGCCCATGATGCGCTCGGCGGGCAGCGCGCCCGCGACCGTGAGCAGGCGCTGATCTTCCTTCGTATAGATATCGTTGGTGATGGCGACGAGATCGTACTTGTCGCGCATCGCCTTGCAGAGCATTTCGAGCAGCGTGGTCTTGCCGGAACCGACCGGGCCGCCGACGCCGACGCGCAACGGCGGCAGTTTCTTGGTTCGGCGGGCGGCGGAAGAATAAGCGGGAGTGTTCATGAAAATACCGGTTCAGGAGCGGAAGAGCCGCGAGTATTGCGATTCATGCCGCGCGGACAAGATGCCGAGTTGCGGCGCGAAGGTGTTGACCCGTTCGGGCGATGTATCGAGCGCGCGGCGCACGGCGGCGTCGATCGGCTCGCGCAACGCGACGATGATGCGCTGCCCCGCGAGCTGGCCGAGCGGCACGGCCTTGAGCGCGGCGGCCGCCTGATTCTCGACCCAGCTGAACGCGTAGGCGGCGAGCGCTGCTTCCGCCGTCGCATCGTGCGCGAACGCGGCGAAGGCGAACGCGCTCGGTTGCGCGATGGGTTTGATCGCGGCGAGCGTCGCGCGGGGCGATGCGTCGCCCCATTCGAGCGATGCGCACAACTGCGCGAGCGACCAGCCCATCTGCTCGGTTTCGCGTCTCAGTTCCGCCGATTCGCGGCTCGCGATGTATTCATCGTTCGCCGCTCTCAACGCGGCTTCGTCGTGCGAACGCCAATGCTCGATCTGATGCGCGAGCAACGGCAGTTCGCCACGCGCGAGCACGGTGCTCAAGCCGCTCGCGATCCAGTCGCGCGCGCTGTCGCCGTCGTGGACCAGGCCGTGCTCGATCGCCGCTTCGAGTCCCTGCGAATAGCTGAACGCACCGATCGGCAGCGCCGGCGACGCGAGATGCATAAGCGCCGTGAGTTCAGCGATGCGCATGACCGTGATGATGGTGATGATCGTGACCGCACGACGAGTGATCGTGAGCATGGTCGTGATCGTGCGAATGATCATGCCCGTGATGCTCGTCGAAGACCTTTTGCGCGAGCGCGTAGTCTTCGCTGAACGTCTCGTCGTGGCCGTGCTTGTGACCGCCGCCGTATGCGCCGGTTTCGGGCTGGAACGGCTGCGATTCATGCGCGACGAGCACGCCCAGGCGCTTCAGCATGTCTTCGAGCACGGGATCCGCTTCGAGCTTGAGATAGTCCGCGCCGACTTCCACTGGCGTATGGCGATTGCCGAGGTGATAAGCGGCACGCGTCAATAGCCGCACGCTCGGCGCGCGCACGACGAGCACGTCCTGCGTTGCCGCGACCACGCGCACGAAGCCGCCGTCATCCGCGACGAGCATGTCGCCGTCCGCGAGCACGGTGCCGCGCGGCATCACGAGGGCGACTTCCTCGCCGTTGTCGAGCGTGGCGGCGAGACGGCTCTTGCCGCGCGCATCGAAAGGCAGGGTGAGGGTAGGCGCGCGCTTGACGAGCACGGGCGCGAGCTTGGCGGTCAGACGTTTGTCGATGGTACGCATGAAGACTCAGAACAGAAAATAGCGCTGCGCCATCGGCAGAACGGTGGCGGGATCGCATGTGAGCAATTGCCCATCGGCGATCACCTGATAGGTCTGCGGATCGACGCTGATGGACGGCTGCCATGCATTGTGAATCATGTCGGCCTTGGTCACATTGCGGCAGTTCTTCACCGCGACGATCTGCTTGTTGAGGCCGTAACGATCCGCGATGCGCGATTCCGCCGCGAGCTGCGACACGAAGGTCAGCGACGTCTTGCCGAGCGCGCCGCCGCGCGTCGCGAACATCTCGCGGTAATGCACCGGCTGCGGCGTCGGAATGGACGCGTTCGGGTCGCCCATCTGCGCGACCGCGATCATGCCGCCCTTGACGATCATCGCGGGCTTCACGCCGAAGAACGCGGGCTCCCAGAACACGAGATCGGCCCATTTGCCCGGCTCGATGGAACCGACTTCATGCGCGATGCCATGCGTGATCGCCGGATTGATCGTGTACTTCGCCACATATCGCTTCGCGCGGAAATTGTCGTTGCGCGCATTGTCTTCGGCGAGCGCGCCGCGCTGCACCTTCATCTTGTGCGCCGTCTGCCAGGTGCGAATGATGACTTCGCCGACGCGGCCCATCGCCTGCGAATCGGACGACAGCATCGACAACGCGCCGAGATCGTGCAGGATGTCTTCGGCCGCGATCGTCTCGCGGCGAATGCGCGATTCCGCGAACGCGATGTCCTCCGCAATCGACGGATCGAGGTGATGGCACACCATCAGCATGTCGAGATGCTCGTCGAGCGTGTTGACGGTGTAGGGGCGCGTCGGATTGGTGGAAGAGGGCAGCACGTTCGATTCGCCCGCCACCTTGATGATGTCCGGCGCATGGCCGCCGCCCGCGCCTTCGGTGTGATACGTGTGGATCGTGCGGCCCTTGAACGCGGCGATGGTCGTCTCGACGAAGCCCGCTTCGTTGAGCGTGTCGGTGTGGATGGCGACTTGCGTGTCGGTGTCGTCGGCCACCGACAGGCAATTGTCGATCGCGGCGGGCGTCGTGCCCCAGTCCTCGTGAAGCTTCAGGCCGATCGCGCCCGCTTTCACCTGTTCGATCAGCGGCCCGGGCAGGCTCGCGTTGCCCTTGCCGAGAAAGCCTAGATTGACCGGCCAGCCATCGGCGGCCTGCAGCATGCGCTCCATGTGCCAGGGGCCTGGCGTGCAGGTCGTCGCGTTGGTGCCGGTCGCGGGTCCGGTGCCCCCGCCGAGCATCGTCGTCACGCCGCTCGCGAGCGCTTCGTCGATCTGCTGCGGGCTGATGAAGTGGATATGCGTATCGACGCCGCCCGCGGTGACGATCATGCCTTCGCCCGCGATCACTTCGGTCGCCGCGCCGATCGCGATGCTCACGTTCGGCTGGATGTCGGGATTGCCCGCCTTGCCGATCGCGAAGACGCGTCCGCCCTTGATGCCGATATCGGCTTTCACGATGCCCCAGTGATCGAGGATCAGCGCGTTCGTCACGACCGTATCGACGACCTCGGCGGCGGGGCGTTGCGACTGGCCCATGCCGTCGCGAATCACCTTGCCGCCGCCGAATTTCACTTCTTCGCCGTAGGTGGTGAAGTCGCGCTCGACTTCGATGATGAGATCGGTGTCGGCGAGGCGCACGCGGTCGCCGGTGGTCGGGCCGAACATTTCAGCATAAGCGCGGCGGCCGATGCGTAGCGTCATGTTTTCGATGTCCTGTTCAGAGTGGGCCCATCACGAGGCCATTGAAGCCGTAGACGTGCCGGTCGCCTGCGAGCGCGACGAGCTCGATGGTGCGCTCCTGTCCCGGCTCGAAGCGCACGGCCGTGCCCGCCGCGATGTTCAGCCGAAAGCCGCGCGCCTTCTCGCGTTCGAACTTCAGTGCCGCGTTGACTTCGTAGAAGTGAAAATGCGAGCCGACCTGCACGGGACGGTCGCCATGATTCGCGACGACGACCGTCACGGTCTCGCGTCCCGCGTTGAGTTCGTGCTCGCCATCGTCGATGAAGTATTCGCCGGGGATCATGTTCTTAAGGGATCGGATGATGAACCGTCACGAGCTTCGTGCCATCGGGGAAAGTCGCTTCGATCTGGATGTCGGGAATCATCTCCGGCACCCCTTCCATCACGTCGTCGCGCGTGAGAAGCGTGGTGCCGTAGTGCATGACTTCGGCGACCGTCCTGCCGTCGCGCGCGGCTTCCATCAATGCGGCCGAAATGAATGCGACCGCTTCCGGATGATTGAGCTTGAGGCCGCGCGCGCGGCGGCGTTCGGCGAGCAATGCTGCGGTGAAGATCAGCAGCTTGTCCTTTTCTCGGGGCGTGAGTTTCATGAGCTTCTTTTACGGAGAAAGGCGTTTCGGGCCTTGCAATGCTAGCATCGGACGGGCTTTCGGAGAGCTTGCATGTCACTGGATGAAGCGCTGCAGCTCGACGCTCGAGGGCTTTTCGAAAATGGCTTCCGGCGCCCCCGATTCCCACACGCGTCCCTGATGCATGAACACGACCTTGTCGCTCACCTTGCGTGCGAAGCGCATCTCGTGCGTGACCATGATGAGCGTCATGCCGTCGCGCGCGAGATCTTCGACGACCGCGAGCACTTCGCCGACGAGTTCCGGATCGAGCGCCGACGTGATCTCGTCGCAGAGCAGGACGGTCGGCTTCATCGCGAGCGCGCGCGCGATCGCCACGCGCTGCTGCTGGCCGCCGGAAAGCTGATCGGGATAGGCGTCGAACTTGTCGCCGAGACCGACGCGCTCGAGCACAGTATGCGCGGTCGCGCGCGCCTTCGCCTTGTGGATCTTCCTGACCACGGTCTGCGCGAGCATCACGTTCTCTCCCGCGGTCAGATGCGGAAAGAGGTTGTATTGCTGAAACACCATGCCGACCTTCAGACGCAGCGCGCGCAGGTCGGCATGACGCGCATCGATATGCTCGCCATCGATTTCGATCGAACCTTCGTCGATGCTTTCGAGCCCGTTCAACGTGCGCAACAGCGTGCTCTTTCCCGAGCCGCTGCGCCCGATGATCGACACGACCTGACCGCGCTCGACGGCAAAGTCGATTCCCTTCAGCACCTGATTCGCGCCGAACTGCTTGTGAAGATTGCGGGTTTCAACGAGCGGCATTCCATTTCCTTTCGAGCGTGCGCGCATAGCGCGTCAACGGATAGCAAAGCACGAAGTAGATGATGGCGACGAGCCCATAGACGAGGAACGGCCGGAAAGTCGCGTTCGAAATCATCGTGCCGGCCTTCGTGAGTTCCGTGAAGCCGATGATCGATACGAGCGCCGTGTCCTTCACCGCCTGCACCGCGAAGCCGACCGTCGGACCGACCGCGATGCGTGTCGCCTGCGGCAGGACCACGTGTCGAAGCTGCTCGAAGTAGCTCATCGCGAGACTGGATGACGCTTCCCATTGTCCCTTCGGCACCGCTTCGACCGCGCCGCGCCAGATTTCCGCGAGATAGGCGCTCGTGAAGAGCGTGAGACCGACCGTCGCGGCGAGCCACGGCGAAACCTCGATGCCGAGCAGCGGCAGGCCGAAGAACACGAGGAACAGTTGCATCAGCAGGGGCGTGCCCTGAAAGATCTGGATGTACGCCTTGACGAGCGTGCGCAGCAGGTGCGAACCCGAGACGCGCATCACGAGCAGCGCGAAGCCGACGATGCCGCCCAGCACGAATGACACGATCGACAGCACGACGGTCCAGCGCGCCGCGAGCAACAGGTTCTCGACGATTTGCGCGAGGGTGAACTCGATCATCGCGCTGCGCTCCGGTTGCTCATCAGAAAGCGCTTGCCCGTCGCGTTCAACGCGGTGCGCAACACGAGCGCCATCACGAGATACGCAGCCGTAATGAAGAAGCACGTTTCGAAGGCGCGGAAGTTGCGTGACTGAATATAGCTCGCGGCGTAGGTGAGGTCCGGCACCGAGATCTGCGATACCACGGCGGAGCCGAGCATCGTGATGACGATCTGGCTGGTGAGCGCGGGAAACACCTTCGCGAGCGCCTGCGGCAGCACGACATGGCGAAACGTCTCGCCGCGCGACATGGCCAGCGACGCCGCCGCTTCGTGATGCCCCTTCGGCACGGCCGCGATGCCTGCGCGGATGATTTCGATCGAGTACGCGCCGAGATTGAGCGTCATCGCAAGAATGGCCGCGACGTATTCGCTCAGGTGAATGCCGAGCGCGGGCAGGCCGAAGAACACGAAGAACAGTTGCACGATGAACGGCGTATTGCGCACCGCCTCGACATAACCGCCGACGATCGCGGCGAGCCACGCTTGCCGGCTGTCGCGCGCGGCGGCACCGAGTACGCCGACCGACACGCCGAGCGCCGTCGACACGGCGGTCAGTGCGAGCGTCGTCGCCGCGCCGCTCGCGAACATGCCCGCGTACTGCGCGAGATCGGCGAATTGAAGTTCATAGGCCATACGTTGCCGCGCTCTTGATCAAAGGCTCGCGGGCAGCGGCTGGTTGAACCACTTCTTCGACATCGTGTTGAGCGTGCCGTCCTTTTTTGCCTGCGCGATGGTGTCGTCGACCTTGGTCATCAGGCGCGGCTCGTTCTTGTTCATGCCGACGAAGCAGGGCGAATCCTTGATGATGAACTTCGCTTCCGGCCGGCGCGGCGGATTCTTCGCAAGGATCGCGGCCGCGACGATGTTGCCCGCCGCGATCAGTTGCACCTGTCCCGAGAGAAACGCGGAGATGGTCGCGTTGTTGTCCTCGAAGCGCTTGATGGTCGCGTTCGGTGCCATCTGCGACAGCGCGATTTCTTCCAGCGCGCCGCGCGTCGCGCCGACGGTCTTGCCGGTGAGATCGGCGGGGCTGCTCACCTTGATGTCGGTCGGGCCGAACACGCCCTGGAAGTAGGGCGCATAAGGGGTGGAGAAATCGAGCACCTTCTCGCGTTCCGGCGTCTTGCCGAGCGACGAGATCACGAGATCGACCTTGTTGGTCGTGAGATACGGAATGCGGTTCGCGCTGTTCACGGGCACGAGTTCGAGCTTCACGTTCATCGATTTGGCGAGCAACGCGGCCATGTCGACGTCGTAGCCTTGCGGCTTCATGTCCGCGCCGACCGAGCCGAAAGGCGGATAGTCCTCGGGCACGGCGACGCGCAATGTGCCGTTCCTGGCGATGGTGTCGAGGGCGTCGGCGTGCGCGGCGAAGGGCGCGAGGGAAAGCAGCAACGCGACGAGTGCGGTGCGTCGCGCGCGGGAAAACGTGGTGAGCATCGATGATCCTTCGGTCTTGAACGGCCGCATTGGAAGGCGCGGCTCTCGAGCCGAGGCTTAAAGCGAGAGTCGTGCCATCGATGTCTATTCGTTGTATCGCCTGCGTTTGCCGGTTGCGAGCCTGTCGTCGCGCACAACGGGTGTGCAATCCGATGCGCTGCGCTGGTGCGTACTAGGTAGTCCACAAACGCAAAGGCCGCGCATCGACGCCATGCACGACGGGACGAAGGCGCGTCCAGCAATCGGTGAGCGTGTTCTGGAGCGGCTCCATCGAGCGGCTGATCGCGCGCACGATCAAGACGCCCGGTCCGACGCACGATGCGCCGGCGCGCAGGTCATCATCGAAGGGCAGTTGCGCGGTGAGGGCTTCGGCGAGGGCATCGTCGCAAGCGGGGCCGATCGCCCACAGCGTGCCGTAGGCGGGAAAGCCGGCGAGTCCTTGCGCGGCATCGCGCAGCGGATCGTTTGCATCGAGCAGCGTGCGCTCGAACCAGAGCGTCGAGCCGTCACGCCGCGTAATGCGCGATATCGCCTTGATGTGTCCTTGCGTCCACTTTTCGCCGGCGGCGGCGCGGCCGAGCAGCATCGCGTCCCAGCCGATCGCGCTCGCGCCTTCATCGAGTGTGAGATTGAATTCAAGTTCCACGTTCGACGACTCGAACAGGATGTTGTTTTGCGGTAGCCAGTCGAGCTTCGCGTGCGCCGCGAGAGCTATATCGACGCGCTGCGTCGCGAGCTTGCCGTTGGCCTTGTACCATTTGGTCGCGCCGGGCGTCGTGATGACGGCGTGCGTGTGCTCATCAAGGCGCACGTCGATGGACAGGCGGTCGCCGCCCGCCACGCCGCCCGGCGGATGCACGATCACCGAGTGACAGATATCGCCTTCGGGATAGAGCGGCCGTTGCAGCCTCAACGGTCCTTCGTGCTTGCGATGAACGCAAACGGTGCGGCCATGCTGATGCGCGTAGCCGAGTTCGAGCGAGCCGCGCCATGTGTTCGGATTGACGAGCGTCGCGTGCGATTCAAGAAGCATGAAAAAGAAGCGATATGCGCGATGGAGAGGGAATCGTCATCATACGGCGATCAGCTCGCGCACTCCATGCTCGTCCATCTCGGAGCCCGCGCCGCCCGCGACGATTTCGCCGCGACTCATCACCCAGTAGCGATCGGCGAGCTCGCGTGCGAAGTCGTAATACTGCTCGACGAGCAGCACGGTCATGCCCATTTCATCGACGAGCTGTCGCAGCGTGCGGCCGATGTCGCGGATGATAGACGGCTGGATGCCCTCGGTCGGTTCATCGAGGATGAGCAGTTGCGGCTCGCTCATCAGCGCGCGGCCGATTGCGAGCTGTTGTTGCTGACCGCCCGAGAGATCGCCGCCTCTGCGGTTTTTCATGTCTCTGAGGACGGGGAAGAGATCGTAGATGCGATCAGGAATCTTCGATGGCGCTTTTCGGCTCGCTGCGCCGACCAGCAGGTTCTCTTCCACGGTGAGACGCCCGAAGATGTCGCGTCCCTGCGGCACGTAGGCGAGGCCGTTCGCGACACGCGCGTGAGTTGGCATCGACGAGATCTTGTTGCCGCGCCAGTTGATGGTGCCGCTTTTGGTCGGCACGACGCCCATCAGACAGCGCAGCAGTGTCGTCTTGCCGACGCCGTTGCGGCCGAGCAGCACCGTGAGCTCGCCGTCGGGCACGGTCATCTTCACATCGCGGAGGATGTGACTGCCGCCGTAGTACTGGTTCAGGTCTTCGACTTCTAGCATTTTGGCCTGCTTTCTGTTGGGGTTTCGTTTCGCTGGATCCCGTTAGCATGTCGGGCTTGCGCCAAACGAAAGCCCGCGGCAACAAACAAATCACCGCCCGAGATAAGACTCAATAACGGCCTCGTCCCGCTTGACATCATCCAATGTTCCTTCAGCGAGAACCCGTCCTTCAGCCATCACAGTGACCTTGCCACTGTCGCCAGCAAGCGCAGCAACGAACTCCATATCATGCTCGACGACCATCATCGAACACGATCCGCGCAGCTTGTTCAGAAGCTCGGCGAGTTCCATCGTCTCGTGATCGGTCATGCCTGCGGCAGGCTCATCGAGGAGCAAAAGAGCAGGCTGCTGCATCAGCAACATGCCGATTTCGAGCCGCTGCTTCTGTCCATGCGAAAGCTCCCCCGCGAGCCGCGTCGCCTGATGCTGCAATCGAATCAGCTCCAGTGTTTCCTCGATGCGCGCCTGTGCCTGCCGATCCAGCCGCGCGCGCAGAGATGCAAACCAGCGCTTGTCGGTCTTCATCGCGAGTTCGAGGTTTTCCCACACGGGATGGTTCTCGAACACAGTCGGCTTTTGGAATTTGCGGCCGATGCCCGTGCGCGCGATCACCGGCTCCGACATGCGCGTGAGATCGAGCGTCTGGCCGAGAAAGACCTTGCCGTCATCGGGGCGCGTCTTGCCGGTAATGACGTCCATCATCGTCGTCTTGCCCGCGCCGTTCGGGCCGATCACGCAGCGCAACTCGCCCACGTCGATGGACAACGCCAGCTTGTTCAATGCGCGAAAGCCATCGAAGCTCACGGTGACGTCCTCGAGATAGAGAATCGTGCCGTGCGATACGTCGATCTCACCGGGCGCGAGCACATGGCCCAGCCCCGAGATGACGTTGATGTTCTTGTGATTCGATTCGGGCGAATCCGGCGGGGGCGGAATCGGCGGAAGGTCGACGATCAAAGCATGGTGTGCGGTCATTCTGCGCAATCTCCAGCGGTCTTCTTGCGGCGCGCGAGATCGATGAGACCCATGATGCCGTTCGGCAGAAGCAAGGGCACGAGCGTGAAGATGAGGCCGAGGAAGAACAGCCAGTACTCCGCGAAGTATGCGGTGAAAAAGCTCTTCGCGCCGTTCACCGCAAACGCGCCGATGATCGGGCCGATCAACGTGCCGCGTCCGCCGACCGCTACCCAGATGGCCATTTCTATCGAATTTGCCGGCGACATCTCGCTCGGATTGATGATGCCGACCTGCGGCACGTACAACGCCCCCGCGATGCCGCACAGCACGGCCGACACGGTCCAGATGAAGAGCTTGTACGCGAGCGGGCTGTAGCCGAGAAACATCAGACGCGCTTCGCCGTCGCGCACGCCGGTGACGACGCGCCCGAGCTTCGACGTGACGATCCAGCGCGCCGCGAGAAACGCGAGCACGAGCACGGCGAACGTGATGAGAAACAACGCCGTGCGCGTACCCGGATGCGTGACGGAGAAGCCCGCGATGCGCTTGAAATCCGTGAAGCCGTTGTTGCCGCCGAAGCCCGTTTCATTGCGATAGAAGAGCAGCATCGCGGCGAAGGTCATGGCCTGCGTGATGATCGACAGATACACGCCTTTCACGCGCGAGCGGAACGTGAAGAAACCGAACAGCCACGCGAGCACGCCGGGCACGAGCACGACGAGCAGCAACGCGTACCAGAGATGCTCCGTGCCTTCCCAGTACCACGGCAGCTTGTGCCAGTCGAGAAACACCATGAAGTCGGGCAGGTCGCTCTGATACGTGCCTTCGCGGCCGATCGAGCGCATCAGGTACATGCCCATCGCGTAGCCGCCGAGCGCGAAAAAGAGCGCATGGCCGAGGCTCAGGATGCCGCAGTAACCCCACACGAGATCGAGCGCGAGCGCGCCGATCGCATAGCACATGAGCTTGCCGATGAGCGTCATCGCATAGGCGGACAGATGGAACGTGCTCGTCTCGGGCAGCACGAGCGCGCTGACCGGCACGAAGATGCCCATCGCGATGATGAGCGCGATCAGCGCGAGCCATCCGTTACGCGGCAGGAGCGCGGCGCGCGGCGGCAGGCCGAGCGCGAACCCCGCGCGCGCGGCGCCCGCATCGGGTTGCGGCGCGACGTCGAGATTCGCGCCGATGTTGGTCGAGGCGGTCATGGCTCAGGCCTCCGCGCTGCGGCCCTTCAGGGCGAACATGCCCTGCGGACGCTTCTGAATGAACAACACGATGAGCACGAGCACCGCGATCTTCGCGAGCACCGCGCCCCAGAACGGCTCGACGGCCTTGCTCACGAGCCCGAGCCCGAAGCCGCCGATCACCGTGCCCGCAAGCTGGCCGACGCCGCCGAGCACCACCGCCATGAACGAATCGATGATGTAGCTCTGGCCGAGATCCGGCCCGACGTTGCCGATCTGCGAGAGCGCGCAGCCGCCGAGTCCTGCGATGCCCGCACCGAACGCAAACGCATACGAATCGACGCGCGCGGTCTTCACGCCGACGCACGCGGCCATGCGGCGGTTCTGCGTCACCGCGCGCACGAAGAGGCCAAGACGCGTCTTCGTGAGCACGCCCCACGCGATCGCGACCACCGCGAGCGAGAACGCGAGGATCGTCAGACGGTTGTACGGCAGGATGAGGTTCTGCATCACCGTGACGCCGCCGCTCATCCACGAAGGATTCGTCACCTGCACGTTCTGCGCGCCGAAGAGCGTGCGCGTCGCCTGAATCAGGATCAGGCTGATGCCGAAGGTCGTCAGCAGTGTTTCGAGCGGACGTCCATAAAGATGTTTGAGCACGAGCCTTTCCAGCACGATGCCGACCAGCGCCGCCGCGATGAACGATGCGGGCACCGCGAACAGCGGATACCAGTTGAACGCGGCGGGCGCGTAATGCTGCACGAGGTTCTGCACGACATATGTCGCGTACGCGCCGATCATCAGGAACTCGCCGTGCGCCATGTTGATGACGCCGATCAGGCCATACGTGATCGCGAGGCCGAGCGCCGCGAGCAACAGCACGCTGCCGAGCGAGAGGCC
Organism: Caballeronia sp. INML2; assembly: GCF_023631365.1. NCBI lineage: Bacteria > Pseudomonadati > Pseudomonadota > Betaproteobacteria > Burkholderiales > Burkholderiaceae > Caballeronia > Caballeronia sp. INML2. The sequence goes on along the minus strand of NZ_JALQDH010000023.1, from coordinate 383,543 downwards.
CGCGAAGATCGTGCCGAAGATCTCGCTGCGGCGCTGAATCGAATCGAGCGCGTAGAGGCCTTCCTGCGCCGCGTTGCGCACGCGTTCATCGGGTTCGTCGAAGGAGCCGTCGGCTTTCCTCGCGACGATGGGCCGCAGCAGCTCGTACATGTCCAGATCGTGCCGCGCCGCGACGAGTTGCGCCGCTTCAAGGCGCTTGCCGACGTCGGGATCGTGAAGGGCGGTCATCGCCCAGAGCGTGTCGAGGCGCTTCTTCAGTTCGGGATCTTTCTCGATGGCGCGCGCGCGGTCGATCAACGGCTTCATCGAGGCGTCGGGGTTCTTGAGAAGCGCTGCGATCGCTTCGCGGCGTTTGGCGGTATCGGCGGAGGCGAGCTGCAGGCCCGACAACGCGCCGGCGACCTTCGTGCGCAGGATGTTGCTCAACGTGATCTGCTGCGCATCGGGTGCTTCGACGGTCTTGCCGGTGATCGGGTCCTTCGTGCCGTCGTCGGTCTGAATGTAGACGTGGCCGTTGTCGGTCGCGACGAGCGAGCCATCGGACAGCGCGGTCAGCACGGCGACCGATGGCGAATCGGCGTTGGCGATGAGCTTGTCGATGGCGGCGGATCTGGCTTCGAAGTCGTCGCCGGCGAGCGGGGCGAGGTCGTCGCTGGTGAGTGCGCGGGCGCTGAACGGCGCGATCGCGATGAAGAGCGCGAGCAATACGCGCATGAAGGAACCGGTCATGATGGCCTTTCTGATGAGACATGGACGGCCGCGCGAATCAAGAAGGCGCGCGCGGCCTCACTGCTTCAAACCATCACGGCATCACGCGACACGCACGCGCTGACGGCGCAGGAACGCGGGAATGGAGCTGACGATATCCGGCTTGCCCTGATTGCCAGCGATATACGGACTCCACGGCTGCGCGCGCACCGCCGTCTTCGTCTTCCACACGACGTTGAACTGCCCGTCGCCGCGAATTTCGCCGATCATCACCGGCTTGTGCAGATGGTGATTGCCGTCCATCGACAGCGTGAATCCCGAGGGTGCGGCGAAGGTCTGGCCGATCATCGCGGTGCGCACCTTGTCGACGTCGGCGCTCTTGGCTTTTTCGACGGCCTGCTTCCACATGTGGATGCCGACAAAGGTCGCTTCCATCGGGTCGTTCGTCACGCGCTTGTCGCCGCCCGGCAGGTTTTGCGCTTTCACGTACTCGAAGAATTGCTTCTCGAACTTCGAGTTGTTCGTGTTCTTTACCGACATGAAGTAGTTCCATGCGGCGAGATGGCCGACGAGCGGCTTCGTATCGATGCCGCGCAATTCTTCTTCACCGACCGAGAATGCGACGACGGGCACGTCGGTCGCTTTCAGGCCCTGGTTGCCGAGCTCCTTGTAGAACGGTACGTTGGAATCGCCGTTGATCGTAGAGATGACAGTTGTCTTTCCCCCTTGGGCAAAGGTCTTGATGTTCGCGACGATGGTTTGATAGTCGCTATGTCCGAATGGTGTGTAGACCTCTTGTATGTCCGCATCCTTGACGCCCTTGGAATGTAGGAACGCGCGCAGGATCTTGTTGGTCGTGCGCGGATACACGTAGTCGGTGCCGAGCAGGAAGAAGCGCTTGGCGCTGCCGCCTTCCGGACCCATCAGATATTCGACGGCGGGGATTGCCTGCTGATTCGGCGCCGCGCCCGTATAGAACACGTTGCGCGACATCTCTTCGCCTTCGTACTGCACGGGGTAGAACAGCAGGCCGTTGAGTTCCTCGAAGACCGGCAGCACGGACTTGCGCGAGACGGACGTCCAGCAGCCGAACACGACGGCGCACTTGTCCTGCGTGAGAAGCTGACGCGCTTTCTCGGCGAAGAGCGGCCAGTTCGAAGCCGGATCGACGACGACGGGTTCGAGCTGTCGGCCCATGACGCCGCCGCTCTTGTTGATATCGGCGATGGTCATGAGCGCCGTGTCCTTCAGCGACGTCTCGGAGATCGCCATCGTGCCCGACAGCGAATGCAGGACGCCGACCTTGATCGGACCCGTATCGGCGGCCTGCGCCTTCGTGAACGGAAGCTGACCCGCGAGGGCGAGCGCCCCCGACATGGAGCCGAACTTCAGCAGACTGCGTCGTTTCATGATGAATGTTCCCCTTGCCGATGTGTTTGTTTGAGCAATGACGATTGCTCGCATCGTTCTGCAAGGGTTATGCCAATGAGTGTGGAATGCCCGGATCGCTTGGGTTTGCGGGTGGTTCGTGGAAGGTTTTACTGCTGCGTGGTCATGTTGTGGGGCGGGGTTTTGGTGCACATCGGAGGTTGCGTGCATCGTTGCGGTGCGGGTGCGCTTTGTTTTTGCTTATTGCGCGATCCCGTTATCGTGTCGGTCTATTGGCACTGCCTCTTTCCGGGGCGGCTGTCGCTTTCTTCGCACATGTGCCAACCATGTCTCCCTGCTATTGATCGGGACGTTCGATCGGTTCCCAATTCATCGAGTTTGCAGTAGTGATTTGCAAACGAGGGCGAAGTTCTGGATGCGCTTGCACCTGACTAAGAATTGCCATACATCCGATAAGTCGTGCGTGTTCGTTCGTCACTGGTTCGCCGCATTGATCGGCGCGATCAGGAGGCACGTTGAAAACGAATCCTGCGGCCGCTCGCTCTGCAATGGCTGATTGCACGGCGTCTCGATGAACAGTACAGACCTGGAGTTGCTGCGAATCTTCATCGTAAAAAACAATCGTGGCTCGGCGGCGGTCTTTCATCTCAATATCCTCGGCATCGCTGGAAGTTTTCAAAAGCTCGTTGCTTACATAGTAGGTAAGTGCGTGAATCTTGAAAGGTCGCTCGGGCGACTTGGCATTCTTCCATTTCGAAATCGTATTGCGCGTAGCACTCAGCCTCTTCTGCCTCACCGACTCCACGCGCGGCCAATTCGGTCGCATTGTCACCCAATGAATTCGGCTGATACTCGAATAGATGCGCGTCACCAATCCGTGATGACGTCGCGCGACTCTGCGGCACGCTGACTGCGCGGCGCTTCTGCCGGTCCTCTTGGATTGCCTTGACACAGGCTCGCAAGTCCTCGTGGGTCGGCATGGAGGACACAAATACGCCAAACGAACGGGAATTCGCTAGTGAGTTATTCCGAAACTGGGATGCGGACAACGGAAGGGTCCCGCGCAAATCCGATGTACCCATCGGCCGCACAGCGGGCTGGAGCTATTTTCGTGCTGAACCAGTGAAGCAAGCGATGCGATGTGCCAGACCGTGCACGAGCCAAGCCCGGTTAGGCCTTCTAGGGCGACACTTAGGCGAGTGCCATCGGCGGTTGGCAAGCATGGTCAAACTGCGTGTGGCCGCGGGCCTAAACGAGCTGCTTTCTTTGCAGCAGCAAAGAAAGTGACTGCAGCCCCGCACAGGGGCAGTGCTAATAGACCGACGCGAAATCAGGATTCCACGAAAGCTAATAGCACAAAGCCCCAATCAAAAAAACCCTACCGATTAACCATTCGCGCCGGCACGCTCAACGCGAGCAGTGCCCCAAGTACCAAAAACCCCGCAAGCATATACATGCCGCTCGCAGTAGAAGCGGTCACCTGCTTGAGCCACCCGACGAGATAGGGACTCAAAAACCCGGCCAGGTTACCCAAAGAATTGATCATCGCAATCCCCGCCGCCGCGCCCGTCCCAGCGAGAAACGCCGTCGGCAGACTCCAGAACAAAGGCAACGTAGTGAGAATGCCCATCGTCGCAAGCGTGAGGCCGATCATCGCGAGCGTCGTGTTCGACGCCCACACCACCGACAGCACCAGCCCGATCGCGCCGATGAACGCCGGAATCGCGATATGCCAGCGGCGCTCGCCGGTCCGGTCCGCGCTGCGCGCCGCGTACAGCATGCCGATCACCGCCGCGCCATACGGAATCGCGGACAGCAGGCCGACCTGCAATGCATCGGAGACGCCCATCGACTTGATGATCGTCGGCAGCCAGAAGCTCACGCCGTAAAGACCCATCACGAACGAGAAGTAGATGAGGCTCATCAGCCAGACTTTCGGGCTCGACAGGATCTTGCCGAGCGGCAGATCTTCCTTCTCGACGTTATCCGCCGCGATATTGCGCTCGAGCAGTTCGCGTTCTTCCTGCGTGAGCCACTTCGCTTTCGCGATGCGGTCGTCGAGCATCGCGAGCACGACAAGACCGACCACGACCGACGGGATGCCTTCGAGCAAGAGCAGCCATTGCCAGCCGTGCCAGCCATGCACGCCGTCGAAACTCTTCATGATCCAGCCGCTGATCGGACCGCCGATCAGACCGGACAACGCGATGGCCGTCATGAAAAGCGTCGTCATGCGCCCGCGCCTGCGCGCCGGAAACCAGTACGTCAGATAAAGAATGATGCCGGGGAAGAAGCCCGCTTCGGCCGCGCCGAGCAGGAAGCGCATCACGTAGAACATCATCGGCGTCGTGATGAACATCGTGAGCGCGGAAATGATGCCCCACGAAATCATGATCCGCGCGATCCACACCCGCGCACCCACGCGATGCAGGATCACGTTGCTCGGTATCTCGAAGATGAAGTAGCCGAAGAAGAAGATGCCCGCGCCGAAGCCGTACACGGCGTCCGAGAGTTGCAGGTCTGCGGCCATCTGCAGTTTCGCGAAGCCGACATTCACGCGGTCCAGATACGCGACCACGTAGCAGATCAGCAAAAGCGGCGAGAGCCGCCACGCGACCTTGCGATACGTGGCCTCCTCGAAGGCCGATGGCGCACCCGCGCCGGGGCGGGGCATGGGGTTGGCGGTGCTGGCCATGTTGCTCGTCTCCTCTAGTTTTTTAGCGTTCGACGTCGAGCGGATGGGCCCGCTCGCGATTACAGACGCGTAAGGATTCTAGCCCGGCGACATTCACGCCAAACGCTTGTTATTGCTAGGGAAAGCACGGATGTCCGGGCGCACGCCGCATCGTCGCGCGGCGTGCGCGCATCGCTCAGACGCAGCGGCCGCCGTCCACTTCGAGGGCGACGCCCGTGATGAACTCGGCGTCGTCGGAGGCGAGGTAGAGCGCCGCGTTGGCGATGTCCTGCGGCGTCGAGAAGCGGCCGAGCGGAATCGTCGCGAGGAACTTGCGGCGGTGCTCGGGCGTGTCTTCCATGCCCATGAACTCGGAGAGCAGGGCGGTTTCGCCCATCACCGGATTGATGCAGTTCACGCGGATGCGATCCGGGCCCAGTTCCACCGCGAGCGCCTTGCTCGCGATGATCACCGCCGCCTTGCTGCCGTTGTACCAGACGAGTCCCGGGCGCGGCCGCACGCCCGCCGTCGACGCGATATTGATGAACGCGCCGCCGCCCTGCTCGCGGAAGTACGGCACGAACTGCTCGACGCTCCAGTAGATGCTCTTCACGTTCACCGCATAGACGCGGTCGAATTCGGCTTCGGTCACGTCGAGTACGGGCTTGTTGCGATGCGTCGTGCCCGCGTTGTTGACGACGACCTGCACGCTGCCGAAGTCCTGGATGGCCGCGTCGAAGAGCGTTTGCCAGTCGGCGCGCCGGGTGACGTCGCCCGCCACGGCGATCGCGCGGCCGTGCTTCACTTCCGGCGACGACGCGAGCGCGATTTCGCTCGCCACACGTTCGGCCGCCGGGCCGTTGAGATCGTTGACGACGACGTTCGCCCCCTCGCGCGCGAAGGTCTTCGCGATGCCTTCGCCGAAGCCCGAGCCGCCGCCCGTCACGATCACGGTTTTGCCTTGCAGTCGCATGCCTGTCTCCGTTATTTACCCATGTTTGATGGCGATGGTCTTCAGCGTCGTGAAGCCGTACAGCGCTTCGAAACCTTTCTCGCGTCCATGCCCGGAATGCTTCACGCCGCCGAACGGCAATTCGATGCCGCCGCCCGCGCCGTAGTTGTTGATGAACACCTGCCCCGAGCGCACGCGGCGCGCGAGGCGCATCTGCCGCGCGCCGTCGCGTGTCCAGATTCCGGCTACGAGGCCGTAGTCGGTGCCATTGGCGAGTTTCAGCGCATCGGCTTCGTCGTCGAAGGGCATCGCGGCGAGCACCGGGCCGAACACTTCCTCGCGCGCGAGACGGTGCGTCGGCGGGACGTCGCGCAGCAACGTGGGCGCCTGATAGAAGCCCGCTTCGGGCGCATCGCCCACGACTTCGCCGTGCGCGGCCATCGGGATGCCGTCGTGCTGCGCATCGGATAGAAAGTCCCACACGCGCTGCTGCTGCTTCGCGCTGATGAGCGGGCCGCAGTCGAGATCGAGCTTGCTCGGACCGACCTTCAGCGCCGCGAACGCCTGCGACAGCCGCTCGAGCAGCGGCTCGTAGGCCGCGCGTTCGATCAGCACGCGGCTGCCCGCCGAGCATGTCTGCCCCGCGTTCTGCACGATCGCGGCGACGAGCACGGGCAGCGCGGCGTCGAAATCGGCATCGGCGAACACGATCTGCGGCGACTTGCCGCCCAGTTCGAGTGTCACGGGGACGTGGTTATCGGCGGCCATCTTGGTGACGGCCGCGCCCGTCGCGGGCGAACCCGTAAACGAGATGTGGTCGGTGCCCGGATGCCGCGCGAGCGCCGCTCCCGCTTCGTGCCCGTAGCCGGTGACGATATTGAGCGCGCCGTCGGGCAGGCCCGCTTCCGCCGCCAGTTCGGCGATGCGCAACAGCGACAGGCACGCGTCTTCGGCCGGCTTCGCGACGCACGCATTGCCGGTTGCGAGCGCGGCGCCGACGCTGCGCCCGAAAATCTGCAGCGGATAGTTCCACGGCACGATATGGCCCGTCACGCCGTGCGGCTCGCGGATCGTGAGCACGGTATAGCCGGATTGATAGGGCAGGGTTTCGCCGTGCAGCTTGTCGGCGGCGCCCGCGTAGAACTCGAAGTAGCGCGCGATGCCGGTGGCGTCGGCGCGCGCCTGTCTGAGCGGCTTGCCGGTGTCGCGCGCCTCGATCTGCGCGATTTCCTCGTGGCACGCGCCAATCAGCATCGACAGGCGCGCGAGGATGCGTCCGCGCTCGGCGGCGCTCATCGCGCCCCAGTCGCCTTCGAACGCGGCGCGGGCGGCGGCGACGGCGAGGTCGATGTCGGCCGCCGAGCCGCGCGCGATCTGCGCGAAGATCTGCCCGTCCGACGGATCGACGACGGGGATCGTCTCCCTGCCCGATGGCGCGACCCATCGGTTGTTGATGAAATGCTTCGCGTCTTCCATGCACGTCTCCTGAAATCGGGTTTCTGCTGCTGGAATTCGATGCTGAATCCGATTATCGCGCCAACGCCCGGCGCGCGCCGTGCGTGCAAAGGACGCGCAAACCGATTGGCTATAATGACGCAATCAAGCATCCACACGCGCGAGGGTTGCGCGGTTCGTCCAAGGACCGTCCGCCCGTGCGATTCCATCTCCGACCTCAACTTCTCCAGAGAGTGCTCATGAGCTTCAACAACGTACCTCCCGGCCGTGATCTCCCCCAGGATTTCAACGTCATCATCGAGATCCCCGCGCAAAGCGATCCGGTCAAATACGAAGCGGACAAGGACATGGGCCTGCTCGTCGTCGACCGCTTCATCGGCACCGGCATGCGCTATCCGGCCAACTATGGCTTCATTCCGCAAACGCTCTCCGGCGACGGCGACCCGGTCGACGTGCTCGTCATCACGCCGTTTCCGCTGCTCGCAGGTTCGGTCGTGCGCGCGCGTGCGCTCGGCATGCTGCAGATGACCGATGAATCCGGCGTGGATGCGAAGCTCGTCGCGGTGCCGCACGACAAGATCTGCCCGATGACGGCGAACATCAAGTCGATCGACGACGTGCCCGAATACCTGAAGGACCAGATCAAGCACTTCTTCGAGAACTACAAGGCGCTCGAAAAGGGCAAGTGGGTGAAGGTCGAAGGCTGGGCGGGCATCGACGCCGCGCACAAGGAAATCTCTGAAGGCGTCGCGAACTTCAAGAAGTAAGTGCGCTTTTTGACGAAACGCCGCCGCGTTGCCGAAACGCGGCGGCGTTTTTTATTCTTCTTCGCTTGCTTCTGTCTGGGGCAGCAACGATTCGAGCGTCCGCTCTCCCGCGATCAACGCGCGCTTCTGCTGCGCGCTCAGACGCTTCACACGATATTCGGCGCGCAACGCCTCCGATCTCCCTGCCAATTCGAACGACGCCAGCACACGGAGAGGTTTCCTTGCACGCGTATAGCGCGCGCCCTTGCCGCTCGCATGCGCGCAGAAGCGCGCTTCGACGTCCGTCGCGATGCCCGTATAGAGGCTGCCGTCGGCGCATTCGATCAGATAGAGGAACCACGGCATTGCGTTGGGCCGGCGCTCGATGAATGATTTGCCGCGCATTATCGCCGAAAGCACCGCGTCGGGGCGCTTTTGTCCGCTTCGGCGTGCTGCTTCGACTTGCGCGAGAATAGCCGCTTTCGGGCGCCGCTTTTGCACGGCTCGCGCTCATCGATATTTCAGCGAGGTAGCCTGTTGAATCGCGAGGTCGAAATTCATGTAGTCGATGCGCTGGACGAAATTCCGGCCGACGACTGGAACCGGCTCGCCGGCGATAACCCGTTCGTGCGTCACGCGTTTCTCTCGGCGTTGCAGGAAACGGGCTGCGCCGTCAAGCGCACCGGCTGGCGCGCGCATCATCTGATATTGAAACGCGGCGGCGAATTCGCCGGCGCAATGCCGCTCTATCTGAAATCGCATTCGCGCGGCGAGTATGTGTTCGATCACGCCTGGGCCGACGCCTTCGAGCGCCACGGCTTGCGCTATTACCCGAAGGCGCTGTCCGCCGTGCCGTTTTCGCCGGTGACGGGGCCGCGCCTCATCGCCGCGCATCACGAGGATCGCGTGTTGCTCGCGCGTGGCGCCATCGAATTGACGCGGCGTCTCGAACTGTCGTCGCTGCATGTGCTGTTTCCGCACGCGCAGGACGTCGAGGCGCTGACCGACGCGGGCTACATGCTGCGCGAAGGCGTGCAGTTTCACTGGGAAAACCTGCCCGGCGACGGCTACGCGAACTTCGACGCCTTTCTCGCGACGATGAGCCACGACAAGCGCAAGAAAGTGAAGCAGGACCGCCGGCGCGTGACGCAAGCGGGCGTGACGTACACGTGGCTGCGCGGCGCGCAGATCGACGAAAGCGCGCTCGACTTCTTCTACGATTGCTACGACAACACGTATCGCGAGCACTGGAACGCGCCTTATCTGTCGCGCGAATTCTTCGGCCAGATTCACGCCAGCGCGCCCGACAGCATGCTGCTCGTGATCGCCGAAGCAGACGGCGAGCGGCTCGCGTGCGCGCTCAACATGATCGGCGGCGACACGATGTACGGCCGTTACTGGGGCACCCGCGAATTCATCTCGGGGCTGCACTTCGAGACGTGCTACATGCAGGGCATCGCGTATTGCATCGAGCACGGGCTCGCGCGCTTCGAGGGCGGCGCGCAGGGCGTGCACAAGATGTCGCGGGGTCTCCTGCCGACGCCGACATGGTCCGCTCACTGGATCGCCGACCAGCGTTTCGCGCACGCGATCGCCGAGTTTCTCGATGCCGAGACGCAGGCAATGGATCAGCATATCGAGGAACTCGAAGCGCATACGCCGTTCAGGAAGAAGACGTGATGCGATAATCGACGAGACCTTTCGTTGCAATACGCGCACATCCATGTCGACCATGAACAGAAACTTCTTCAACCTGTACAGCCACGACTTCGCGCGCGTCGCGGTCGGCGTTCCGGCCTGCAAAGTGGCCGATCCGGCGTTCAATGCGGCGCAGACGATCGAGCTGGCGAGAGAGGCCGCCGCGCGCGGTGCGGTGCTCGTCGCGTTTCCCGAGCTCGGCATTTCCGCCTACACGTGCGACGATCTCTTCCATCAGCGCGCGTTGCTCGATGCCTGCGAAGACGCACTGCAAAGCATTCTGGACGCGTCGAAGGGACTGAATATCGCGATGATCGTCGGCGCGCCGATCAAGACTGAGCACAAGCTCTTCAATTGCGCGATCGTCATCGCCGACGGATTCATTCGCGGCGTCGTGCCGAAGAGTTATCTGCCGAACTACGGCGAGTTTTACGAGGCGCGTCAGTTCAGCCCCGCCGATGCCGCGGCGACGAACACGCTCACGCTCTGCGGTCAGGACGTGCCGTTCGGCGCATCGCTGCTGTTTCAGATCAAGGATCTTCCGCTCTTCAGATTTCACGTCGAGATTTGCGAGGACGTGTGGGTGCCGATTCCGCCGTCGTCGTTCGCGGCGCTCGCCGGCGCCACCGTGCTCGTGAATCTGTCGGCGTCGAATATCGTCGTGGGCAAGTCGGCGTATCGGCATCAGCTCGTCGGGCAGCAGTCCGCGCGTTGCGTCGCGGCGTATCTGTACACCTCGGCGGGCAATGGCGAATCGTCCACCGATCTGGCCTGGGACGGGCAGGGCCTCATCTACGAGAACGGCGAACTGCTCGCGGAATCCGAGCGCTTCTCGGATCAGTCACATCTGATCTTCGCGGATGTCGATCTCGAACGGCTTTCGCGCGAACGCATGAGACAAACCACGTTCGGCCGCTCGACGCACCGGCACGCACACGAAGTCGAACAGTTCGATGTCGTCGAATTTCCGCTGGCGGTGCCGGCCGACGAGAAGCTGCCGCTCGAACGTCGCGTCGCGCGCTTTCCCTACGTACCCGCCGACGCCGCGCGCCGCGACGAGCGATGCAACGAGGTGTACAACATTCAGGTGCAGGCGCTGTTGCAGCGGCTTCAGTCGTCGGGCATGTCGAAGGTCGTCATCGGCATTTCGGGCGGGCTCGACTCGACGCATGCACTGCTCGTGTGCGCGAAGGCGATGGACCGTCTCGGCTTGCCGCGCGCCAATATCCTCGCCTACACGATGCCGGGCTTCGCAACGAGCGATCGCACGCTGCGGCAGGCGCGCGAGCTGATGGAAGTCGTCGGCTGCACGGCAAGCGAGATCGACATCCGGCCGAGTTGCGTGCAGATGCTCTCGGACATCGGCCATCCGCACAGTTCGGGCGCAGAGCAGTACGACATCACGTATGAAAACGTTCAGGCCGGCGAGCGCACGAGCCATCTGTTCAGGCTCGCGAATCTGAACAACGCGATCGTCATCGGCACGGGCGACCTGAGCGAGCTCGCACTCGGCTGGTGCACCTACGGCGTGGGCGATCACATGTCCCACTACAACGTCAACGCGAGCGTGCCGAAGACCTTGATCACGCATCTGGTGCGCTGGGTCGCGGAGTCGGGGCAGATCGGCGGCGCCGGAACCGATGTGCTCGAAAACATCCTGAGCACCGACATCAGTCCGGAACTCATTCCCGGCAAGACGAGCGGCGTGGTCGAGCAGAAGACGGAGAGCGTCATCGGTCCGTACGAACTGCAGGACTTCAACCTCTACTACACGTTGCGCTTCGGATTTGCACCAACGAAGGTCGCGTTCCTCGCGCTGCATGCATGGCGCAACCGCGATGCGGGCGCGTGGCCGGAAGGTCCGACAGTCGCGCGGAATCAGTACGACCTCGGCGAGATCCGCAAGAATCTGCGGATATTTCTCGATCGGTTCTTCCGCACGAGCCAGTTCAAGCGGTCATGCATACCGAACGCGCCGAAGGTCGGCTCGGGCGGCTCGCTTTCTCCGCGCGGCGACTGGCGTGCGCCGAGCGACGCACAGGCAACGGTATGGCTCAAGGACCTCGAACGCGTTCCTGCGAAAGAGTGATGGCGCGCGAAATTCCGTCATTACATGGCCACCTCGCGATTTTCCGGACGGCTTGCTAGATGAAACGCGGCTAGAATCGAAACCATCTGCCCCACGCGGGGCACGACGTTTTTTTCGAACCCCTTGAATCGATCTTTACGCGAGGCACGCCATGAAACGCATCACCGCCATCATCAAACCGTTCAAGCTCGACGAAGTCCGCGAAGCGCTCGCCGAAGTGGGTCTCACGGGCCTCACGGTCACGGAAGTGAAGGGCTTTGGCCGCCAGAAAGGGCACACCGAGCTTTATCGTGGTGCAGAGTATGTCGTCGATTTTCTGCCGAAGGTGAAGATCGAAGTCGTCGTCGCAAACGATCAAACCGATCAGGTCATCGACGCAATCATCGGCGCTGCGCGCACCGGCAAGATCGGCGACGGCAAGATCTTCGTCGCCGATGTCGAGCGCGTGATCCGTATCCGTACCGGCGAGGAAAACGAAGCGGCGGTCTGAGCGCCGCGTTTCGTCACGTCGATCGCGCCATCCCGGCCCGCCGTTCGCGCGGGCTTTCTTTTTCTTCTCTCGCGTCGTGCATGCACCAGAGCGATGCGCCTCGTCGCTGTGGACTTTTTTGAGCCGGCTTTATTGCCTGGGCGCAGGATTGTCCCATCCGTGCTGTAACATCGAATTCCTGGTTATATCTTTGTAAGGAATTGTTTGATGCATCACGCGATAGGCTTCATTCAGGATCTCGCGGTGATCATGGCTATCGCGGGCGTCGTGACAGTGCTGTTCCACCGTCTGCGGCAGCCGGTCGTCCTGGGCTATATCGCCGCGGGCGTGATCATCGGGCCGTACACCCCGCCGTTCAATCTCATTCACGACGAAGCGACGATCCAGACGCTCGGCGAACTCGGTGTCGTGTTCCTGATGTTCTCGCTCGGGCTCGAATTCAGCCTGCGCAAGCTCTTCAAGGTCGGCGCGACGGCGTTCGTCGCGGCGCTCTCGGAGATCGTGCTGATGATCTGGGTCGGCTACGAGATCGGGCGATGGTTCGGCTGGACCGCGATGGACTCGCTCTTTCTCGGCGCGATGCTCGCGATCTCGTCGACGACGATCATCGTAAAGGCGCTCTCCGAACTCGGCATGAAGGGCGAGCACTTCGCGCAGATCGTGTTCGGCATTCTGATCGTCGAGGATATCCTCGCTATCGCGATGCTCGTGCTGCTCTCCGGGATCGCGCAGACGGGCTCGGTGAGCGCGGGCGTCGCCGTCGTCACGCTCGGCAAGCTGTTGCTCTTCATGACGGTTTCGCTCGTCGTGGGCATTCTGACGGTGCCGCGCGCGCTCAATTACGTGGCGCGCGCGAAGAGCGACGAGATGCTGCTCGTCACCGTGCTCGGCTTCTGCTTCGGCTTCTGCCTGCTCGTCGTGAAGCTCGACTATTCGATTGCGCTCGGCGCGTTCCTGATCGGCGCGATCATGGCGGAATCGAAGCATCTCGCGCGCATCGAGCATCTGATCGCGCCCGTGCGCGACATGTTTTCGGCGATCTTCTTCGTGACCATCGGCCTGCTGCTGAATCCGTCCGTGCTCGTCGATTACGCGTGGCCAATCGCAGTCATCACCTTCGCCGTGGTGCTCGGCAAGATCGTCTCGTGCGGGCTCGGCACGTTTCTCGCGGGCAAGGACGGGCGCACGTCGATGCGTGTCGGCATGAGCGTCTCGCAGATCGGCGAGTTCTCTTTCATCATCGCCTCGCTCGGGCTGTCGCTCAAGGTCACGAGCAGCTTTCTCTATCCGATCGCGGTGGCCGTGTCCGCGCTCACGACGCTCTTCACGCCGTATCTGATCCGCGCCGCCGATCCGCTCACGATGCGCCTCGCCCGTGCGATGCCCGCGCCGCTCGCGCATACCTTCGGACTCTATTCGCAGTGGCTCGCGAGCCTCGCGCCCGTCTCCGGCGGCCCGACGCTCTTCTCGATGACGCGGCGCATCGTCCTGCAGATCGCGGTGAATCTCGCGCTCGTCGCGGCGATTTTCCTCGGCGCGTCGTATTCGGCGCCTTTCGCGTCGGGCTATCTGGCGCGCTGGCTCGACACCGACAACGCGCGGCGCGTCGTGCTGTGGAGCGCGGCGCTCGTGATCGCGCTGCCGTTTCTGGTCGCGGTGTATCGCAAGCTCGAATCGCTCGCGCTGCTGCTCGCCGAAGTGAGCGTGCAGCCCGCGAAAGCGGGGCGCTTCACGCGCGCGATCCGCTCGGCGATCTCCGGGCTCATTCCGATCGTCGCGATGTTCGGCGTCTTTCTGCTCGTCGCGGCGCTGTCGGGCGGCATCCTGCCGCCGTTCGGCCTGATGGTCGGCGTGCTGCTGTGCGCGGCGCTCCTGCTGACGGTGTTGTGGCGCTGGTGCGTGAAAATCCACGCGACGATGCAGATCGCCTTGCGCGAGACTTTCGAGGAACCGCGCGACCATTGACGGCTTTCTTCACGGGATTGCCCTTACAGCGGCTGAAGGGTTCCCCGCGATAATGTGAGCCGATGTGACCAAATGTTTGCTGGTTTGCCCCGTGCCGGTCTGAGGCGGATAATCGGAGTCTGTGCATTCTCCTTATGGCGTTCGAGCGCCTGAATCCGGAATGAGCGATAACAAAACGTCCAACGACGCAAGCAGCACCGCTGCGCGCGCAAGCGCCGCCGACTCTCAAGCCGCTCCGCACAGCGCGAATCCCACGGCGCCGCCCGAAGCGGCGGCAGCGGCCTCGGCGCCCGGCCCGAAGGCGAGCGCGACCGAGCGGGCAGCGACGGATGCGCCTTCCAGCGCATCGAACGTCGAACCGGTCGACACGGCGCAGGCCCGCCGCGACGAAGCGCAGCAGGCCGCCCGCGACGCGCGCGCATCGGCGGCGAGCGCGGCTGCGGCGCAGGAAGCCACGGTGCGCGAAACACCGCGCGCATCCGGCAAGCCCAAGGCGAGTCTCGCCGAGAATTTCGAAGCCGCGACCGAAGCGGAAGCCGCGAGCACGGCCAGTGCGCACTCCGCGGCGTCCGATTCGCCGACCGGCCGCGCGACCGTCCTGCCGCCCGAATTGACGGAGGCGCCGGACTTCAGCAAGCTCAATCCGCCGCCGCTGCCGTTGTCCGAAGAGGCGGCAGCGCCGGCACAGCCCGCATATCTCAAGCACTCGGATTCGGCGTGGTCCGTGTTCGGCCGGATCATCGCCGCGCGTGCGCGTCAGATTTTCGACCGCGCGGGCCAGCGCATCACGCAACGTACGTTGCGTATCGGCGTATCGGCGCGCATCTTTCATCCCGAGCCGGGGGCGAAAGGGCTGCGCGGCAAGACGCTGCAATATCTCGAGGAGTCGATCGCGCACTGGGTCATGTCGCGCGACGTGCTCGTGTTCATGATTCCGACGGTCGGCCATCAAGGGATGCTGCATCCGAGCAACATCCGTCTGCGTGACTATGCGAAGCATCTCGACGGCCTGCTGCTCCAGGGCGGCGCCGACGTTTCTCCGCAGTCCTACGAGGAAGCGACGACGCGTCCCGAATGGCCGGGCGACCGCGTGCGCGACATGTACGAGCTGGAACTGCTGCATGAGTTCGTTGAGTCGGGCAAGCCCGTGCTCGGCGTGTGCCGTGGCTGTCAGCTGATCAACGTGGCGTTCGGCGGCACGCTCTACGGCGACATCGCCACCGATGTGCCGACGGCCGGCATCCACGTCAACGAACACTACGACCAGCATCGCCATTCGATTCGCTTCCCCGATGGTTCCACGCTCGCCAACATGTTCCCGAACCAGCGCGAGGCGATCGTCAACTCGATCCACCATCAGGCGGTGAAGTCGATCGGGCGCGATCTGAACATCGAGGCGGTGTCGGCGGCGGACGGGATCATCGAGGCGGTGCGTTATCGGAAGGCGCCGTTCGTCGTCGGCGTGCAATGGCATCCGGAGTTTCATCGGGCGGGCGGCGCGGAACTGCTCGATTGCACGCCGCTGCTCGATACGTTTCTGCGCGTCGCCCGCGAAACGCGCTTTTGAGCCGAATTTTTGAGCCGAATTCGCGTTTCGGCAT
Source organism: Caballeronia sp. INML2 (assembly GCF_023631365.1). Taxonomy (NCBI): domain Bacteria; kingdom Pseudomonadati; phylum Pseudomonadota; class Betaproteobacteria; order Burkholderiales; family Burkholderiaceae; genus Caballeronia; species Caballeronia sp. INML2. The sequence continues at coordinate 367,776 of NZ_JALQDH010000023.1, read as the reverse complement.
GTCGCAAAACGAGAAGGCCCGCTCGATTCGAGCGGGCCTTCTTGTTTTCAAATCCGTGCAGCCGATCTCACCGCGATGGCGTCACGCTCACCGGTGCGAGTCCCGCTTCCGTCTGCTTCTGAAGCTGTTCGACCTGCAATTGCAGCGCGCGCAGCTTGCGTTCGGCTTCCAGCTTGTCCGTCTGCAGCACGGCGGATTCGGCCTGCAATTGCTGCTGACGCTGCGACACTTGCGAATCCTGCTGCTGCGCGAGTTGGAGGTCGGCGGTGAGCCGGTTCGCACGGTCAGCCGATTTCGCGATCACGCGCTCGAGCAAAGCCTTCTGCGCCTGCAATTGCGTGCGGCGGATTTCGCCATCGGCGAGTTCGAAGCTCTTGCGCGAGAACTGCGCATAGATCGATTCGGCGCGGGCCGCGTCCTGTGTCTTGACGACGCGCCACCAGCGCGCGTCCTGCGAGAGCGCGACGTAGTAGAGCATCTCTTGCGCGAGGAAGAAGAGCTTCGCGCCGTAGCTGCCGTTGTGCGTCGCGCGCAGTTCCGTGAGGCTGCCCGCCTGCGCGAGATTCTGCAATTCAGCGATGTTGCCTTCGACGCGCGGCGCGTTCGAATCGGCGTTCAGATCGGACAGATCCATGAGTGCGGACTGTGCGGGCTCGTTTGCGGGAGCCGCAACTTGAGCCGTCGTCGCGGCGGCTTTTGCCGTCGCGGGTGCCGCGAACGTGCTCGTGAACGGCGCGAGGAGGCCACAGAGGGATAAGGCGAGCGTGAGCGTCGCGTAACGGAGATAACGTAGTTGCATCATGTTGGCGTCGGGGCCGGAATGGTTGATTGGGCTGGCGGTGCATGTAGCGCGGCTAACGCGCGCCGTTCGCAGCGCCGCGGCCGTAGGAGGCCGCGTTGCTGTCGAGGGTCGGTGAATGCTGGAGCATCGAATAGAGCGTGGTCGGGTCCATCGACACGGCAACCTTCGTCGGCTGGCTTGCGACTCTTTCGACCGATGTCGCGTGCGCGCGCCGCGGCGCCTCTTGCTTCACGACGCGCTCGCCAACCGTGTGAGCACGCAATGCCGCGCGCTTCGTGTGCGGCGTCAGCACGGCTCTCACGCGAACGTTGTGCTTGCGGTCTTCCGTTGGCGCGATGAAACGCACGCGTGTCTTTTCCGGCGTCGTCGCGGCAGGCGCAGCTTTCGTGTCAGTCGCGGCCGGGTCCACGGCTGCGATGGTGTGGCTGTCTGCGCTCACCGGCGCGGCGACTGCCGATGAAGCCAGCGCTTCCGATGGTTGCGCGATCTGGCCGCGCGTGGGTGCCGCAGTGGCCGTGAGCGCTGCCGTAGCGGCTGCGGGCTGGCCCGGCTGCGTGCGAATCCTGACTTCTTCGGCCGGCGCGGTGCGCATAGTGCTCCGCGAGACCGGTGCGTGACTGAACAGCAACCATACGATGAGCACGCCGCAAGCCGCAGCGATAGTAGCGACGATCGGCTTGCTGAAGCCATGCGTGCCGGCGTCCGACGGCGCGTTGACCGCGAGATGAACGGGAGCGGCGCGGGTTTCGCCGGCCTGGTCTGGAGTGTCCGAGCCTTCGGTCAGGTGCAGCATCGCGCGCGGAATCTCTTCCTTGGAGAAGACGCCCCAGAGGCTCGTGGCGCGGTAAGGCGAGTGGATGTCGGACAGACTGAGGGCCGGCACATAGGCGGTGACGAAGCGTGCCGCGAAAAGCGCAGTTTCGGACTGCGACTGAACCGGGCGCGAGCGCATAGGTGACCATTCGAAACCGAAGCTCAAGGACGGATCCGTCGGCGAGCGCGTCGTCGGCAGACGCAGATTGCCTTCCACTACGATCAAGGGTTCGGACATGAAGTTTCCACATGCATGCGCCCGGGCGCGGGCAAACGAGACGGCCCGCCCGGACCTTCGGGGCGCAAGGAGATAGCACCGCGGGTTCGGCGCGAGGATGGCCGAAATTTGACCCGCGATCATACGAAACGGTTACGTGCCCGACGACCAGAAGATTCCTATTGTCTGTTTTTGACAGGAATGCTTATTGACAGGTGTGATTTCCTTATGCTCAGTCGAGCGCAAACACATAGCGCAGTGAGAAGACGTCGATGCCTGCCATGTGATCCGCTTCGCGTTCGGCGAATGTCCAGCCGCGCGATTCATAGAAGCCGATTGCCGCAGCGTTCTGCTCCAGCACGGAGAGATACAGTTGCCGTGCGCCTCGCGAGCGAGCCCAGCGCGCCGCTTCGTCGAGCATCACGGTGCCTGTGCCGAGGCCGCGATGCCCGGGCAGCGCGTGCAGATTGTCGACGAGCACGCTGCCTGTCTCGTCCGGCTCGACGAGACAAATGAAGCCGACCGGTTCACCTGCATGCTCCGCGATGAACACGCTCGCCGCGCCGGCGGCGACATCCTTCATGCGCGCGTCCCAGTGCGCGACGCGCTCGGCCTGAAGATCGCGATCGAGATACGTGTCCGGCAGGATGCCGCGATATGCCGACGCCCAACTGCGGGCGTGCATCGAGGCGATGAGCGCCGTGTCGTTCGTCGTAGCGACGCGTAGCGAGATTTCCGTATTCATGAATGGGCCGCTTGTAATGTTCAAGTTAGGCGTACGTAACCGTATTTTAATATTGTTTGCGTGAAATTGAGCGAAGTTGCGTGCAGTCATCGGTGGCGCGGCGTTAAGATCGAGGGCGTTCGCATTTACAAGAACCGAAACAGAATCCGCCTCAGTCTTGCGGCCGGTCACGTCCGGACGGCCGTGTACGGTTTTGCGATCGCGCAGAACCGAAGTGCGGCCCACAGCTCCCGAGAAAGTCATGTCCACGACCCATATAGCACCTGCCAACGAATCCAAATTCAAGACGGTATTTCGCGTCGTCAGCGGAAACTTCCTGGAAATGTACGACTTCATGGTCTACGGCTATTACGCTTCGGCGATCGCCAAGACCTATTTTCCGAGCGGCGACGAGTTCGCCTCGCTGATGCTCGCGCTGTCCGTATTCGGCGCGGGCTTCCTGATGCGGCCGGTCGGCGCCATCGTGCTCGGCGCGTACATCGACCACCACGGGCGGCGCAAGGGCCTTATCCTCACGCTCGGGCTGATGGCGGTCGGCACCGCGTGCGTCGCGCTGGTGCCGGGCTACGCGACCATCGGTGCGCTCGCGCCGATCATCGTGCTGGGCGGGCGGCTGCTGCAGGGCTTCTCGGCCGGCGTGGAACTGGGTGGCGTGTCGGTGTATCTGTCCGAGATCGCGACGCGGGGCAACAAGGGCTTTTATTGTTCATGGCAGTCCGGCAGCCAGCAAGTCGCCGTCGTGTTCGCGGCGCTGATCGGCGTGATCATGAACCGCCTCTTGCCGCCTGAGCAGATGAGCGCCTGGGGCTGGCGCGTGCCGTTCCTGATCGGCTGCCTGATCGTGCCGTTCCTCTTCATCATCCGCCGCTCGCTGCGTGAAACCGACGAGTTCCTGGCGAGGAAGCATCGCCCGAGCATGAGCGAGATCGCGCGCTCGATCGCGCAGAACTGGGGCATCGTGCTTGCCGGGATGGGCATGGTCATCATGACGACCGTGTCGTTCTACATGATCACCGCCTATACGCCGACCTTCGGCAAGGAAGTGCTGAAGCTCTCCGCCATCGATGCGCTCGTGGTCACGGTGTGCGTCGGCATCTCCAACCTGGTCTGGCTGCCGGTGATGGGCGCGGTGTCGGATCGGGTGGGGCGCCGTCCGGTGCTGCTCGTGTTCACGATCCTGACCATTCTGACGTCGTATCCGGTGGTGCAATGGCTCGTCGCGGAGCCGTCGTTCGCGCGCCTGCTCATGTGCGAACTGTGGCTGTCGTTCCTGTACGGCAGCTACAACGGGGCGATGGTGGTCGCGCTGACCGAAGTGATGCCCGTCGATGTGCGCACGACCGGATTCTCGATGGCCTATAGCCTCGCGACGACCATCGGCGGATTCACGCCGGCGATCTCGACGTATCTGATCCATGTCACCGGAAACAAGGCCGCGCCCGGACTGTGGATGGGCCTTGCCGCCATTTGCGGGCTGATCGCGACGCTCGTGCTGTATCGCTCGCCCGAGGCGCGCAATCAGTACAAGACGGCCTGACGCATTCGCGAACGTCGAAGAGATCCCCGCTTCGGCGGGGTCTTCTTATGCAGGCAGCAACGCCAGCGCGGCCGTCGTCGCCTCGATCACTTCGCGCCATCGGCCCGGCGCGTGCTGGCGCACGAGATGCGCCTCCGGATACCACGGGTTGTCGGCGGCGCCGATACCCCAGCGCCAGTCGGCGGCGAAAGGCAGCATCACCCAGAGCGGCTTGCCGAGCGCGCCCGCGAGGTGCGCGACGGACGTATCCACGGATACGACGCCGTCCAGCCGATCGACTATCGCGCCCGTGTCGGCGAAGTTCTCGAGACGGCCTTCGAGCGTGTGAATCGACTTCGCGTTCGGATGCGCGTTCAGCACGTCATGCTCGCGGCCTGTCACGAACGGTTGGAGCACGACCCAGTCGATGCCCTCGAGCGCAAAAAGCGGCGCGAGCTCGCCGACCGGCACCGCGCGCGTCTCGCCTGGCTGCATCCGCCCCGACCACGCAATGCCGATCTTGCGCCGCGCCTGGCCGCCGATCGAGCCGCGCCACTTGCGCCGGTAATCGGCGGGCACGACGAGATAGGGCGCGCGGGCCGGAATCGCATCGGGCGAGGTCATGCCGAGCGCGAGCGGCAGGCTGAGCAGCGGGCAGAAAGCGTCCGCGTGCGCCGGGGTTCCATCCGACTTGCTCTTCAATTCGACGCGCGCGGCATGCGCGGCCGGCGCGAGCAGTGGCACGAGCGCGGGCTGCACTTCCAGCACCAGCTTGCCGACGAGCTTCGCCGCAAAAGGCACGAAGCGCGCGAACTGCAAGGTGTCGCCGAAGCCCTGCTCGGCGCGCACGAGCAGCGTGCGGCCCGGCATCGGCTCGCCATTCCAGCGTGGCAAGCGCGGCGAGGGTTCGCCGCCGGGCGTCTGCAAACGCCATTCGTAGGCGGGCAGTCCGCGCGCGTAATCGCCGGTCGTGAGCAGGGCGAGCGCGCGGTTCAGATGCGCGGCGGGCATCGAGGGATCGATGCGCAATGCTTCGTCGAACGCGCGCAGCGCCGCGCGATGTGCGCCGAGCGCGAGATGCGCGTTGCCGAGGCAGAGCCATGCGACGCCATATTTCGGATCGAGACCGATCGCCCGCTCGAAATGCGGCACGGCTTCTTCGTGGCGCCCGAGCTTCGCGAGCGCGTGTCCCAGCCCGAAATACCCTGGTGCGAAGTGCGGCTGCAACGCGACGGCCTTTCGCAGCACCGGCAGCGCATCTTCGGGGTGGCCGTTCGTGTCGAGCAGATTGCCGAGATTGAAATGCGCGGCGACGTAATTCGGCTCGGCATCGAGCGCGGCGCGAAAATGCGCGATCGCGCCGAGCGTATCGCCGAGCGCGTTCAGCGCCATGCCGAGATTGTTGTGCGCGCCGGCATGGCGCGGGCGCAGCGCGAGCGTGCGCTTGAACGCGTGCGCGGCGTCCTTGAAACGGCGCAGCGCGGAGAGCGCATTGCCGAAGTTGTTCCATGCGGCCGGATCGTCGGGCCGCAGGCGCAAGGCCTTTTCGAAGGCATCGGCGGCGTCTTCGTGGCGACCGGCTGCCGTGTAGGCGTTGCCGAGGTTGTACTGCGCGAGCGGAAAACCCGGCGCGAGCGTCAGTGCGTTGCGAAAGCGTTCGATCGCGTCGTCGAGGCGGCCGAGCGCTTTCAGCGCGTTGCCGAGGTTGAGCTGCAGGCCGGCGTCGGTCGGGCGCAGCTCGACGGCGCGGCGCACGAGTTCGGCCGCCTCCGCGTGCTGGCCCTGTTGATGGCGCAGCACGCCGAGGTAATGCAGTGCGTCGACGTGTCGGGGTTCGGCGGCGAGCGCGGCCTGGTAGTCGCGCTCCGCGTCGGTCAGGCGGCCATCGCGATGGGCCGCGAAACCGCGGGCGAATACGGTGTCCATGACGGGGAAGACTTCTGGCCGGGAAAAGCAAACCCCGCATTTTCCCACACCGTCGCCGCGCTTCCGGAGAAGCGCGTTGACATGTTGCGGCGATGGCACTTAACATGTGAACACCTATTCATATGTTAGCGATGACTGTGGCTTCCGATCCGTCCACCACTGCCAGCACGAGCACGTCCGACGACCGCGTCGTCCCGCTCGCCGATCTGTTTCGCCTGCTCGGCGACCCGACGCGCCTGCGCATCGTGCTCGCGTGTGTCGACCAGCGGCGCGCGGTCGGGGCGATCGCCGAGTTGCTCGGGCTGTCGGCGTCGCTCGTGAGCCATCACTTGCGGCTCTTGCGCGCGGCGCGGATCGTGCGCGCCGAGCGCCAGGGCAAGCAGGTGTTCTACGTGGCGGCGGATCGCCACATTAGCGCGATGCTGGGCGAGTTGCTGGAGCACATCGCGGAGCCGCAGGCCGACGCCACCGACATCGAATGACAGCTACCGGAACACGAGTACCTCCCATGAGCACGCATCAGCACGAAGAACACGAACACCACGACGGCCACGCACACGGCCACGAGCATGGGCATTCGCACGGACACGGCGGGCATGGTCATCACCATCACGGCGCGCCGCAGGAAGGGCAGGGCCGAACGTTCGCGCTCGCGGTCGGCCTGAACGTGCTGATCGTGATCGTGCAGGCCGTCTATGGCTTTCTCGCCCATTCGACCGCGCTGCTCGCCGATGCCGGCCACAATCTCTCCGACGTGCTCGGCCTCCTGCTCGCATGGGGCGCCGTGTGGCTCGGCGAGCGCCAGCCGAGTTCGCGCTATACCTTCGGCCTCGGCAGCTCGTCGATTCTTGCTTCGCTCGCCAATGCGGCGCTGCTGCTCTTCGCATGCGGCGCGATCGTGCTCGAAGCGATTCAGCGTCTGCTCAATCCGGCGCCCGTCGCGGGGCTCGACGTGTTCATCGTCGCGACGCTCGGCATGATCGTGAACGGTTTCTCCGCGTGGCTCTTCATGCGCGGCAGCAAGGAGGACCTCAACGTGCGCGGCGCCTTCCTGCACATGGCCGCCGATGCCGCCATCTCCGCCGCCGTCGCGGTCAGCGGTCTCGTCATCCTGTTCACGGGCGCGAGCTGGCTCGATCCGCTGATGAGCCTGATCGTCGTCTCGGTCATCGTCTACGGCACGTGGGGACTCGGGCGCGACGCGATGCGCCTCGCGATGGCCGCGGTCCCGTCCTCGGTCGACATGCCGCGCGTCGAGCAATATCTGAAGCAGCTTCCCGGCGTGCGCGACGTGCACGACCTGCACGTGTGGGCGCTCTCGACGACCGAAAACGCGCTCACGGTCCATCTCGTGATGCCTCAGGGTCACCCCGGCGATGACTTCGTGCAGGGCGTCGTCACGACGCTGCGCCGCGAATATTCGATGCATCATGCGACCGTGCAGGTGGAGTTCGGCGAGGCCTGCCACGCGTGCGTGCTGAGCGAGCGCGGGCACGCGCACTGAGTCCGATGCGGCCGGCGCACGTGCTAAAAGCGGAGGGTACGGGCGTACACTAGACGCCGTGACGTTTGGGAGAGGACTGCATGTTCGCGCCAAAGCTGAATCCGAACGACAAGCTGGATGTGGCGCCCGTTCTGATCGTAGGCGCCGGTCCAACGGGCCTCGCCGCCGCGATGAGCCTCGCGCGCGCGCACGTCCCGGTCAGGCTCGTCGACAAGGCGCGCGAGCCGTCGCCGCATTCACGCGCGATCGGCATTCAGGCGCGCACGCTGGAACTCTTCGAGCAGCATCGCGTGGTCAAGCCGTTTCTCGAACTCGGCCATCGCGCGCGCGTGGCGAATCTCTATTCGAACGGGCAGCGCCTCGCTCGCCTCGACTTCGATCCGCTGCAGACGCGTTATCCGTATCTGCTCTTTCTCGAGCAATCGCAGACCGAACGCCTGCTCGCGCAGCATCTGAAGGGCTATCACGTCGATGTCGAGCGCGGCGTCGAAGTGGTCGATTTCTCGCAGGGTTCGGCAGGCTTGCAGGCGACGCTGCGCCATCCGAACGGACGTGATGAACTGTTGCGGCCTTCGTATCTGATCGCGGCGGACGGCGCGCATAGTTTCGTGCGGCATCGGCTCGGCATCGGTTTCGATGGCAAGACTTTCGATCAAACGTATCTGCTCGCCGATCTCCAGGCGGACTCCGACTGGCCCGATGACGAATTCCACATCTTCGCGTCGGGCGAGGGCCTCGCCGCGCTTTTCCCGATGGGCGGCGACCGCGCGCGCCTGATCGCGGATCTGCCGGCGCCGGTGGCGAGCGCCGTCAACGCGGCCGAAGCGAAAACGGGCCCGACGCTCGATGAATGCCGTGCGCTCATCGAGCGTCGCGTGCATCACAAGATCGCGCTGTCGAACCTGACGTGGTCGTCGTACTTTCACCTGAACAGCCGCATGGTCGACAGGCTGCGTGTCGAGCGCGTGTTCCTCGCGGGCGATTCGGCGCACGTGCATAGTCCGGCCGGCGCGCAGGGCATGAACACGGGCATTCAGGAGGCGTTCAATCTCGGCTGGAAGATCGCGCGGATGCTCGCGGGCGGCGCGCCCGAGCGGCTGCTCGACAGCTATCACACGGAGCGGCATCCGATCGAACGCGACGTGCTGCGCCAGACGAGCATGCTTACGCAGATGGCAGGCGCCGAGCACGGCCCGATGAAACTGATGCGCGATCACGTAATGCCCGCGCTCGCCGCGATCGGCCCGCTGCGCGACGCGATGCGACGCACGGTGAGCGAACTGTCGATCAACTATCGCAAGAGCCCGCTCACGCTTGAGCGTCTGCTCGACGGCGGCCCGCGCGCGGGCGAGCGCGCGCCCGATGCGCGCGTGCATGTCGTCGACGGGCCGCTCGGGCGGCTTCCCGGCGTCGGCTGTCTTTACGATTTGCACGATCCCGGCTGCTTCTCGCTTTTCCTGCTCCTGAACCCGTCCGGCGAGGACGACATCGCGCTTGCGCCCGCGACGATCACCATCGCGCACGCGATGCGCGATCCGGACCTCGACGGCTTCGTGAAAGCGCTCGACAACATCATGCCGAACGCGGTGCGCGTCTGGCGCATCACCGATACGCGCGGCGAGGGCGCGAATTCGCTCACCGACAACTACGGCCGCACGCGTCCCGCGTTCTATCTCGTGCGTCCCGATGGCTATATCGCCGCGCGCGGTCGCGCGCCGTCGGATGTGCATGCGCTCCTGCGTCACTGCGAAATCTGGTTCGGCGCACAGGACGCGAACGCCGAGCGACAGGCGGAACGCGAATACCGCGAAGATTGAAAAAAGCCCTGCATTGCAGGGCTTGGTGTGGTCCGCGTTTGAGTCGTGAACGACGTCAGGCGGGCGCCGTCTTCGGCTGCAAATCGGCCTTGTGCAGACTGAGCGCCTCGCGCACGATCGGCTCCATCGACGCGCTCGCTTCCGGATTGTCGAGCGCGGCGAGAATCGCGAGCCGCATGCGCGGCTCCCAGAAGCGGCGGATATGATCCGCGACGCTGTCGACGGCTTCGGCGCGGTCGGGCATCGAATCGAAAAACTGTCCGATGCGGTTCGCCATCTCGATCAGGTTATCGACATCCATTCGTTATTTTCCTGAAGAAGTGGTCGTGGCGAGGTTGAGTAGCTCGAGCTGCTGCGTGTTGAAGCGCGAGTAGTCCTTCTGCCATTGCGACGGCTGCTCCACCGGCATCACCTGCACCGCCGTCACCTTGTACTCCGGACAGTTGGTCGCCCAGTCGGATGAGTCCGTCGTGATGACGTTCGCGCCCGATTCCGGGAAGTGGAACGTCGTATACACGACGCCCGGCTGCATGCGCTCGGAGATCTTCGCGCGCAACACCGTCTGTCCGGCGCGCGACTCGATGCCGACCCAGTCGTCCATCTTGATGCCGCGATCTTGCGCATCGACCGGATGAATTTCCAGACGATCCTCGTCGTGCCATTGCGAGTTCTCGGTGCGGCGCGTCTGCGCGCCGACGTTGTATTGCGACAGAATGCGCCCGGTCGTGAGCAGCAGCGGATACTTGCGCGTGACCTTCTCCGGCGTCGCGATGAACTTCGTGATGACGAAACGTCCCTTGCCGCGCACGAATTCGTCGATGTGCATGGTCGGCGTGCCGTCCGGCGCCTTCTCGTTGCAAGGCCACTGAATGCTGCCGAGCTCGTCGAGCCGGTCGTACGAGACGCCGTGGAAAGTCGGCGTGAGGCGCGCGATCTCGTCCATGATTTCGGACGGGTTCGCGTAGTTCATCTCATAGCCGAGCGCGCGCGAGAGCTTGATCGTCACTTCCCAGTCGGAGTAGCCCGCGAGCGGCGGCATCACCTTGCGCACGCGCGAGATGCGGCGCTCGGCGTTGGTGAAGGTGCCGTCCTTTTCGAGGAAGGTCGAGCCGGGCAAGAGGACGTGCGCGTACTTCGCCGTTTCATTCAGGAAGATGTCCTGCACGACGATGCATTCCATCGACGACAACGCGTCCGCCACGTGCTGCGTGTTCGGGTCCGACTGGACGATGTCCTCGCCCTGGCAGTAGAGGCCCATGAACGTGCCGTGCATCGCGGCATCGAACATGTTCGGGATGCGCAGGCCCGGCTCCGGCTGGAGCTTCACGTCCCATGCTTCCTCGAAGAGCGAGCGCACGGCCGCATCGCCGATATGGCGATAGCCCGGCAACTCGTGCGGGAACGAGCCCATGTCGCACGAGCCCTGCACGTTGTTCTGGCCGCGCAGCGGATTCACGCCGACGCCTTCGCGGCCGACGTTGCCTGTCGCCATCGCGAGATTCGCGATGCCCATGACGGCGGTCGAGCCTTGCGCATGCTCGGTCACGCCGAGGCCGTAATAGATCGCGCCGTTGCCGCCCAGCGCGTAGACGCGCGCGGCTTCGCGGACCTGTTGCGCGGGCACGCCGGTGATGGCTTCCATGGCTTCGGGCGAGTTTTCTTCCTTCGCGACGAAATCGCGCCATTGCCCGAAGGCGCGCGCCTCGCAGCGTTCAGCGATGAAATCTTCCTTCAGCAAGCCTTCGGTGACGATGACGTGCGCGAGCGAATTGACCATCGCCACATTCGTGCCGGGGCGCAATTGCAGGTGATACTGCGCCTTCACGTGCGGCGTATCGACGATATCGATGCGGCGCGGATCGATCACGATCAGCTTCGCGCCTTCACGCACGCGGCGCTTCAAACGCGAGCCGAAGACCGGATGGCCGTCGGTCGGATTCGCGCCCATCACGATGATCACATCCGATTGCTCGACCGATGCGAAGGTCTGCGTGCCCGCCGATTCGCCGAGCGTCGTCTTGAGGCCGTAGCCAGTCGGCGAGTGGCAGACGCGCGCGCAGGTATCGACGTTGTTGTTGCCGAACGCCGCGCGCACGAGTTTCTGCACGAGATACGTCTCTTCGTTCGTGCAGCGCGACGACGTGATGCCGCCGATCGAGTCGCGGCCGTACTTGTCCTGGATGCGGCGGAACTCGCTCGCCGCGTAGTCGATCGCTTCGTCCCACGACACTTCGCGCCACGGATCGGTGATCTTCGCGCGGATCATCGGCTTCTTGATGCGATCCTTGTGCGTCGCGTAACCCCACGCGAAGCGGCCCTTCACGCACGCGTGGCCTTCGTTCGCCTGGCCGTTCTTGTTCGGCGTCATGCGCACGACTGTGTTGCCCTTCATCTCCGCCTTCAGCGAGCAGCCGACGCCGCAGTACGCGCACGTCGTGATGGCCGAATGCTCGGACTGGCCGAGCATGATGACGGTCTTTTCCTGCAGCGTCGCGGTCGGGCACGCGGCGACGCATGCGCCACACGACACGCATTCCGATTCCATGAACGGCACGTTCTCGCTCGCCGCGACGCGCGATTCGAAGCCGCGTCCGGCGATGGTCAGCGCGAACGTGCCCTGCGTTTCCTCGCATGCGCGCACGCATCGATTGCAGACGATGCACTTCGACGGATCGTAAGTGAAGTACGGATTCGACTCGTCCTTCTTGTCCTTCAGATGGTTCGCGCCTTCATAGCCGTAGCGCACTTCACGCAAGCCGACGACGCCCGCCATGTCCTGCAATTCGCAGTCGCCGTTGGCCGGGCAGGTGAGGCAGTCGAGCGGGTGATCGGATATATACAGCTCCATCACGTTGCGGCGCAGCGATTGCAGCTTGTCGGTTTGCGTGCGCACTTTCATGCCCGCTTCGACGGGCGTCGTGCACGACGCCGGATAGCCGCGCTTGCCCTCGATCTCGACGAGGCACAAGCGGCACGAACCCCACGGCTCGAGCGAATCCGTCGCGCAGAGTTTCGGCACGTTGACGCCGGCTTCGATGGCGGCGCGCATGACAGACGTGCCCGCGGGCACGGTGACGGATTCACCGTCGATTTCGAGCGTCACGTCGATATCGGCGTGACGCAGCGGCGTGCCGTAGTCGGTTTCATCGAGCGGATCGCGGCGCTGCACGGACGCCGCGCTCTTGCACGCGCAGTTGCCGGAGCCGCAGCCGTTGATGGTGTTGGACATTGTCGTCTCCTTGTTCTATGCCGCTTTCTGTGCGGGCGTGCGGGGCAGCCCGAAGTCCTCGGGGAAGTGATCGAGCGCGGACATCACCGGGAACGGCGTCATGCCGCCCATCGCGCAGAGCGAGCCCGACACCATCGTGTCGCACAGCTGGCGCAACAGCGTGATCTGCTTCACCGATGTATCGCCTTCACGGATCTTCGCGATGACTTCCTCGCCGCGCGTCGAGCCGATGCGGCAGGGCGTGCACTTGCCGCACGATTCGAGCGCGCAGAAGTGCATCGCGTATTGCGCGAGTTCGGCGAGGTTCGAGGTGTCGTCGTGAACCACGAGCCCGCCGTGACCGACCACCGCGCCGACCTTCGCGTATTCCTCGTAGTCGAGCGGAATGTCCCACTGGCTTTCCGGCAGATAAGTGCCGAGCGGCCCGCCCACTTGCACCGCGCGCGCCGGACGGCCGCTCGCGGTGCCGCCGCCGTAGGTGTAGAGCAGTTCGCGCAGCGTCACGCCGAATGCCAGTTCGACGAGTCCGCCTTGCTTCACATTGCCCGCGATCTGGAAGGGCAGCGTGCCGCGTGAGCGGCCCATGCCGAAGTCGCGATAGAAGGCCGCGCCCTTCGCGAAGATGATCGGTACGGTCGCGAGCGTGATGACGTTGTTGATGACCGTGGGTTTCCCGTACAGTCCGGTGAGCGCCGGCACAGGCGGTTTCGCGCGCACGATGCCGCGCTTGCCTTCGAGCGATTCGAGCAGCGCGGTTTCCTCGCCGCACACATACGCGCCCGCGCCCTTCGCCACATACAACTCGAACGCATGCGACGTGCCGAGCACGCTCGCGCCGAGCCAGCCGGCATCGCGTGCCTTGTCGATCGCGCGGTTCAGCGTGGCGATCGAATGCGGATACTCGCTGCGCACGTAGATGTAGCCCTTGGTCGCGCCCACCGCCACGCCCGCGATGATCATGCCTTCGATCAGCATGTACGGATCGCTTTCCATGACGAGACGGTCGGAGAAGGTGCCGGAATCGCCTTCGTCCGCATTGCAGACGATGTACTTCTGATCGGCGTGCGCCGCGCGCACCGTCTTCCACTTGATGCCCGCGGGGAATGCCGCGCCGCCGCGTCCACGCAGGCCGGAATCGAGCAGCGCTTCACAGACTGCGTCGCCGTTCATGTCGAGCACCTGGCGTAATCCCTGAAGGCCGCCGAGCGCGGTGTAATCGTCGATCGACAGCGGGTCCGTGATGCCGATGCGCGCGAACGTCAGGCGCTGCTGGTTCTTGAGATAAGGAATCTCATCCACGATGCCGACGTTCTTGTCGTGCGCCTTGCCCTCGTGAAAACCGGCATCGAAGAGCGCGGCGACATCGTCGGCTTCGACATTCGAATAGCCGATGCGCCCCTCCGCCGTCTCGACTTCGACGAGCGGTTCGAGATAGAAGAGCCCGCGCGAACCGTTGCGCACGAGTTGCACGTCCACGCCGCGTTTCTGTGCTTCGCCTTCGATGGCCCGAGCGACGGCGTCCGCGCCGAGCGCGAGCGCAGCGGAATCGATGGGAACGTAAATGCGCGTCATGCCGTCACCTCCGCCACCTTCGTTTGCGCCGCGGCGTACAGGCGGTCGAACTTCGCCGGGGTCACGCGCGCGTGCAATTCGCCGTTGATCATCATCGACGGAGAGAGCGCGCATTGACCGAGACAAAACACGGATTCCAGCTCGGTGTCTTCGGCATGACCGCTGTCGAAGCGGCAACCCGTGTGCCCTTCGATATGGTCCTTCAACGCTTCCGTGCCCATGCTGCGGCACGCTTCCGCGCGGCAAAGCTGCACGGTCACGCGCGCCGGCGGGGCGGAGCGGAAGTGATGGTAGTAGGTGATCACACCGTGCACTTCCGCACGTGACAGCGAAAGCGCCTGCGCGAGCGGCGCGATGGCCGTGTCAGGCACATAGCCGACCTCGTCCTGGATGGCGTGAAGAATGGTCATCAACGTCGCGTCTTGTACCGCGTGGCGACGCACGAGTTCAGCGGATGCAGCGGCGGATAGCTGCGGATGTGTCATGGGGCTCCTCCAACACTCGGCATATGTTTTGTCGGTACATATTTGCGTCGATATAATTACGGGTGCCGAGCCTGAATAAGAACAATAGGCGCCGTGATATATCTTGGCAATAGGATGGAGGATTGCATATGGTGGACGTCGAATGCCGCGCCGAACTGGTCCTGCGGGATGCCGATGGCCGGGAAACCAGTCTCAGCGCGGTTGTGCCGCTTTTACAACTCGTCGCGCAGACGGGCAGTATCGCGAACGCCGCGAGCGCTAAGGGTTTGTCCTATCGGCACGCGTGGGGTTTGTTGCGCGAAATCGAAGCACGTCTCGGCGGCGCGCTGATCACGAAATCGCGCGGGCGGGGCTCGGTGCTTTCTGAACTGGGCGAATCGGTTCTGCGCGCGCAACGTGTGTGCGGCGAACGGCTCGAAGCGCCTCTGCAGGCGGTGGCGAACGATGTCGCCGTGGAACTGAACCGGCGTCTCGCGGGCGGCATCACGCAGGTGCGGATTCACGCGTCGCACGGTTATGCAGTCGCGACGCTCGTGCGCGCGCTCGGCGATCAGCGCGTGCCGGTCGACATCAAGTATCGGGAGAGCGCCGAAGCGGTGAGCGCGCTCGCACGCGGCGAGTGCGAACTGGCGGGGTTTCACTTGCCGATCGGCGAGTTTCGCTCGACTTGCGCGGAGATTTACCGGCCGTTTCTGGACCGCAACAAGCATCAGTTGATCCGGCTCACGCGTCGCACGCAGGGCCTTTTTCTGCCCAAAGGCAATCCGAAGGGTATTTGCGGCTTGCGTGATCTCGCGCGCAGCGACGTGCGCTTCGTCAATCGTCAGCCAGGCTCGGGCACGCGCATGCTGCTCGATTTGTCGTTGCGTCGCGTGGGTGTCGATCCGGACCAGATCAATGGATACGCGACGACTGAACTCACGCATTCGGCGATCGCCGCATTCGTCGCCAGTGGCATGGCCGACCTGGGCTTCGGCGTGCAGCCCGCGGCGCAGCATTTCGCACTCGATTTCATACCGATCATCGACGAGGACTACTTCTTCGCGTGCGAACGCGCGCGGCTCGACGAGGCGCGGCTTGCTTCTGTGTTGCGCATCTTGCGCAGCGCGGGCTTCACGGACAGCGTCGCTCATCTGGAAGGGTACGATCCGGCCCACTGCGGCTTGCTCGTCGATATCGACGACGGCTTGCGCGGCTGAAGTGGGCGCGTGAGGAATTTCGGAAACGCGCGGTAAGAGAGCGGGGCGGGCGTAAAACTGCCGTCGGGGGCGAATTGGGATAACCTAACGCTTTGCTGTCGACTTCTCTGCTCTGCGCGTAATCTCTTCGCGCGATATACCGCCATGAAACTTTCGTTGCTCGCCTGTTCCTCCGCCGCGCTGATCGCTGGCGCGGCGTATCTGGTTCCTGTCGCCTTTGCCCAGAATTCGCCGGGCCTGCCGGGCGGCGTCCTGCAAGACCAGTTCCGCTTCAATGAGCATCCGCAGATGCAGTTCGCGGCCTCAGAGCCTTCGGATAAGTATCAAAAGGGGAAATCGGCGATGCGCCGCCGGGGCGACGAGGGCGATCCCAACGGCTGCAATCTGAAGTGTCCGAAAGACGGCTCGAACTAACTGCTCTTCTGAAAGCGGGGTCCAGGGGTGTCGGCCTGCTGCATCGCGGTTGGAGTCGCCGTAGAACACGTGAGGGATCGGTTGATAATTGACACAAGGCAACAGTATTCGGACCGGTCTGATTTGGTCGATGCGTGTCGCGGCTTATTCTCTCTGGCGTAGCGAAGGTTGTCTCTGTCCTTGCTACGTCTCTCAAGGATGTTTGCCCCGCCTCGTGCGGGGTTTTTTTTGCCTCTCGTGGGCCAAAGAAAAAACCCGCGATGCTTGCGCAGTCGCGGGTTTTTACCGGGTGTTCTGGTGGAGGCGGCGGGAATCGAACCCGCGTCCAGAAGCGCTCTACGAACAGTTCTACATACTTAGTTCTGTCTTTTGATTTAACCGGAACGACGCGGACGAACACGCTTCGTTACAGCGATTCACTAAGTTTTCGACCTTGGCGTCGTGACGCCGCAAAGGCTTATCTGACGTATATGACCTCTCGTGGTATTGCTACCCTAACCCGTCAGTGAATTAGTGAGAGGACGGCGGCCCTTAGGCTGCCAGTGCGAACGTATCGTCGTTTGCAGTTACGATTTTCCCATTGATTAACGAGGTGACGGGTCCTCGGTATGCCCTGACCGCTTCACAACCCCTGTCGAAACCAGGTCGCCCCCAAAGCGTAGGGAAGATTATCCCACGAAAAGCCAAATGAGGCGAACGGCGCGATTTTCAAGCCGTTCGCCTCGCAACTCACGCGATGTCGCGCAACAAGTGCTGAAGTTCTTCCGGCGAATCGACCACGTGATTGGCGTGCCAGCGGTGCGGCGGAATGTCGTCGCCGCAATAGCCGTATGCGGCCGCCACGGTGATCATGCCTGCGGCAAACCCGGCCTGCACGTCGCGCAGATCGTCTCCGACATAGACGATGCGCTCCGGCGCGACATCCAGCAATTCCGCGGCGTGCAGGAGCGGCGCGGGGTGCGGCTTCGAATGCGGCGTGGTGTCGCCGCAGACGAGGCAGCCGGCTCGCGTGTCGAGTCCCAGCAGGCCGATGAGCGGCGCGGCGAGCCGCGTCACCTTGTTCGTGACGATGCCCCAGCGCACGCCGCGTGCATCCAGTTGATCGAGTATCTCCGCGATGCCCGGAAAGAGCGTCGTTTCGATGCACAGATCGGCCTCGTAGTTCGCGAGGAATTCCTCGCGCATCGCGGCAAATTCGTGATGTTCCGGGCCGATCTCGAAGGCGCCGCCGAGCAGTCCGCGCGCGCCCGCCGACGCATAGGGCCGCAGCATTTCGAGCGGCCGCATCTCGAGGCCGCGGTCGTGCCGCATCTTGTTCACCGCGGCGACCAGATCAGGCGCGGTGTCGGCGATGGTGCCGTCGAGGTCGAACAGCACGGCCTGGCACAACGCGAGACCGTCGCCCTCGGTGAGGCGCTGAGGCAGGGGAGTCGTGTCTTCCGGCAGGGGCTTGGTATCGATGGTGCCCGTGGACAAGGGATCGTCGTTGATCATGGCGTCAGGCTTCGCGGCGGCAAGCCATCATATAGTTGATGCTCGTGTCGTTTGACAGACCGAAATGCTTGGAGATCGGCCGATACGTGATGCCCTTGATGTCGACCGTCAAAAGCGAGGCCGCACGCGCGAACGTGGCCAGCTCGGACGGCTTGATGAAGCGCGCGTAATCGTGTGTGCCGCGCGGCAGCATGCGCGCGATGTATTCCGCACCGATTACGGCGAACAAATAAGCCTTCGCGTTGCGATTCAGCGTGGAGAAGAACACCCAGCCACCCGGCTTCACGAGCGCAGCGCAAGCGGCGACGGTGCCCGCGGGATTCGGCACGTGCTCGAGCATCTCCATGCAAGTCACGACATCGTATGAACCGGGCTCGCGCGCGGCGAGGGCTTCCGCCGAGATCTCTTCATACGCGACTTCGACACCGCTTTCGAGGCTATGCAGATCGGCGACGCCAAGTGCGCTCGCCGACAAATCGATGCCTTTCACAGTTGCGCCGCGCGTGGCCATCGACTCGGACAGAATGCCGCCGCCGCAGCCGATATCGAGCACACGCTTGCCCATCAGATGCGCATGCGCATCGATCCAGTCGAGCCGTACCGGGTTCAGTTCATGCAGCGGCTTGAACTCGGCGTTCGGGTCCCACCAGCGATGCGCGAGCTCGCTGAATTTCTGAAGTTCGTGGGGATCGACATTGGTCATGTTCGGAAGGGCCTTGATTGAGTCGTGAATCGATTAGGACCGAGTATATAGGCGCCGCAATGGGCGGGCAAAAAGCTGGATGGATGAAGCCTACCTGAATTGCGCGGCTGATTAAGCCAATGCCCAAAAAGCTTCGGGCATAAAAAAACCCCCGCCGAGGCGGGGGTTCGATCTGCGGCAATCCGGCTCGCGATTACTGCTGCGGCTGACGCGTCGTGCCGACAACTTCGACTTCCACGCGACGATCCGGTGCGAGGCAGGCGATGAGTTGCTTGCGGTTCTTCTGTTGGCAGCTACCCTTCGTGACCGGGTCGCGCTTGCCCTTGCCTTCCGTGTAGATGCGGTTGGCTTCGATGCCCTTGCTGACCAGGTAAGCCTTCACAGCTTGCGCACGGCGCAGCGACAGACGATCGTTGTACTTGTCCGAACCAATACGGTCGGTGTAACCCGTTGCAACCACGACTTCGAGGTTCAGCGCGCCGATCTTCGATGCGAGATCGTCCAGCTTTTCCTTACCGGCCGGCTTCAGGACTGCCTTGTCGAAGTCGAACAGAGCGTCAGCCTGATAGGTAACCTTTTGGCTCTGGATGACCGGGGGCGGCGGAGCGACGGGTGCCGGCGGCGTCGGTGCTTGCGCGACCAGTGCGCCATCGCACTTTGCGTTTGCCGTAGCCGGGGTCCAGAATGCGTCGCGCCAGCACAGTTCGTTCGTGCCGTTCATCCACACATACTCGCCCGTACCGTTCACCCAGTTGTCGTTCACGGCTTGTCGCGAGGCCGGCACCGACTGTGCCGAGGCCGATGCAGCCATAACTGCGGTAGCTGCAATGAACGCGAGCTTTGAAAGTTTATTCATATTTCTCCTCTCGAAATTGAGATTACCGCAGGTTTACTGCGAGCCTGTAGACGAAGACAAGTCATACATTGCTCGAAGTATAACATTCCCTACGGAACAAAACGCGTTGTATAGACTTCGAGCAATGTCTAAGTTTGTGCGTTGGCATTTTGCCATATCGTTCCCTTGCAACGATAAAAATATCCCCGCACGCGCTACGCTCGCAACCTTATGTGGTGCATGCGCAACAAGAAGGGGACAGGAGGCGGTCGGGGTCGGAGAAAGCGCGAAACGTGCGCATATCGCGTGCCCGAGAGCGTTTTCCTGCGGATTTTTATCGTGCGTGTTTATGCGTCTGGCAGAACGGCGAGGCGGCATGATAGCCCGCCTGCGGGACGAACAGACGGAATTCGTTCCCCAGTTTTTGTAAGTAATTGGTACAGCATTGCGCATTGCGAAGTGTCGACGCGCATGCCAGTTTCGGACCCGATACACACTGTATGTATACAGCAGGCGTCCGGGGGCAAATGTCGCGCATGGTAGAATCTCCTGATGCGCTGCGTTCGCACGCATACAAAGGCATGCGCTGCATACGCAGCGCGCAGCGTACGTCGGCTACGCGCTACGCCGGCGCATGTCGCGCGGCCGGCGGGCGAGTCCGCGAGATCACCGCGCGCGCTGCCGTGTCGCCGCTGCAAAGTTCAAGACACGGATAATGGATCAATTCGCCAAAGAGACTCTGCCAATCTCCCTCGAGGAGGAAATGCGCCGTTCGTATCTCGATTACGCGATGAGCGTGATCGTCGGGCGCGCGCTTCCCGATGTCCGCGATGGCTTGAAGCCGGTGCATCGTCGGGCGCTCTACTCGATGCACGAGCTGAACAACGACTGGAACCGCGCGTATAAGAAATCGGCGCGTATTGTCGGCGACGTCATCGGTAAATACCATCCTCACGGCGACGCGTCCGTCTACGAGACGATCGTTCGGATGGCGCAGCCGTTTTCGCTGCGCTACATGCTGGTCGACGGCCAGGGCAACTTCGGTTCGGTCGACGGCGACAATGCCGCGGCGATGCGCTACACCGAAATTCGCATGGCGAAGATCGGCCACGAACTGCTGGCCGACATCGACAAGGAAACCGTCGACTTCGGTCCGAACTACGACGGCAGCGAGAACGAGCCGCTCGTTCTTCCGGCCCGCATCCCCAATCTGCTGATCAATGGCTCGGCCGGCATCGCCGTGGGCATGGCGACGAACATTCCGCCGCACAACCTGCGTGAAATCGTCGACGCCTGTCTGCATTTGCTGAACACGCCCGAAGCCACCGTCGACGAGCTGATCGAGATCGTGCCGGCACCGGATTTCCCGACGGCCGGCATCATCTACGGCGTAGCGGGTGTGCGTGATGGGTACCGCACGGGGCGCGGACGCGTCGTGATGCGCGCGGCCACGCACTTCGAAGAGATCGACCGCGGCCAGCGCATGGCGATCATCGTCGACGAGATTCCATATCAGGTGAACAAGCGCACGCTGCTCGAGCGCATCGCCGAACTCGTCAACGAGAAGAAGCTGGAAGGTATTTCCGACATCCGCGACGAATCCGACAAGAGCGGCATGCGCGTCGTGATCGAACTGAAGCGCGGGGAAGTGCCGGAAGTCATTCTGAACAACCTGTACAAGCAGACGCAGCTTCAGGACACCTTCGGCATGAATCTGGTCGCGCTCGTCGACGGCCAGCCCAAGCTGCTGAATCTGAAGGAAATGCTCGAATGCTTCCTGTCGCATCGACGGGAAGTGCTGACGCGGCGCACTGTATATGAACTGCGCAAGGCGCGCGATCGCGGGCACGTGCTCGAAGGTCTCGCCGTCGCGCTCGCGAACATCGACGAATTCATCGCGATCATCAAGGCCGCACCGACGCCGCCGATCGCGAAACAGGAACTGATGGCGCGTCCGTGGGATTCCTCGCTCGTGCGCGAAATGCTGACGCGCACCGAGACCGAGGCTACGGGCGGCCGCGTGGCCTATCGTCCCGAAGGGCTGAATCCGGCGTACGGTCTCCAGGAAGACGGTCTATATAGATTGTCGGACGTCCAGGCGCAGGAAATTCTGCAGATGCGCCTGCAGCGCCTGACCGGGCTCGAGCAGGACAAGATCGTCGGCGAGTATCGCGACGTGATGGCGCAGATCGCCGACCTGCTCGACATCCTCGCGCGGCCTGAGCGTATCCGTCAGATCATCGTCGATGAACTGGGCCAGGTGCGCGCCGAGTTCGGCGACGAGCGCCGTTCACGCATCGAACTGAACGCGACGGAGCTCAACACCGAAGACCTGATCACGCCGACGGACATGGTTGTGACCATGTCGCACTCGGGCTACGTGAAGTCGCAGCCGCTTTCCGAATACCGCGCGCAGAAGCGCGGCGGGCGCGGCAAGCAGGCGACGCAGATGAAGGAAGACGACTGGATTGACACGCTCTTCATCGCGAACACGCACGACCACATGCTGTGCTTCTCGAACCGCGGCCGCGTGTACTGGATCAAGGTGTACGAAGTGCCGCAGGGCTCGCGCAACTCGCGCGGCCGCCCGATCGTCAACATGTTCCCGCTGCAGGACGGCGAGAAGATCAACGTCGTGCTGCCGATCAAGGAGTTCTCCGCGGACAAGTATGTGTTCATGACGACCGCGCTCGGCACCGTCAAGAAGACACCGCTCGAAGCATTCAGCCGTCCGATGAAGAAGGGCATCATCGCGGTCGGTCTGGACGATGGCGACTATCTCATCGGCGCTGCGATCACCGACGGCGAGCATGACGTGATGCTGTTCTCGGACGCGGGCAAGGCCGTGCGTTTCGACGAAAACGACGTCCGCGCGATGGGTCGCGAGGCGCGCGGCGTGCGCGGCATGCAACTGGAAGACGGGCAGCAGGTTATCGCGATGCTGGTCGCGGGCGGCGAAAACCAGTCGGTGCTCACGGCGACCGAGAACGGTTACGGCAAGCGCACGCCGATCAATGAGTACACGCGTCACGGTCGCGGCACGAAGGGTATGATCGCGATCCAGACGTCGGAGCGCAACGGCCGGGTCGTCGCGGCGACGCTCGTCGAACCGGAGAGCGAGATCATGCTGATCACGACCTCGGGCGTGCTCATTCGCACGCGTGTCTCCGAAATCCGCGAAATGGGGCGTGCAACTCAAGGTGTTACACTCATCAGCCTTGACGAGGGAACCAAGTTGTCGGGACTGCAGCATATCGCCGAGGCGGAAGCCGAGGCTGAACTCGAAGCAGACGCCGGTTCGGATGACACGGCGGCCAAGCCCGGTGACCCAGAGAATGGTGAAGGCGGAGAAAGCGCCTGATATTTTTTGTGTCGCGGGCCTCTCGTTATCGCTTTTGAAAGCTCGGATTAGTTAAGCTGCGCGACGTGAGTTCGTTGCCGGCGTCAGGCGAGGCCGGCGTCGGAAAACGGGCAAGCTCGTCGCCAGTGCTGAACTGGATATTTTTTACAGGGAGTAATGATGCAAGGACGTTTCAAGCAGTGGATGTTGCTGGCCGCTTTCGTGCCGACTTTCGCGATGGCTCAGTCGCTTCAGAACCAGGCGCCCGCACAGTCGGCCGCACCGGCGGCCGCAGCAGCACCGGTTGATCCGGCCAAGCAAGCCGCGATCAAGGACCTGCTCGACGCGATCGATGCGCAGAAGCTGGTCGGTGCGATCGGTAACAGCGCGCAGATGCAATCGAAGCAACTCGTGCCGGCGATCCTCTCGGACGCGCTGTCGGAGAACAAGACGCTGAACGACAAGCAGAAGCAAGCCGCCGTTCCGTCGCTCCAAAAGAATGCAGTGCCGAAGCTGGTCGATTCCGCTGGCCAGGTCTTCGCAACCGACGCATTCCGCAAGGACGCGATGCAGGCTCAGTACGACGCATACGCGAAGTACTACTCGACCGACGAGATCAAGGATCTGACCAACTTCTACAAGAGCCCGACCGGCCGCAAATTCATCCAGGTTCAGGACCAGGTTGGCCGCGACGTCGTGAACGGCCTGATGCAGAAGTACATGCCGCAAGCCATCAAGGCAACGCGCACGCAAGCCGATCAGGAAGTGGCAAGCGTCAAGCCGAGCGCCAAGTAAGCCCGGCGCCGGCCTGACGGAAATCCGCTGGACGGCGCTTGCCGTCCTCTTCATTGGCGGGTTTTCAGGACAGTGCGATAATGGCTGTTTGCGCAAGAAGCGCAAGCAGCCATTTCTTTTTTGGACGTGATGACGCGGTCGTCGTTCGATCCGCCTTCATTCGCGTCTGTCAAATCGGAATTCCGGGATCTCCAGATGCGCGTGTTCAATTTCTCCGCCGGCCCCGCCGCCATGCCAGAAGAAGTTCTGAGGCAAGCAGCCGATGAAATGCTCGACTGGCAAGGCAGCGGCATGAGCGTGATGGAAATGAGCCACCGCGGCGCGGAATTCATGTCGATCCACGAAGCTGCGCTCACCGACCTGCGCGATCTGCTGAAGGTGCCTGCGTCGCATCGGATCCTTTTTCTGCAGGGCGGCGGCATCGGCGAAAACGCGATCGTGCCGATGAACCTGCTCGGCAGAAAGCAGACCGCCGACTTCGTCGTGACCGGATCCTGGTCGACGAAATCCTTCAAGGAAGCGCAGAAATACGGCACGCCGCATCTGGCGGCCAGCGGCAAGACGGAACAAGGCTTCACGCGCGTTCCGGCCTTCTCC
The DNA here is from genome assembly GCF_023631365.1 of Caballeronia sp. INML2. NCBI lineage: Bacteria > Pseudomonadati > Pseudomonadota > Betaproteobacteria > Burkholderiales > Burkholderiaceae > Caballeronia > Caballeronia sp. INML2. The sequence continues at coordinate 343,773 of NZ_JALQDH010000023.1, read as the reverse complement.
GAATGGAAGCTGTCGGACGATCCGGCGTACGTGCATCTGTGCTCGAACGAAACCATCGACGGCGTCGAAGCCTTCGAGATTCCCGATCTCGGCGACATTCCCCTCGTCGCCGATGCCTCCTCCCATATCCTGTCGCGCCCGATGGACATCGCGAAGTACGGCGTGCTCTTCGGCGGCGCGCAAAAGAACATCGGCATGGCGGGCGTAACCGTCGTGATCGTGCGCGAGGATTTGCTCGATCGCGCGCTGCCCATCTGTCCGTCGGCTTTCGAGTGGAAGATCGTCGCGGAAAACAACTCGATGTACAACACGCCGCCGACCTACGCGATCTACATCGCGGGCCTCGTCTTCAAGTGGCTGAAGAAGCAGGGCGGCCTGCAAGCGATCGAGGCGCGCAACGTCGAAAAGGCGAAGCTGCTGTACGACACCATCGATTCCAGCGATTTCTACGTCAACAAGGTCGAGCGCCAGAACCGTTCGCGCATGAACGTGCCGTTCTTCCTCGCCGACGAATCGCGCAATACCGATTTCCTGGCCGGCGCGAAGGCGCGCGGGCTGTTGCAACTGAAGGGCCACAAGTCCGTCGGCGGCATGCGGGCATCGATCTACAACGCGGTGCCGATCGAGGGAGTCAACGCTCTCGTCGATTACATGAAGGAATTCGAGCGCACGGGCGCTTAATAGCGACGACGCTCACTTAACCGCACAAGCTCAAGCACCGCATGGACGACGATCTCAATTCAAGACTCAAACCGCTGCGCGAGCGCATCGATGTGCTCGACGCGCAGCTCATTGCGCTGTTGAACCAGCGCGCATCCGTCGCGCTGGAAGTCGGCGAGGTGAAAAAGCATTTCAATGCGCCCGTGTTTCGCCCGGAGCGCGAGACGCAGGTCATCGCGCGACTGCAGGAAATGAGCGACGGCCCGCTCGCCGATGAACACATCGCGTCGATCTGGCGCGAGATCATGGCCGCGAGCCGCGCGCTCGAACAAACCATCAGCGCCGCGTTTCTCGGGCCCGTCGGCACGTACAGCGAACAGGCGATGTTCGAATACTTCGGGCATTCGATTCATGGCGTGCCATGCCCGTCGATCGACGAGGTGTTTCGCGCCGTCGAAGCGGGCGCGGCGCAGTACGGCGTCGTGCCAGTCGAGAATTCAGCGGAAGGCGCGGTGTCGCGCACGCTGGATCTGCTGCTGCAGACGTCGCTCCTGATCAGTGGCGAGCTCGCGTTACCGATCCATCACAATTTGTTGACGGCGTCCGGCACGCTCGATGGCGCGAAGCGCGTGTGCGCGCATCCGCAGGCGCTCGCGCAGTGTCAGCGCTGGTTGAGCGCAAACGTGCCGCAGCTGGAGCGGCAGGCCGTGTCGAGCAATGCGGAAGCTGCGCGCATGGCGGTCGAGGATCCGACGGTCGCGGCCATCGCCGGCGATCGCGCCGCGACGCACTACGGTCTCGGCGTCGTGTTCTCGATGATTCAGGACGACCCGCATAACCGCACGCGTTTCGTGATCATCGGCAAGCAGCCGACGGATTCGAGCGGCCACGATCAGACGTCGCTCATCGTCACGGTGGAGAACGAGTCCGGCGCCATGTTCAAGCTGCTGGAGCCGCTCGCAAAGCACGGTGTCTCGATGACGCGCTTCGAGTCGCGCCCGGCGCGCTCCGGCGCGTGGGAGTACTACTTTTATATCGACATCGAAGGCCATCGCGACGATGCCGCAGTGGCCGCCGCGCTGGCGGAGCTGGGGCGCAAGTCTGCGTTCCTGAAAATTCTCGGCTCGTATCCGCGGGCGCGCTGATTGGCTCGTCGCCGCTGCGATCGGTCGCGGCGGTTCGTTTCACCTTGCGTCGGACGACGCGCTCTTATCGATGTCCCGTGGCTGCGTTCTCTTTCAACAAACTGGTTATCTTCGGCGTCGGCCTGATCGGCGGATCGCTTGCGCGCGCGTTGCGTGAACGCGCGGGGCTCGCGGGTCGTATCGTCGGCGTCGGGCGTTCGGCTGCATCGGTCGGGCGGGCGCTCGAACTCGGCGTAATCGACGAAGCCGCCGCGCTCGAGGACGACGCCGCGCTCGCCTGCGCGCTACAGGGCGCCGACGTCGTGCTGCTGGCCGCGCCTGTCGCGCAGACCGAGCCGCTGCTCGCGCGCATTGCGCCTTTTCTCGACGCGCGGACCATCGTCACCGATGCAGGGAGCACGAAGACGGATGTCGTCGCTTCGGCGCGCCGCGCCTTGGGTGAGCGCCTCGCGCAGTTCGTGCCGGGGCATCCGATCGCCGGGCGCGAGTCGAGCGGCGTCGATGCCGCGTTGCCGGACCTGTACGTCGATCGCAATGTCGTGCTGTGCCCGTTGCCCGACAACGCGGCGGACGACGTCGAGCGCATCGCGTCGATGTGGCGCGCGACCGGCGCGTGCGTGCGTCAGATGAGCGAGGCGCAGCACGATCGCGTGTTCGCGTCGGTGAGTCATCTGCCGCATGTGCTGTCGTTCGCCCTCGTCGATCAGATTCTCGATACGCCCGACGCCGATCTGAAATTCTCGTTCGCCGCGGGCGGTTTCCGCGATTTCACGCGCATTGCGGCTTCGAGCCCGGAAATGTGGCGCGACATCTGTCTCGCGAACCGCGCCGCGCTGCTGGCGGAACTCGACGATTACACGGCCGTGCTCGCACGGTTTCGCGCGGCGATCGACGCATCGGATGGCGCGGCGCTCGAAGCCGCGTTCGCGCGTTCGCGCGTGGCGCGCAAGGAATGGCAGGAACGCGGCGGCATCAAGCCATCGAACGACATCGCCGCGAAATAAGCTGCGACCCAAGGAAACACTATGGAACATCTCGATCTCGGACCTTTCTCCCGCGCGTCCGGCACCGTGCGGCTGCCCGGCTCGAAGAGCATTTCGAACCGCGTGCTGCTGCTCGCGGCGCTCGCGAGCGGCGAAACGTCCATCACGAATCTGCTCGATTCCGACGACACGCGCGTCATGCTCGCCGCGCTCAACACCCTCGGCGTCGCTGTGCATGAGGATGGCGAGCGCGTGATCGTCGGCGGGACGGGCGGCGCGTTTCCGTCGAAGTCGGCGGAGCTCTTTCTCGGCAACGCGGGCACGGCGGTGCGGCCGCTGACCGCGGCGCTCGCAGTGAACGGCGGCGAATATCGCGTGCACGGCGTGCCGCGCATGCACGAGCGGCCGATCGGCGATCTCGTCGACGGGCTGCGTCAGATCGGCGCTGCGATCGATTACGAACTGAACGACGGCTTTCCGCCGCTGCGAATCCACGCTGCGAAGATCGCGATCGACAAACCGATCCGCGTGCGTGGCGACGTGTCGAGCCAGTTCCTCACCGCGCTCTTGATGAGCCTGCCGGTTGTCGTCGGCCGTAGCGGGCCCGTTGTAGTCGAGATCGAGGGCGAACTTATCTCGAAGCCGTACATCGACATCACGATCCGTTTGATGGAGCGCTTCGGCGTGACCGTCGAGCGCGAGGGCTGGTCGCGCTTCACGATCCCCGCGGGCGCGGGCTACAAGTCTCCGGGCGCGATCATGGTGGAGGGCGACGCGTCGTCCGCGTCGTATTTCCTGGCCGCGGGCGCGATCGGCCACGGGCCGGTGCGCGTGGAAGGCGTCGGGCGTTCGAGCATCCAGGGCGATGTCGGTTTCGCGGACGCGCTCAATCGCATGGGCGCGAACGTGATGATGGGCGAAGACTGGATCGAAGTGCGCGGCGTCGAATCGGATGATGGCAAGCTCGCGCCCATCGACATGGATTTCAATCTGATTCCGGACGCCGCGATGACCATCGCCGTGGCCGCGCTCTTCGCGAGCGGCACGACGACGCTGCGCAATATCGCGAGCTGGCGCGTGAAGGAAACCGACCGCATCGCCGCGATGGCGGCCGAACTGCGCAAGGTCGGCGCGACGGTGGAAGAGGGCGCGGATTTTCTCGTCGTCGCGCCGCCGGCGACGCTCACGCCGAACGCGGCGATCGACACCTACGACGATCACCGCATGGCGATGTGCTTCTCGCTCGTCAGTCTCGGCAGCGTGCCGGTGCGCATCAACGAGCCGAAATGCGTGAACAAGACCTTTCCGGACTACTTCGAGCGTTTTTCGACGCTCGTGAAAGCGTAACCGGAGCGCTGTACCGTGAAACGCGATGACTTCGACTTCAATGACCGTAATAACGGGCCAGACCGGCCAGACTCGATGAAACCGACCCGTCCATTCGACCCCACTCCAGTGATCACCATCGACGGGCCGACCGCTTCGGGCAAGGGCACGGTCGCGGCGATCGTCGCGGCGACGCTCGGCTTTCACCTGCTCGACAGCGGCGCGCTCTACCGGCTCGCGGCGCTCGCGAGCATCCGCTACGAGGTGGCCAAAGACGACGCACCCGGCCTTGCAAAGCTGATCGAAGCGCTCCACATCACCTTCCGCGAAGGTTGCGCGCAACTCGACGGCGTGGACGTCTCGAGCGAAATCCGGCAGGAAGAAGTCGGCAACCGCGCCTCCGCGATCGCCGTTCATTCCGAAGTGCGTCAGGCGCTGGTGGCGCGTCAGCGCGCCTTTCGAAAGCGCCCCGGCCTCGTCGCCGACGGCCGCGACATGGGCACTGTGATCTTTCCCGACGCCACGCTGAAGGTATTTTTGACCGCGAGCGCCGAGGCGCGTGCGGCCCGGCGCTATAAGCAATTGATGCAAAAAGGTTTTTCTGCTAATATGGATGACTTGCTGCGTGATTTGCGCGCACGCGACGACCGGGACATGAACCGGAGCGCCGCGCCGCTCAAGCCGGCGGCGGATGCGAAGACGCTGGACACCTCCGGTTTGTCGATCGATCAAGCGGTCGAACAGATCATCGGCTGGTATAGCGAAGTTCGCGTGTAACGCGTTTGTGTAGTGAAGCAAGGTGCTCCCTCGAAAACGGAGCGTGTGTTAAACCCTTTAACCCCGTGCGGCGTTGCGTCTTACCGGTCCATTGGGGACCATCGCGCAAAGGCTGTGCAAATACAGATTTTTATGTCCGACCTGCAAACCTCCACCCCGAATACCGAATCCTTTGCGGCTCTGTTCGAAGAGTCGCTGACCAAGCAGGACATGCGCGCCGGCGAAGTGATCTCCGCCGAAGTCGTGCGTGTCGACCACAACTTCGTGGTCGTGAACGCTGGTCTTAAGTCCGAAGCCTATATTCCGCTCGAAGAATTCCTGAACGACGCGGGTGAAGTGGAAGTGCAGGCGGGCGACTTCGTTTCCGTCGCGATCGACGCGCTGGAAAACGGCTATGGCGACACCATCCTGTCGCGCGACAAGGCGAAGCGTCTCGCTTCGTGGCTGTCGCTGGAAAAGGCGCTGGACAACAACGAACTCGTGACCGGCACGATCACCGGCAAGGTCAAGGGCGGCATGACCGTGATGGTCAACGGCATCCGCGCGTTCCTGCCGGGTTCGCTCGTCGACACGCGTCCGGTCAAGGACACGACGCCGTACGAAGGCAAGACGCTCGAATTCCGCGTCATCAAGCTCGATCGCAAGCGTAACAACGTGGTGCTGTCGCGCCGCGCCGTCATCGAAGCGACGCAGGGCGAAGAGCGCGCGAAGCTGCTCGAGACGCTGAAGGAAGGCGCGATCGTCGAAGGCGTGGTCAAGAACATCACCGACTACGGCGCGTTCGTGGACCTCGGCGGCATCGACGGCCTGCTGCACATCACCGACATCGCATGGCGTCGCGTGCGTCATCCGTCGGAAGTTCTGTCGGTTGGCCAGGAAGTCACCGCCAAGATCCTCAAGTTCGACCAAGAGAAGAACCGCGTTTCGCTCGGCATCAAGCAGCTCGGCGACGATCCGTGGGAAGGCATCTCGCGCCGTTACCCGTCGGGCACGCGCCTGTTCGGCAAGGTCACGAACATCACCGACTACGGCGCGTTCGTCGAAGTGGAATCGGGCATCGAAGGCCTCGTCCACGTGTCGGAAATGGACTGGACCAACAAGAACGTTGCGCCGTCGAAGGTTGTCCAACTGGGCGACGAAGTCGAAGTCATGGTTCTCGAAATCGACGAAGACCGCCGCCGTATCTCGCTCGGCATGAAGCAGTGCAAGCCGAATCCGTGGGATGACTTCAGCCGCAACTTCAAGAAGGGCGACAAGATCAGCGGCGCCATCAAGTCGATCACCGACTTCGGCGTGTTCATCGGTCTGCCTGGCGGCATCGACGGTCTGGTTCACCTGTCGGATCTGTCGTGGTCGGAAACCGGCGAAGAAGCCGTCCGCAAGTACAAGAAGGGCGACGAAGTCGAGGCCGTGGTTCTGGGCATCGACGTCGAGAAGGAACGCATTTCGCTCGGCATCAAGCAACTCGAAGGCGACCCGTTCAGCAACTTTGTCGCGATCAACGACAAGGGCGCAATCGTCGATGGCATCGTGAAGTCGGTCGATCCGAAGGGTGCGGTCATCACGCTGTCCGGCGAAGTCGAAGGCTACCTGCGTGCTTCGGAAATCGCGCAAGACCGCGTGGAAGATGCGCGCAACGTGCTGAAGGAAGGCGACAAGGTCAACGCGATGATCATCAACATCGATCGCAAGTCGCGTGGCATCAACCTGTCGATCAAGGCGAAGGATTCGGCCGAACAGCAGGAAGCCATGCGCAGCCTGCAGGGCGACTCGAACGCCGCCGCGACCGGTACGACCAACCTCGGCGCGCTGCTCAAGGCCAAGCTCGACGGCCAGAACAGCTAAGCCCTTAACGGCACAGCTGCAGTATGACCAAATCGGAATTGGTCGCCCAGTTGGCGTCGCGATTTCCGCAACTTGTCCTTAAGGATGCGGATTTCGCGGTGAAGACGATGCTCGATGCGATGTCGGAGGCTCTGGCCAACGGTCACCGCATCGAGATTCGCGGCTTCGGCAGCTTCGGGCTCAATCGTCGTCCGTCTCGTGTCGGGCGCAATCCAAAATCGGGCGAGAAGGTGCTGGTACCGGAGAAATTCGTGCCTCACTTCAAGCCGGGCAAGGAATTGCGCGAACGCGTGGACGGCCGCGCAGGCGAGCCTCTGAAGGCGTCGAATGACGACGATGCGGACGATCTCTGATCGGCGCGCATCTTGACTGATGATCCGTCTGGATTTTCGGTTCGCGGCGTCCGGCCACGAGGCAATCGACCAGGAAAGCACCCTTCGGGGTGCTTTTTTTATCCGCGGCGTATTTTTATCGCAGATGTGACGCAACGGGTGCATTGTTTGCTTAAACTCCGCACGGCGAGCGGGCAACCGCCGGCGCCCGGACGCATCAATTACAATACCGGTCACTTTGACCTGGGTGTTCGACCGCGCAGGCCCGGCCGGAAAGGCCGAGTCGACTGGTGCAACCGCTCTTGCGAGACCGTACATGAAATTCATCGTCTGGCTGATCCGCGTTCTGGTATTCGTGCTGTTGCTGGTGCTGGCGCTCGCCAATACCCAGTCCGTGACGCTGAACTTCCTCGCAGGCTACGCCTGGACTGCACCGCTGATTCTGATCGGCCTCGCGTTTTTCGTCGTGGGATTGTTGGCAGGGCTCGTGTCGGCGGTGCCGGCGATGGTGCGTCTGCGCATGGAAAACGGCCGCTTGAAGCGCGAACTGCGCGTCGCGCGTGAAACGCCGGTGGTCAAGGAAGAGCCGCCGATGCCGCCGCTCATCTGATGCGACGCGAAAGCAGACACCTCACATTCAACGACTAATCGCATGGATCTAGACTTCTGGTGGCTGCTCGTCATTCCCGTCGCATTCGCGCTGGGGTGGATGGCGTCCCGCTATGATTTGAAAACGCTGTTGTCCGAGAATGCGAATTTGCCGCGCTCGTATTTTCGCGGTCTCAATTTTCTGCTGAACGAACAGCACGACAAGGCGATCGACGCATTCATCGAGGTCGCCAAGCTCGATCCCGAAACGATCGAACTGCACTTCGCGCTCGGCAATCTGTTCCGTCGCCGTGGTGAAACCGACCGGGCAATCCGCGTGCACCAGAACCTTCTGAGCCGCGCCGATCTGCCCGCGGCCGAACGAGATCACGCGCTTTATGAACTCGGACAGGACTTTTTGAAGGCGGGCCTGCTCGATCGCGCGGAGGAAACATTCCGGTCGCTGAACGCGGGCGAGTACTCCCTCGGCGCGCAGCGGGCGCTCTTGACCATCTACGAGATCGAAAAGGACTGGCCCAAGTCGATCACGACGGCCGAGCAGATCGAGAAGATGGGTGCGCCGTCGCTGCATATGGAGATCGCGCATTTTCATTGCGAACTCGCGCAGGAAGCCTTGCAGCGCAAGAATCCCGACGGCGCACGCGCCGAACTGAAGCTCGCGCTGGCATCCAACCCGGACAACGTGCGCGCGACGATCCTGGCGGGCGATGTCGAAGCGGCCGCAGGCAACGTCGAAGCCGCGATAGCGCACTGGAAGCGTGTCGAGGAACAGAACGAAGCGTATCTGCCGCTCGTCGCCGAGAAGCTGATGAAGGCCTACAGCGCGCTCGGGCGCAGGGAAGAGGGCGTCGACCTGCTGATCGACTACACGACCCGCTATCCGTCGAACGATTTGCTCGATGTCGCCTACAAGCACGTTCAGGAGCTGCGTGGCCTCGAAGCCGCGCACGCGCTCGCGCGCAAGCAGATGCAAAGCGCGCCGAATCTCGCGGGCATGACGCGCCTGCTCGAAGCACAGGAAGCGACGGCCGACGAGCCGCGGCGCGGCGAGCTCGAGTTGATGCGTAATCTCGTGAAACAGCGCACCAAGAACCTGCCGCGTTATACGTGTCAAACTTGCGGTTTCCGCGCGCGACTATTCTATTGGCAATGCCCCGGCTGCAGCGGCTGGGAGACGTACGCGCCGCGCCGCGTCGAGCCGATCACGAGCTCGGCCTGAACGCGCGCTGCACGCATGACAGCAGGCGGCGCGTGAGTGCGCCGCTTCCGCCACCGGCATTTCAAAAACCACCGGAAAGCGTATGAAAGTAACCATCGTCGGCACGGGTTACGTCGGTCTTGTGACCGGCGCGTGTCTTGCCGAAATCGGCAACGACGTGTTTTGCGTGGACGTCGATCCGCGCAAGATCGACATTCTCAACAATGGCGGCGTGCCGATCCACGAGCCGGGCCTTCAGGAAATGCTGAGGCGCACGCGCGCGGCCGGCCGCATCCAGTTTTCCACCGACGTGAAAGCCAGCGTCGAGCACGGCGATATCCAGTACATTGCCGTGGGCACGCCGCCCGATGAAGACGGCTCCGCCGACCTGCAGTACGTGCTCTCGGCGGCGCGCAACATCGGCAAATATTCGAACGGCTTCAAGGTGATCGTCGATAAATCGACGGTGCCGGTCGGCACGGCGCTGCAGGTGAAGAAAGTCGTCGACGAAGAGCTGAAGACGCGCGGGCTCGAAGGCTCGGACAAGCATCGCTTCTCGGTCGTGTCGAATCCCGAGTTCCTGAAGGAAGGCGCGGCGGTCGACGATTTCATGCGTCCCGATCGCATCGTGATCGGCATCGACGACGACTACGCGGGCAATCTCGCACGCGAGAAAATGAAGCGCCTCTACGCTCCGTTCAACCGCAATCACGAGCGCACGCTGTACATGGACGTGCGCTCGGCGGAGTTCACGAAATACGCCGCCAACGCGATGCTCGCGACGCGCATCTCGTTCATGAACGATCTGTCGAATCTCGCGGACACCGTCGGCGCCGATATCGAATCGGTGCGGCGCGGCATCGGCTCGGACCCGCGCATCGGCTATCACTTCCTGTATGCGGGCTGCGGTTATGGCGGCTCGTGCTTCCCGAAGGACGTGCAGGCGCTCGTGCAGACGGCTCGCGAAAACGGCCACACGCTGCGCATTCTCGAGGCGGTCGAAGCGGTGAATCACGACCAGAAGGAAGTGCTCGTCAACAAGATCGTGAAGCGCATGGGCGAAGACCTGCGCGGGCGCACGTTCGCCGTGTGGGGCCTCGCATTCAAGCCCAATACCGACGACATGCGCGAGGCGTCGAGCCGGCGCATCATCGAGGCGCTGCTGCAACGCGGGGCCACCGTGCGCGGCTATGATCCCGTTGCCCGCGAGGAGGCAGGGCGCGTGTTCGCGCTCGATCTCGCGGATCGGCCCGAAGACCTGAAGCGCCTGCAGTTCGTGAATACGCAACAGGATGCGCTGACGGGCGCGGACGCGCTCGTCATCGTGACCGAATGGAAGGAATTCAAGAGCCCGGATTTCTGGCACTTGAAGAGCGCCTTGAAGACGCCGGTGATCTTCGACGGCCGCAATCTGTATGAACCGGAAGCGATGGCCGAAATGGGCATCGACTACTTTGCAATAGGACGTCCCCATGCCGAACTCGACCGCAGCGACAGCAACTAACCCCGACATTCCGGTCGTGCCGCTTGCGCGCATCTCAGCGGCGCGCGTGCTGGTGGTCGGCGACGTGATGCTCGACCGTTACTGGTTCGGCGACGTCAACCGCATCTCGCCCGAAGCGCCGGTTCCCGTCGTGCACGTGCAGAGGAAGGAAGACCGGCTCGGGGGCGCGGCGAACGTCGCCCGAAATGCGGCGGCGCTCGGCGCGCAGGCGGGTTTGCTCTGCGTGGTCGGTCATGACGAGCCGGGGGAGCGCGTCGTCGAACTGCTCGGTGAAAGCAAGGTCGCGGGGCACCTCGAGCGCGACCCCGAACTGCTCACGACGATCAAGCTGCGCGTGCTGTCGCGCCAGCAGCAACTGTTGCGCGTCGATTTCGAGAACACGCCGAATCACGAAGTGCTGCGCGCGTGCCTCGCGCGCTTTGCGGAACTTCTTCCGCAGCACGACGTGATCCTCATGTCGGATTACGCGAAGGGCGGGCTCACGCACGTCACGCAGATGATCGCCGACGCGAAGCGCGCGGGTAAGCCGGTGCTCGTCGATCCGAAGGGCGATGACTGGGACCGCTATCGCGGCGCCACGCTCATTACGCCGAACCGCGCGGAACTGCGCGAAGTGATCGGCCAATGGAAGTCCGAAGAAGACCTGCTGGAGCGCGTGACGAAGCTGCGCACCGAACTCGACCTCTCCGCGCTTCTGCTCACGCGCTCCGAGGAAGGCATGACGCTCTTCACCGAGAACCAGGTGCTGCACACCTCGGCCGAAGCACGCGAAGTGTATGATGTCTCCGGTGCGGGCGACACCGTCATCGCAACGGTCGCGACCATGCTGGGCGCGGGCGTGCCGCTCGTCGACTCGATCGTCTATGCGAACCGCGCGGCGGGCATCGTCGTAGGAAAGCTCGGTACGGCGACCGTCGACTACAACGAACTCTTCGCCTGACCCTATCTCATACTTCGCCATGACCATCATCGTTACCGGTGCTGCCGGATTCATCGGCAGCAATATCGTCAAGGCGCTGAACGAGCGCGGCGAGAACCGCGTGATCGCGGTCGACAACCTCACGCGCGCCGACAAGTTCAAGAATCTGGTCGATTGCGAGATCGACGATTACCTCGACAAAACCGAGTTCGTCGAGCGCTTCAGGCGTGGCGATTTCGGCCGCGTGCGCGCGGTGTTCCATGAAGGCGCCTGTTCGGACACGATGGAAACCGACGGCCGCTACATGATGGACAACAACTTCCGCTACAGCCGCGACGTCATGGACGCGTGCCTCGCGCAAGGCGCGCAGTTCCTGTATGCGTCGTCGGCGGCGACTTATGGCGGGTCGAGCCGCTTCGTCGAGGAGCGCGAAGTCGAGAAGCCGCTCAATGTCTACGGTTACTCGAAGTTTCTCTTCGATCAGATCGTGCGTCAGACGTTGCCGAAGGCGCAGAGTCAGATCGTCGGCTTCCGCTACTTCAACGTGTACGGCCCGCGCGAGACGCACAAGGGCCGCATGGCCTCGGTCGCGTTCCACAACTTCAACCAGTTCCGCTCGGAAGGCAAGGTCAAGCTCTTCGGCGAATACAACGGCTATGCGGCCGGCGAGCAGACGCGCGACTTCATCTCGGTCGAAGACGTCGTGAAGGTGAACCTGTTTTTCTTCGATCATCCGGAGAAGTCGGGCATCTTCAATCTCGGCACCGGACGCGCGCAGCCTTTCAACGATATCGCGTCGACGGTCGTGAACGCGTTGCGCGCACTCAACGGCGAAGCGTCGCTGTCGCTCGCGGAACTGGTGCAGCGCGGGCTCATCGAGTACGTTCCGTTCCCCGACGCACTGCGCGGCAAGTATCAATGCTTCACCCAGGCGGACCAGTCGCGGCTGCGCGCGGCGGGTTACGACGCGTCGTTTCTGACCGTTCAGGAAGGCGTCGATCGCTACGTGCGTTGGCTATTCGGCCAGCTATAAACGCGTTTCGAGTCTCTCTACACTGGGTCTCACGGTCGGCGCTGGTGCCGGCCGGTCCTTCACGGAGACTCAGTCATGTTCAAGCAAGCACTCTCGTCGATCGCCGCGCTCGCCCTCATCTTTTCCATCGAAAGCGCGTGGGCGGCCGTCGATGTCAACACCGCGAACGCCGACGCGCTGCGCGGCGTCAAGGGCATCGGTCCGGCGAAGGCGAAAGCCATTCTCGATGAACGTCAGGCGCACGGCCCATTCAAGGACGCCAACGATCTCAGCACGCGCGTGAAGGGCATGGGCGGCAAGACGGTTCAACGTCTCGAAGCGGAGGGGCTGACCGTCGGCGCCGCGCCGAAGACGGCCGCGCTCGCAACACCGGGTAACGCCGCACCGCCGGGCGCGGCGAACTCGGCGGTCGCGACGCCGGTTTCGGCGTCCACGTCGGCCAAGCCGGTCGTCGTGAAGAAATAGCGGAAGACACAACGGCGCGCCCGGTGCACGGGGCGCCTCCGATCTCCTTCAGCCTTCCGATTTTTTGGGCTCCCCGCGGACGGCCTCCCCGCGGGGCTTTTTGCGTGTGCGGACCGCGCGCACGCGAGGCCGGTGTACTGGCATCCGGCTTTCGACTTCGCGCGGCAATCCATCCGCGCGTCAGGGGTGCGACGGCATCGACAGAACCGGTGGGCTACAATCGACGAATCTCTATATCAAAATCTCCGCGGCAGAGCAGTCGTGCGCGGGGATCGACCGCTTTCGCATATGGCTTACATGACTATCGAAGACACGATCGGCAACACACCGCTCGTGCAGCTCGTCCGCGTCGTGGACGATGAAATCCGCAGCCGCAACAACGTCGTGCTGGGCAAGCTCGAAGGCAACAATCCGGCGGGCTCGGTGAAGGATCGCCCGGCTCTGTCGATGATCAGGAAAGCCGAAGAGCGCGGCCGCATCAAGCCGGGCGACACGCTGATCGAAGCGACGAGCGGCAACACCGGCATCGCGCTCGCGATGGCCGCCGCGATGCGCGGCTACAAGATGGTCCTGCTCATGCCCGAAGATTTGTCGATCGAGCGCCGCCAGAGCATGGCCGCGTACGGCGCGGAGATCGTGCTCACGCCGGTGACGGGCGGCATGGAATACGCGCGCGATCTCGCCGATCAGATGCAGCGCGACGGCAAGGGCATCATCCTCGATCAGTTCGCGAATCCCGACAACCCGCTCGCGCATTACGAAGGCACCGGCCCTGAACTGTGGCGTCAGACCGAAGGCCGTCTCACGCACTTCGTTTCGTCGATGGGAACGACCGGCACGATCATGGGCGTGTCGAAGTATCTGAAGGAGCAGAGTCAGAAGATCGAGATCATCGGCGCGCAGCCGGAAGAAGGCTCGCGCATTCCGGGCATCCGCAAGTGGCCGGAAGCGTATTTGCCGAAGATCTTCGATCGCAGCCGTGTCGATCGCGTGGAGAACGTAAGTCAGGCAGCGTCCGAAGCGATGGCGCGACGCCTCGCATCGGTCGAAGGCATCTTCGCGGGCATTTCGTCCGGTGGCGCGTGCGAGGTTGCGCTGCGCATCGCGCGCCAGGTGGAGAACGCGACGATCGTGTTCATCGTTTGCGATCGCGGCGATCGTTATTTGTCGACGGGCGTGTTTCCGGCTTGATGCCGTAAATAGAAAACCCCGGCTTGCCGGGGTTTTGTTTTTCAGCGCGGACAGGACGTCACTGCGGGTTCGTACCCGTATCGCCCGCCATCATGCGCGCCTTTACCGCCTCGCCCAGTTGATACACCGCGAGCGCGTAGAAGAAGCTGCGGTTGTAACGCGTGAGCACGTAGAAGTTTTTCAGTCCGAGCGTGTATTCGGTCGCGCGGCCGGGCGTGGGCAGATCGACCACGGTGAGCGGCGTCGGCGCTTCAGCCTCGATGTTGAGTCGCGGCTCGTCGAGCAGCATGCCGGCCTTCGTCAGTTGCGCGAGCGACCACTTCGGCTCCGGCGAACCATCGGCGGCCGCCTGCGCGATGCCCTGACTGCCGACGTCGCCGGCGATACGCCACACGACCGGCCGCCCCGGCTCCCAGCCGTTTTGCTTCAGATAATTCGCCACGCTGCCGATGGCATCCGCCGGACTCGTGCGCAGATCGATACGGCGGTTGCCGTCGTAATCGACCGCGTATTGCACGATGCTGCTCGGCAGGAACTGCGGAATGCCGATCGCGCCGGTGTACGAACCGAGCACGGTCGTCGGATCGATCTGCGAATCGCGCGTCCATACGAGCAGGTCTTCCAGATTCTTGCGGAAGGTCACCATGCGCTCGGTGCGGTTCGGCGTGTTCGGATAATCGAAAGTGAGCGTGGTCAGCGCGTCGAGCGCGCGGAAGTTGCCCATGTATTTCCCATAGATCGTCTCCACGCCGATGATCCCGACGATCACTTCAGGCGGCACGCCGAATTGCTCCGCGGCGCGCTGCAACGTCGCCTGATTCGCACGCCAGAATTTCACACCCGCATTGATGCGCACCGGCTCGATGAAACGCCCCTGATACGCGCGCCAGTTTTTGGCTTGCGGCGTCGGGGACGGCAGGACCAGCTTCGCCGCCGTCGCCGAATAACTCACGCGGGAGAACAGGTCATGCAGCGCCGACGAATCGAAGTCGTAGCGCGCGACCATGTCGTTGATGAACGCATCGACATTCGGATTGTTCGCGTAACGCTGCGGCACGATCTCTTCTTCGAACACCTGCCCTTGCGGCGTCGCGGCCTGCGGCTGCTGCGACTGCGCAAAGGCACTGTTGCCGGGGAGAAAGCCGAGCGCGCAGACGAGGGAAGCAATGAGTGCGCGCTTTGCCGGCGTGAACGAAGCCGTGAAGTCGAACGGTGCAAACTGGAAAGTCATAGTGTGCGTGGTTGGGGGCGGTAGGGGCGATGCCTGATGCGCGAGCGGCCAGAACGTCTGTGAGGGTGAATCCATGCGAAACGCTCTGCAACGATTCTTAACGGAACGCAACGGCCTGCAACATGCTGCGCGCAAGCGCTCGCCCGGCAAGGCGTCGGGGCAGTATAACCGACGCTTCGCGCCCGGACTGCCCGTATGCCCGGGCGACGGCGGACGCGCCAAACGGTGTGGTAACTTAACGTCAAATGCGCGGCACGTGGTCGCGTATGACGAAAAAACACGAGACAAGAGCCGACGAAAGCGGCATTGCGAGACATCATGGCCACCGGCTTCTACTCCCACCCCGACTGCCTCCGGCACGACAACGGCCAATGGCATCCCGAATGTCCGGCGCGGTTGCAGGCGATCGAGGATCAACTGATCGCGAGCCGGATCGATTCGCTCATCGAGCGCGAGGAAGCGCCGCTCGCCGAGGAAACCGAACTCGCACGCGTGCACACGCAGGCGCACATCGACTACATCAAGAGCCGCACGCCGGAGTCGGGGAGAAGCGAACTCGATCCGGATACGTCGATGTGCCCCGAGTCCTATCGTGCCGCGTTGCGCGCTGCGGGCGCGGCGATCGCGGCCACCGATGCCGTAATCGAAGGACGTTACGACAACGCGTTCTGCAGCGTGCGCCCGCCGGGCCATCACGCGGAGCCCGCGCGCGCGATGGGCTTCTGCCTCTTCAACAACGTCGCGATCGCCGCGCGTCATGCGCTCGAAGTGCACGGACTGCAGCGGGTCGCGATCGTCGATTTCGACGTGCATCACGGCAACGGCACCGAGGCCGCGTTCAGCGGCGACTCGCGCGTGCTCATGTGCAGCTTCTTCCAGCACCCGTTCTATCCTTTCAGCGGCGCCGATAATCACGCGCCGAACATGGTCAACGTGCCGCTGCCCGCGCGCACGAAGGGCATGGAGGTGCGTGAAGTCGTCGACCTGTTGTGGCTGCCGCGGCTCGAGGATTTCAAGCCGCAGATGATCTTCTTCTCCGCCGGCTTCGACGCGCATCGCGAAGACGACATGGGCAACATGGGTCTTGTCGAGGACGATTACGCGTGGATCACCGAGCAGATTCGCGCGGTGGCGAAGCGTCACGCGCAGGGGCGCATCGTGAGCTGTCTCGAAGGCGGCTACAACCTGTCGGCGCTCGGACGCAGCGTCGTCGCGCATCTGCGAGTACTCGCGGAAATCTAGCCGGGTGCGTGCGTGCGCGCGTAGTCGGCGCGCACCAGAATCCAGTCGATGAGCTCGCGGATCACGCGCTCGCGGTCGAGATCGTTGAGCGTTTCGTGGGCGCTGCCTTGGTGGATCGCGAGCGTGCTGTCCGTCGATCCTGCGTTCGCTTCGAATTCGCGGCTGCCGGCAGGATCGCAGATCGCGTCGGCGCTGCCGTGGAAGACGAGAAGCGGCAGTGTGATGTCGCGGCGTTTCGTCGCCAGGCGCTCCATCGCGGCGAGAATCTGCGCGGCGGTGCGCGCCGGGACCGCGCCGTGAAGCACGAGCGGATCGCGCTTGTACGCTTCGACGACGCCCGGCGCACGCGAAAGCAGCGCCGGGTCAATGCTGAACGCGGCAAGGCGCGGCGCCACGGTCCCGACGATGCGGGACAATTTCGCCCTCCAGCGAGGCGTGCCTGCGCCAATCTTCAATGCCGGACTCGACAGAATCAATCCGGCCAGTTTTCTCTCCCGCGCGCGTTCTGCGGCATAGAGCGCCGCGACCGTGCCGCCCATGCTGTGGCCCATCAGAAAAAGGGGCGTGGCGACGGGCGGCGTCGCGGCGCACGCTTCGAGCAACACGTCGGCATCGCGCAGATAGTCAGTGAACACGCGCACCCACGCCCGATCGCCTGACGACTTCCCATGCCCACGCAGATCGATTGCGATCAGTTCGATGCCCGCCGCGTTCAACGCGATCGCGAGCGCGTCGTAGCGTCCCGCGTGCTCGCCGAGGCCGTGAACGAGCGCGACGCGCGCCCTGAGTTCGACCTCCGGCGCGGGCTGCCAGCGATGCAGGAACAGTTCCACGCCGTTGCGCGTCGTGACGGCGCTCGTCGAATAAACGTTCCGGGACATGGGCTGTAAATATCTCCGTGTTATTAGCCGATCTGAAATCATTATTAAACAGAATGTAACGCGTCCGGTAAAATCTCGGGCGACTACACAGCTACGAGTACAAACAGGCGGCGGCCGGCGGCGCGGGTGCGTTTCACCCGGCGAGCCTTCCGCCGTTTGCATTTTTCATGATCGAAATACGCAATCTCTCGCAACGCTTCGCGGGGCCCCGGGGCTGGGTCGAAGCGCTGCACAACGTCAATATGACGATTCCCGCCGGCGAAGTGTTCGGCATCATCGGGCGCAGCGGCGCGGGCAAGAGCACGCTGGTGCGCACCATCAATCTGCTGACGCGGCCGAGCGAAGGCAACGTGATCGTCGACGGACGCGATCTCACGACGCTCGGCAAGGACGATCTGCGTGCGGCGCGCCGCAACATCGGCATGATTTTTCAGCACTTCAATTTGCTGAGCTCGCGCACGGTGTACGACAACGTCGCGTTGCCGCTCGAGCTTGCCGGCAAGAAGCGCGCGGAGATCGAGGCGGCCGTTTTGCCGCTGCTCGATCTCGTCGGCCTCACGACGCACAAGGACAAATACCCCGCGCAGATCAGCGGCGGGCAGAAGCAGCGCGTGGGCATCGCGCGGGCGCTCGCGAGCAAGCCGCAAGTGCTGCTGTCGGACGAAGCCACGTCCGCGCTCGATCCGGAAACCACGCGCGCGATTCTCGATCTGCTGCGCAAGATCAATCGCGAGCTGGGTCTCACGATCGTGCTCATCACGCATCAGATGGAAGTGATCAAGCAGGTGTGCGATCGCGTCGCGGTGCTCGACGCGGGCCGCGTGGTGGAAGAAGGCAAGGTCGTCGATGTCTTCATGCAGCCGCACCACGAAGTCACGCGCGCGCTGATCGGCGATGTAATCGCGCACGAGTTGCCGCCCGCGTTGAAGGCGCGCGTCATCGAACGTCTTAAGACGGGTAGCGGCCATTTGCTGCGGCTCGCGTTCACCGGCTCGGGCGTCGATCAGCCGATTCTCTCGGAGACGATCCGCCGCTACGAGCTCGATTTCAACATCCTGCACGGCCAGATCGATGAAATTCAGGGGCAGGCGTTCGGCTCGCTCGCGGTGCTCGCGGGCGGCCAGCCGGTGAAGATCGCGGAGGCGATCGAGTATTTGCGTTCTCAAGGTGTCGTCGTGGAGGAGTTGTCCCATGTTGAGTGAAATGTTCGACATGTTCGTGCAGTCGTTCTGGGAAACGCTGATCATGGTCGGCATCTCGGGACTCGTGGGCGCGGCCGTTGGCCTGCCGCTCGGCGTGCTGCTCTATCTGACCGATCGCGATGGCGTGTTGCAGAACATCGGCGTGAATCGCGTGCTCGGCGGCGTCGTCAATGCGGTGCGCTCGACGCCCTTCATCATTCTGCTCGTTGCGGTGATTCCGTTCACGCGCCTCGTCGTCGGCTCGTCGATCGGCACCGCGGCCGCTGTCGTGCCGTTGACCATCGCCGCTGCGCCATTCATCGCGCGGCTCGTCGAGACCGCGCTGCGCGAAGTGGATCGCGGTCTCATCGAAGCCGCCCAGGCGATGGGCGCGACCACCCGCCAGATCGTCTTCAAGGTGCTGTTGCCGGAGTCGCTGCCGGGTGTCGTCGCGGGGCTCACCATCACGTTCGTGTCGCTCGTCGGCTATTCGGCGATGGCGGGCGCGATCGGCGGCGGCGGTCTCGGCGATCTCGGCATCCGCTATGGCTATCAGCGCTTCCTGCCCGAAGTGATGATCACCGTCGTCGTTATCCTCATCGTGTTCGTGCAACTCGTGCAATCGTTCGGCGACTGGCTCGTTCGCCGTCTCAGCCATAAATAATCACTCAAGAAAATCATGCAACGTCGATTCGTTTTGAAGTTCGCCGCCGCGCTTCTGGGCGCAACGCTGTTCAACGGTGTCGCGCACGCCGAGGACGCCATCAAGATGGGCGTGACCGGCGGCCCGCACGCGCAGATCATGGACGTGGTGAAGCAGGTCGCCGCGAAGAACGGGCTCAAGATCACCGTCGTCGAATTCTCCGACTACGTGCAGCCGAACGCCGCGCTCGCCGCCGGCGACCTCGATGCGAACAGCTATCAGCATCTGCCGTATCTCGACGCGCAGGTGAAGGATCGCGGCTACAAGCTCATCAGGGTCGCCGATACCGTGACGTTCCCGATGGGCATCTACTCGAAGAAGCTGAAATCGCTGCCGGCGCTCGGCGATGGCGCGCGCATCGCGGTGCCGAACGATCCGACCAACGGCGGGCGTGCATTGTTGCTGCTGCAAAAGCAAGGCCTGATCAAGCTGCGCGCGGACGCAGGCCTGAAGGCGACGCCGCTCGATATCGTCGAGAATCCGAAGAAGCTGAAGATCGTCGAACTCGACGCGGCTCAGATTCCGCGCTCGCTCGACGACGTCGACGCCGCCGCCATCAACACGAATTTCGCGATGGAAGCCGGGCTGAAGCCGAAGTCGGACGCGATCGCCATCGAAGATCCGCATGGGCCGTACGTGAACATCATCGCGATCCGCGCGGCCGACAAGGACAAGCCGTGGGTCGCCAAGCTGATCGCCGCTTATCATTCGCCGGAGGTGAAGCAGTTCGTCGAAGGCAAGTACGCAGGGGCGGTAATCACGGCCTGGTAATCGTTTTCATGGCGATCTTCGGGTTTTTGTGGATGGAAATAGAACGATCGTTCGATAAAATTCAGCCCATACCTATTGCATGACGACTCAACCCGCCCGATTCCGCGGGGGCTAGTCAGCGCGTCGCTCGTATAATGACGCTGGGTTGACGTAATCGTAACTTTGGAGCGTGTGCATGAAAATTCTGGTGCCAGTCAAGCGCGTGGTCGACTACAACGTGAAGGTCCGGGTGAAGTCGGATAACACGGGCGTCGATATCGCCAACGTGAAGATGTCGATGAACCCCTTCGACGAGATCGCCGTTGAGGAAGCGGTGCGTCTGAAGGAAGCGGGTGTCGCGACGGAAGTGATCGCCGTATCGTGCGGCGTGACGCAGTGTCAGGAGACGCTGCGTACGGCGCTGGCCATCGGCGCGGATCGCGCGATTCTCGTCGAATCCGCTGATGAACTGCAGCCGCTGGCGGTGGCGAAGATCCTGAAGGCGCTGGTCGATCAGGAGAAGCCCGAGCTCGTCATTCTCGGCAAGCAGGCAATCGATGACGATTCAAACCAGACCGGTCAGATGCTGGCCGCGCTCGCGGGTCTGCCGCAGGCGACGTTCGCATCGAAAGTCGTAGTCGCGGATGGCAAGGCAACGGTGTCGCGTGAAGTCGATGGCGGTGCTGAGACGCTTTCGCTGAAGCTGCCCGCTGTAGTCACGACCGATCTGCGCCTGAACGAGCCGCGCTATGTGACGCTGCCGAACATCATGAAGGCGAAGAAGAAGCCGCTGACGACGGTGAAGCCCGCTGATCTGGGCGTCGATGTCGCGCCGCGTCTGAAGACGCTGAAGGTCGTCGAGCCGCCCAAGCGCAGCGCAGGCATCACGGTGCCCGACGTGAAGACGCTGGTCGAGAAGCTCAAGACCGAAGCCAAGGTGCTTTGATCGACACACACGCGGAGAAAACATGACGATTCTGGTAATTGCGGAACACGATAACGCGTCGATCAAGGCAGCGACGCTGAACACCGTTGCGGCGGCGGCGAAGATTGGCGGCGATGTGCATGTGCTGGTTGCAGGCTCGAATGCGCAAGGCGCGGCGGATGCAGCGGCAAAGATCGCGGGCGTCAGCAAAGTGCTGCTCGCCGATGCGCCTCAACTCGCCGAAGGCCTGGCAGAAAACGTCGAAGCGACGGTGCTGAATATCGCGAAGGACTATTCGCACATTCTGGCGCCCGCGACGGCTTACGGTAAGAACATCGCGCCGCGCATCGCTGCGCATCTGGATGTCGCGCAAATCAGCGATATCACCGCGGTCGATAGCGCCGACACGTTCGAGCGTCCGATCTATGCGGGCAATGCGATTGCAACGGTGCAATCGGGCGATCCGATCAAGGTGATCACGGTGCGCGCGACGGGTTTCGATCCGGTCGCGGCAGAAGGCGGCAATGCTGCGGTTGAAAAGATCGAAGCCGCAGCCGATGCAGGCATCTCGCAGTTCGTGAGCCGCGAAGTGACGAAGCTCGACCGTCCGGAACTGACGAGCGCGCACATCATCGTGTCGGGCGGACGTGGTCTGGGCAGCGGCGAGAACTACACGAAGACGCTGGAGCCGCTCGCCGACAAGCTCAACGCGGCGCTGGGCGCATCGCGCGCGGCCGTCGATGCTGGCTATGTGCCGAACGACTATCAAGTGGGCCAGACCGGCAAGATCGTCGCGCCGCAACTGTATGTGGCCGTCGGCATCTCGGGCGCGATTCAGCATCTCGCGGGCATGAAGGACTCGAAGGTCATCGTTGCGATCAACAAAGACCCCGAAGCGCCGATCTTCAGCGTGGCCGACTACGGTCTCGTCGGCGATCTGTTTTCGGTCGTGCCGGAACTGGTGAAAGAGCTCGGCTAAACCGCGCCGTGTGAGTCGAACACTCGCCACAGAGAAAAAGAAAGGGCGCGACAAAACGTTGCGCCCTTTTTTTTCGCACCGAAGTATTTGTAAAAAAAGGAGACAAGACGATGAGCTACAGCGCCCCGGTCAAGGACATGCTGTTCGTCATGAAGGAACTGGCGGGTATAGACAGCATCGCCGCGCTGCCTGGTCACGAGGACGCGGGCTTCGACACGGCACAGGCCGTCGTCGAGGAAGCCGCGCGTTTTTGCAGCGAAGTCCTCGCGCCGCTGAACGTCGCCGGTGACCGCACGCCGAGCGCATGGGCGAACGGCGAAGTCACGACGACGCCCGGCTTCAAGGGCGCGTTCCGTCAGTTCGCGGAAGGCGGCTGGCAAGGTGTCGTCCATCCGGCGGAGTTCGGGGGCCAGGGCTTGCCGAAGCTCATCGCGACGCCGTGCATCGAGGCGCTCAACTCGGCCAATCTCTCCTTCGCGCTCTGTCCGCTGCTCACCGACGGCGCGATCGAAGCGGTCCTCACGGCAGGCAGCGACGAACAGAAGGCGCGCTTCCTGCCGAAGTTCATCTCCGGCGAATGGACCGGCACGATGAACCTCACGGAGCCGCAAGCGGGCTCCGATCTCGCGCTCGTGCGCACGCGCGCCGAGCCGCAGGGCGACGGCACGTACAAGGTCTTCGGCACGAAGATCTTCATTACTTACGGCGAGCACGATATGGCGAAGAACATCGTGCACCTCGTGCTCGCGCGCACGCCCGACGCGCCCGAAGGCGTGAAAGGCATTTCGCTCTTTCTCGTGCCGAAATTTCTCGTCAACGACGACGACGGCTCGCTCGGCGCGCGCAACGACGTGCATTGCGTGTCGATCGAACACAAGCTCGGCATCAAGGCCAGCCCGACCGCCGTGCTGCAATACGGCGATCACGGCGGCGCGACCGGCTATCTGATCGGCGACGAGAATCGCGGTCTCGAATACATGTTCATCATGATGAACGCGGCGCGTTTCGCCGTCGGCATGCAAGGCGTCGCGATCGCCGAGCGCGCGTATCAGCAGGCGGTCGCGTACGCGAAAGAGCGGGTGCAGAGCCGTCCCGTCGATGGCAGCGCGAAGGAGTCCGTGACGATCATCCATCATCCCGATGTGCGCCGCATGCTCTCGACCATGCGCGCCTACACCGAAGGCGCCCGGGCGCTCGCGTATGTCGCGGCGGCGCATAGCGATCTCGCGCACGGTTACACCGACGACGACGCGAAGGAGAGCCACCAGGCGATCTACGAATATCTCGTGCCGATTGTGAAGGGCTTCAGTACGGAGATGTCCGTCGAGGTCGCGAGCCTCGGCGTGCAGGTGCACGGCGGCATGGGCTTCATCGAGGAGACGGGCGCGGCGCAGCATTATCGCGATGCGCGCATCCTGCCGATCTATGAAGGCACGACGGCGATTCAGGCGAACGATCTCGTCGGCCGCAAGACCGTGCGCGACGGCGGCGCGACGGCGCAGGCGCTGCTCGCGAAGATCGATCAGACCATCGCGGCGCTCGCCGAGCGAGACGGACAGCCGTTCAGGTCGATGCATCGGCATTTGAGCGCGGGAAGTCTGTCGCTCGCGCGCGCAATCGAGTTCATCATCGCAAAGTTCAAGAGCGATCCGAATGCCGTCTTCGCGGGCAGCGTGCCGTATCTGCGGCTCGCGGGCATCGTGCTGGCGGGATGGCAGATGGCGCGAGCGATGCTCGTCGCTCATGCGAAGCGCGCGGAGGACGAGCGTTTCCATGGCGCGAAGATCGCGACGGCGGAATTCTTCGCCGAGCACATTCTGTCGCTCGCGCCGGGGATCGAGGCGTCGATCATCAGCGCGAACGGCAGTGAAGGCGTGCTCGCGCTGAGCGAAGATCAGTTCTGAAAACGAGAAGGGCGCCTTCGTCGAAACGAAGGCGCCCTTGACTTTCCTGCGATAGAAGAATTACGCGTTCGCGTATCCCGGACGCGTCTTCACGCCGACATCGCCGAAATAACGATGCACGGAGAGATCGTCGGCACGGATGGCGGGCTGCTTGCCCGACATCAGATCCGCCAGCAACTGGCCCGAGCCGCACGACATCGTCCAGCCGAGCGTGCCGTGACCGGTATTGAGGAACAGGTTCGGCACCGGCGTGCGGCCGACGATCGGCGTGCCGTCCGGCGTCATCGGGCGCAGGCCGGTCCAGAAGGTGGCGCTCGCGGTGTCGCCGCCGCCCGGGAACAGGTCGTTCACGCACATTTCGAGCGTTTCGCGACGCGCCTGCTTCAGCTTCTTGTCATAGCCGACGATTTCCGCCATGCCGCCCACGCGGATGCGGTCGTCGAAACGCGTGATCGCGATCTTGTACGTTTCGTCCAGCACCGTCGAGACCGGCGCGCGTTCGGCATCGACGATGGGCGCGGTGATCGAGTAACCCTTCAACGGATAGACCGGGATCTTCACGAGATCGCCGAGCAGCTTCGGCGAATAGGAGCCGAGCGCGACGACATATGAATCTGCCGTCACCAGTTCCTTGCCGCACTGCACGCCGGCGATACGGCCGTTGCTGACGGTAAGCGCGTCGATCGACGTGTTGTAGCGGAACTTGACGCCGAGCGCTTCGGCCATCGCGGCGAGGCGCGTCGTGAACATCTGGCAGTCGCCCGTCTCGTCGTTCGGCAGGCGCAGGCCGCCAGTCAACTTGTGCGAAACCGCCGCGAGAGCGGGTTCCGCCTTCTTGAGCTCATCTGCCGTAAGCAGTTCGAACGGCACGTTCGCGTCCTTCAGCACAGAGATGTCCTTGCCCGCGCCATCGAATTGCTGTTGCGTGCGGAACAGTTGCAACGTGCCGCCGGTGCGGCCTTCGTAGTGAATACCGGTGTCGGCGCGCAGCGCCTGGAGGCAGTCGCGACTGTATTCGGCGAGACGCACCATCCGGCCCTTGTTGACCGTGTAGCGATCTTGCGTGCAGTTGCGCAGCATTTGCCACATCCACTGCAACTGGTTCATCGTGCCGTCGAGGCGAATCCCGAGCGGCGCGTGCTTTTCGAACATCCACTTGACGGCTTTGAGCGGGACGCCCGGCGCGGCCCACGGCGATGCGTACCCCGGGGAGATCTGACCTGCGTTCGCGAAACTCGTTTCGAGCGCGGGTACGGCTTCGCGGTCGATGACCGTGACTTCGTGGCCGGCGCGAGCAAGGTAGTAGGCGCTCGTGACACCGACGACGCCGCTTCCGAGAATAACGATTCG
This sequence comes from Caballeronia sp. INML2, assembly GCF_023631365.1. Lineage (NCBI taxonomy): Bacteria > Pseudomonadati > Pseudomonadota > Betaproteobacteria > Burkholderiales > Burkholderiaceae > Caballeronia > Caballeronia sp. INML2. The sequence continues at coordinate 318,640 of NZ_JALQDH010000023.1, read as the reverse complement.
CATGTGATCTCCATCCAGATTCGATGAACTTCCGCATGCGCGTGCTTTAAGGCGATCGACGCGACAAACCGAAGCTCGTATAGTGTTATCGACTATGGTATGGACTTCGAGGCAGTTTTAGTTATTGTATTTGGTCGATTTTCAGGAAAAACCAATGCGCACACAGCGAAATCCCGTCCGCGCCCTCGACAAGCTCGATCACAAGATTTTGAACATCCTTCAGGAGGACGGCCGCATCGCGATGAAGGATCTGGCGGAGCGCGTCGGGCTGTCGGTGACGCCTTGCATCGAGCGTGTGAAGCGCATGGAGCGTGATGGCGTGATCATGGGCTACTACGCGCGCGTGAATCCGACCGAGTTGGGCGCGGCGCTGCTCGTATTCGTCGAGATCACGCTCGATCACAAGAGCGGCAACATGTTCGAGCAATTCCGCCGCGAAGTTCAGAAGATTCCCGAAGTGCTCGAGTGCCACCTCGTGTCAGGCGATTTCGACTATCTGATCAAGGCGCGCATCGGCGAGATGGCCGACTATCGCAAGCTGCTCGGCGACATCCTGTTGCAGTTGCCGGGCGCGGTGCAGTCAAAAAGTTACGTGGTGATGGAGGAGATCAAGGAGACGCTGAAGATCCTGGTCGAAACGTGATTTTTTGCTTGCGACGATGACTCGATACTGTATATTTATACAGTATCAATGGATGGACTTCGTCGCAATGTCATCGCCCGATCGTGAGTATCCCGTCGCGCCGCCCGCTCCGCTCAAGGGGCGCGGGGCGGTCACGAACGTTCAGGGGCGTTTCGAGAAGGACGAGCGCGAACGCGTAGACGACGGCTGGGCGCACACCGCCGATCCAGAGGACCAAGGCGCACCACCGCTGCGCACCCAGATTTTTGAAGAGCGCGCGAAAAGCATTCTCACGCGCAACAGCTCGCCGGACATCCCGTTCTCCGTTTCGCTCAATCCCTATCGCGGCTGCGAGCACGGCTGTATCTATTGTTTTGCGCGCCCTACGCACAGCTATCTTGGTTTATCGCCGGGACTCGATTTCGAAAGCAGGATCTACGCGAAGGTCAACGCGCCCGAATTGCTCGAGCGCGAACTGGCGAAGCCGACCTACGAAGCCGAGCCAATAGCGCTGGGCGTCAACACGGACGCGTATCAACCCGTCGAGCGCGATCTGCAGCTCACGCGGCGGGTCATCCAGGTGCTGCACGATTGCGGGCATCCTTTCGCGGCGATCACGAAGAATTCGCTGATCGAACGCGACATCGACCTGCTCGCGCCCATGGCCGTGCGCGCTCAGGTGATGGCGGCGATCACCATTACGACCCTCGACGCCGATATCGCGCGAACGCTCGAACCACGCGCCGCGACGCCAGCACGGCGTCTTCGCACGATCCGGACGCTCGCCGAGGCGGGCATTCCGGTAGGCGTGAGCATCGCACCGGTCATCCCGTTCGTGACTGAGCCGGACATGGAGCGTGTTTTGGAGGCGTGCGCCGAGGCGGGGGCGACGAGCGCGAGTTACATCGTGCTGCGTCTGCCGTGGGAAGTTGCGCCGCTTTTCAAGGACTGGCTCGCCGCGCATTTCCCCGATCGCGCGGATCGCGTGATGAGCCGCGTGCGCGATATGCGCGGCGGCAAGGACTACGACTCGAACTTTTCGACGCGAATGAAAGGCGAGGGCCTGTGGGCCGACATGCTCAAGCAGCGTTTTCAAAAGGCGACGAAGCGACTCGGCCTGAACGCGCGGCAGCGCGGCATTCTCGACATGTCCGAGTTCCAGCGGCCCGCGAAGAAAGCAGCGGCGCCGTCCAGCCCGCAGCTCGACTTGTTCTGACGTTTTATTGCGACAGCGTTTTCGCCGCCTCGACCTGACTTTCGAAGTACGTCTGGAACGTGAGCGCGAGACCGGTCATCAGCAGGAACGCGCCGATCAGGAGCGAAAAAATCACGACGAAAATGACCGTCCAGCCGGAGCGGCTACTGCGGCCGGTGTGCGCGTTGAACTGCGCATCCCATTTGGCGTCGGGGCGCAGGCCGTAGACGATCGCGGAGAGAAAGGCGGCGAGCAGCGATATCGCGCCCGGGAACGCCAGCACCCAGCCGAGAAGCGAAGTGCGCTCCGTCTGCGCGAGCAGCAGGTAGCCGAACGCACCCAGAATGATGCCGGCGATATGCGCGCAGCCGTACTTGTCGCGCATTCCATACAGATAGAAGCGGTGCAGGCCGATGGAACCGAACAGAAACGCGAGCGCGGCGGTCAGCGTCTTCGAACGAAAATACGATGGAACCTGCTTGCTGGCCGGCTGCGAGCCGGCTTGCGTGGCGACGGACGAGGAAGTCATCAGCGAAAGCGGTGATAGAAAGAATCGGACGTCGCTTCAAGCGGACGCGGTCAGCCATTTTACGCCGACGCGTGTCCGCGCCACCAATCGCACGTCGCCGCGTCAATGTAAGACTCGCTGGAACGGTCCCCAATCCGCCGTGCATCCAAAAAATGCGTTAAGTGTTTGTTGACGCTCCGGATTACAGCTATAATCGCCTGTTCTCGTTGTTCCGAACCCCGGTTTTCAAGGATTTCAGCATGGTCATCATCCGCTTGGCTCGTGGCGGCTCGAAGAAGCGCCCGTTCTACAACATCGTTGCAACTGACTCGCGTAGCCGCCGTGATGGCCGCTTCATCGAGCGCGTCGGTTTCTACAACCCGGTCGCGACCAAGGGCGAATCGCTGCGCATCGCTCAGGATCGCCTGACGTACTGGCAAGGCGTTGGCGCACAACTGTCGCCGACCGTCGAGCGTCTCGTCAAGCAAGCTCAGCAAGCCCAGCCGGCTGCTTAAGCTCGCTTGGTCGACGCTGTAACAGCCGCTCGAAACCTGCCCAAGGATTCGTCGATGCCCACGCGCGATTTTGAATCCGGCCGCGCGTCGGAAGGTATCGGTCGAGCCAAGCCGGGGCAAGATGAAGGTTCCGCCACGTTTGGCGCGTTCGTCCGCAAGCCGGGCGCGCGCCGCGTGGCGGTCGATCTTTCGAGCACGAAGATGCCGGAAGGCGGAATCGAGCCGGTCGAAGCTTTGCCTGAGGACGCCGTCGAACTCGGTTTCATCGCCGATGCATACGGTCTAAAAGGCTGGGTCAAGATCGTGCCGCACGCGAACGGCAAGCAGGGCGGCGACGCGCTGCTGAGCGCCAGGCGCTGGTGGCTCGCAAAAGGCCGCGATTACAAGTCCGCCCGTTGTCTGCAGTCGAAAGTGCACGCCGATACGATCGTCGCGCGCTTCGCCGGCTGTGATGACCGCGATACGGCACTTGCGCTGAAAGGTCACACGGTGAATATCGCGCGCAGTGATTTCCCGAAGCTCGACAGCGAAGACGAATTTTACTGGGTCGATCTGATCGGCCTGGACGTCGAAAATGAAGCGGGCGTGGCTTTGGGCCGCGTTACCGATCTGATCGACAACGGCGCGCATTCCATCCTGCGGATCGAGTATCCGGGCATCGACAAGGATGGCCAGCCCGTCACCGGCGAGCGGCTGATTCCGTTCGTCGGCGTGTATGTGAAGACGGTGGACCGGGCGGCGAAGCGCATCGTCGTCGACTGGGACGCCGACTATTGAACATCGTCACGTTACGGAGAGAGCGATGCAGTTCGATGTCGTGACGCTCTTTCCCGAGATGTTTCGCGCACTGACCGACTGGGGCATCACCAGCCGCGCGGTGAAGCAGGAGCGGTTCGGTCTGCGGACGTGGAATCCTCGCGATTTCACCACGGACAACTACCGCACCGTCGACGATCGCCCTTACGGCGGCGGCCCTGGCATGGTGATGCTGGCGCGCCCGCTGGAAGAAGCGATCCATGCGGCCAAGGCTGCGCAGCGCGAGCAGGGCATTGTGTCGACGCGCGTCGTGATGATGTCGCCGCAAGGTGCGAAGCTGGACCACGAACGCGTAATGCGGTTTGCGCAGGAGCCGGGTCTCGTGTTGCTGTGCGGCCGTTATGAAGCGATCGACCAGCGTTTGATCGATCGTGAAGTGGACGAAGAAGTGAGCCTCGGCGACTTCGTGCTGTCCGGCGGAGAGCTCCCCGCGATGGCGCTGATGGACGCCGTGGTGCGCCAGTTGCCCGGGGTGCTGAACGACGCGCAGTCGGCGGTGCAGGACAGTTTCGTAGACGTATTGCTCGACTGTCCACACTACACGCGTCCCGAAGAGTACGAAGGCGTGCGTGTTCCCGATGTGCTGCTCGGCGGTCATCACAAGGAAATCGACGCCTGGCGCAGGCGCGAAGCACTACGCAACACATTCAACAAGCGTCCCGATCTGATCGGGCGCGCGCGTGAAAGCAAGATGTTGAGCCGTGCCGACGAGGCATGGCTCGCAGAACTCGCAAAGGAAGCGTCGAAATCTGCATAGATTTCGGGCGGACGAGCGGGAAAATGGGGGCGCTGGCTAATAATCGGCGCCTGAAGCAAACCCATCCTCTACCGGGGCCTGACGCAAATACAAGGCACGCAACTTCGGCAAGATGGCACAAGGAGTCAGTAATGAATCTGATTGAACAACTCGAGAAAGAAGAGATCGCACGCGTTCTGGGCGAGAAGAGCATCCCCGACTTCGCGCCGGGCGATACCGTCGTCGTCAACGTGAACGTGGTCGAAGGCACGCGGAAGCGTGTCCAGGCTTACGAAGGCGTCGTCATCGCCAAGCGTAACCGTGGCCTGAACTCGAACTTCATCGTTCGCAAGATTTCGTCGGGCGAAGGCGTCGAGCGTACGTTCCAGACCTACTCGCCGCTGCTCGCGAGCATCGTCGTGAAGCGCCGTGGTGATGTTCGCCGCGCTAAGCTTTACTACCTGCGTGAGCGTTCGGGCAAGTCGGCTCGAATCAAGGAAAAGCTGGTCTTCAAAGACAAGACTGCTGCTTCCGCAGAGTAAGTCGCCGGCGAAGCGTAGTACGGAAAAAAGCACCCCATGTGGGTGCTTTTTTCTTTGGTGTGTTCAAATTGAGGCTTCGACAGCCCAGTTCTCGACCCGTGTCCACCGGAAAGACTTCGACTCCCCGCATCCTCGAACCCGAAAAGATGCCCGTCCTCTCGACGGGGGAGACACTCCCGCCCATCCCGCCAGAGCGCCTCACGCCGGAAGGCTTGCGCGCGCGTTTCACGATGGATCACGACTGGACGCAGGAAGAGCGCGAGCAGCGCATCAAGGCAATCGGCGGCGATCCGCGTGTGGCTTCCGTGCTGGTGCCGCTCGTCGTGCGCGACGGCGGCTTGACCGTGCTCCTGACGCAGCGGGCCGATCATCTGTCGGATCACGCCGGGCAAATCAGCTTTCCGGGCGGGCGCCGTGAGCCCGAAGACGCCGATGCCGCCGCCACGGCGCTGCGCGAAGCCCACGAAGAAGTCGGCTTGAGCGCGGAACATTGCGAGATCATCGGGGCGATGCCCGAGTATCTGACGGGCACGGGTTTCAAGGTGACGCCCGTCGTTGCGCTGGTGTATCCGCCGTTCTCGCTGAAGGCCGATACGCGCGAAGTCGCCGACATCTTCGAAGTGCCGCTCGCGTGGCTCATGAATCCGGCGAATCACGAAGTGCGTGTCTTTCGATGGGAAGGCGGCGAGCGTCGTTTTTTTGCCATGCCGTATACACCGGGTGAAAGAAAGGCTCCTCATTTCATCTGGGGCGCAACGGCCGGCATGTTGCGCAATTTTTATCGCTTCCTCGCGGCTCGCGCGTGATGGCGCACGAAGTCCGCGCGCCGGCCGTGCCTCGCGCAATTACTCGGCGCGCTAAAGCGGTCAGGCGCTGTGCTATCGTTACGCGAAACTCGAACTAATCCGACTGTTTCGGCGCTGCGCATGACTTTTTTCTCCGTATTGCTGGCCCTCATCATTGAGCAAGTGCGCGCTTTATCGCCGCACAATCCGATTTCGGCGTTGCTCCAATATCATGCGGAATCCACCGCGCACGGCTTCGATGCCGGCAAGGAGAAGCACGGCATCGTCGCGTGGCTGGTCGTCGTGTTGCCGTGGACGCTCGTCGTCGGGCTCGTTTATTACGTGCTGTACCGGATCAACTTCGTTCTGGCTTTTCTGTGGAACGTGGTCATCGTGTACTTCACGCTCGGCTTCCGGCAGTTCAGCCACTATTTCACCGATATCCACCTCGCGCTCAACAACGACGACGTGCCGCGCGCGCGCGAAGTACTGAAGGAATGGACCGGCCTCGACACGATCGACATGCCCGTCAGCGAAATCGTGCGGCATACGCTGGTTCACGCGGTGGTGGCGTCGCATCGGCACGTGTTCGGCGTGTTCTTCTGGTTTCTGATTCCGATCGGCCCGGCGGGCGCGGTGCTGTATCGCATCGCCGAATATCTGGCGCGCGCGTGGTCGAAGCCGAATCCGGAGCGCACCGCCGAGTTTTCGTCGTTCGCGCAGCGCGCGTTCTTTTTTATCGATTGGGTGCCCGCTCGTCTGACCGCGCTCGGCTTTGCGATCGTCGGGAATTTCGAGGATGCGATCTACGCCTGGCGCAATCACGCGCGGCAGTGGCCGGACGCGAACGAAGGTGTGTTGCTTGCGGCGGGCAGCGGCGCCCTGGGCGCGCGTCTCGCGGGTCCGCTGGCGGAGCCGCTTTCAGTCGAAGCGCTTGCCGTGGGCGATGCGAGCCCGCTGCCCGTCGGCGACGACTGCACCCCGCGCACGCTGCAATCGGCCGTCGGCCTGGTGTGGCGCGCGGTGATTCTGTGGATGCTCTTGCTGCTGATGCTGACCATCGCCGTGTGGCTGGCGTAACCCTATTCAGTCGTCGAGAGGATCGCGCGCCATCTGGCAATTCCAGCACACGGTGAATTGCGGCTCCAGCCATTCGCCGCACTGCTTGCATCTCCAGGGCCGGGCGTTCGCGTCCGGCCCTTTTCTTGCGCGCTCCAGAAGGCGCAAGGCCAATGCTTCGTCGCGATCGTCGACGATCCATATTTCCGGCGCGCACTGATCTGCCGGAATCTCTCCCATCGCGCCGTTGAGATAGCGGTTGTGCAACTCGCACGGCACGCCCGCCGTCGTCAGCACGTTCACCCAATGCTGCGCCGTGATCAGGTTGGGGGCGCGCGTGAGTCGCTTCATCGAACGATCTGGCTGGCTTCGTGGACGAGTTGTGCGTAGAGCGCGTGACGCTCGGGGCGGATCTTGCCGGCGTCGACAGCTTCGAGCACCGCGCAGCCCGGCTCGTGCAGATGGTGGCAGTTGTAGAAGCGGCAATGCCCGAGATAGGGCCGGAAATCCGCGAAGGCGCGCTCGAGCTGGCCTTCGGACAGATGGTGCAGGCCGAACTCCTGAAAGCCCGGCGAATCGATGAGCGAGCCGCCGCCGGGCAACTCGTACAGACGCGTGAACGTGGTCGTGTGGCGGCCGCTGTTGAGCGCCGATGAAATCTCGCGCGTGGCGGCGTCGGCGTCGGGAACGAGCAGGTTCACGAGCGTCGATTTGCCCATGCCTGACTGGCCGAGCAGGATCGTCGAGCGGTCTTTCAGACGGCTGTCGAGTTGCGGATGGACGTCGCCGGGCGCCATCTTCGCCGACAGCTCGATGACGGCATAACCGAGTTCGCGATACGGCGCGAGCCGTTCGCGCGCGAGCGGGACCGCGTGTTCGACGTCGATCTTGTTGAGCACGATGAGCGACTCGAGTCCGTGCGCCTCAGCCGCGATCAACGCGCGTCCGAGCAGGTCCTCGCTGAAATGCGGCTCTGTCGCGAGCACGATCAGCAGTTGATCGAGATTCGCGGCGAAGAGCTTCGACTTGAACTGGTCCGACCGGTAGAGCAGATTGCGCCGCTCGCCGATCTCGACGATCACGCCCTGATCCGCCGACGATTGCTCGTAGATCACGCGATCGCCGACCGCCACTTCGCTTTTCTTGCCGCGCGGAAAGCACTGAAGCATCGCGCCGCCGTCTTCCGGCGTCACCAGATAATGGCGTCCGTGCGCCGCGATCACCGTGCCTTCGAGGCGCGCGCCCACGCTCGGACGCTTGAACCCGCGCGTCATGCGGCGTGCTGCATCAGGCGGTCGATGCGCTGCGAGGCGGGCGGATGCGAGTAGTAGAACGCGGTGTAGATGGGGTCGGGCGTGAGTGTCGACGCGTTGTCCTCGTAGAGCTTCACGAGCGCGTTCACGAGATCCTTCGGATCGGTCTGGCTGGCGGCGAAGGCATCGGCTTCGAACTCGTTCTTGCGCGAAGTCAGGCTGCCGAGCGGCGTGATGAAGAACATGAACACCGGCAGCACGAGCATGAAGAGCACGAGCGCGAGGCCGTTGTTGCTGCCGACGAGCGATGGCCGCACACCCAGGCCCTCGTAGAACCACGTCGTCTGAATGAGCCAGCCGAGCAGCGCGAGCATCGCGAGGCTGATGCCGAACATGACGATCATCAGCTTCAGCACGTGACGGCGCTTGAAATGGCCGAGCTCGTGCGCGAGCACCGCTTCGATCTCGCTGCCGGAAAGGCGCGCGAGCAGGGTATCGAAGAAAACGATGCGCTTCGCCGCGCCGAAGCCGGTGAAGTACGCGTTGCCGTGCGCGGAACGGCGGCTGCCGTCCATCACGAACAGACCCTTCGCAGCGAAGCCCGTGCGCGACATCAGATTCGTGATGCGCGCGACGAGCGCCTCGTCCTTCAGCGGCTCGAACTTGTTGAAAAGCGGGGCGATGAAGGTCGGATAGATGATCATCGCGAGCAACTGAAACGCGACCCATACCATCCACGTCCACAGCCACCAGAACGTGCCGGCGCGGTCCATCAGCCAGAGCGTGAGCAGCAGAAGCGGCGCGCCGATCACGACCGCGAGCACCGTGCCCTTCACGAGATCGACGAAAAAGAGTTTCTTCGACATGCGGTTGAAGCCGAACTTTTCTTCGATCACGAAATGGCGGATGTAATCGAACGGCAAGTCGATGATGCTCGTGATCGCCACCACCGACGCCACCAGCGCGATCTGCCCGAGATAGCCGCGGCCGAGCCAGTCCGAAATCGCGAGATCGAGCGCCTGAACCCCGCCGAGCAGCGTAAGCGCGACGAGCACGACCGCGCTCGTGACGACCTCGATCATCGTGAGGCGCGTGCGCTCGACGGTGTAATCCGCGGCGCGCTGATGCGCGGCGAGCGGGATCGTGCCGGAGAATTGCGACGGGACGCCGTTGCGGTGCGCGGCGACGTGGCGAATCTGACGCGACGCGAGCCAGAGCTTGGTCGAGACCATCGCGACCAGGGCGACGACGAAGATCGTCGAGAAAGCGAGAGTGAGGTTGGTCATCCGGGACTTCCGATTGAACTATGCGAGAATTATAGGTTCTAGGCCGTGCCGACGCGCAGTGTTCGAACTCGACATCCCGCAATGGATCAGATAGCGCGCGGGCACGGCGTTTTCATCTCTCAGGCCGCTTTCATGACCGACATCTCCGCCACCCCCGAATCAGACAACAACGCTCTCGTGCGCAGCGACATGAACCTCGTGTGGCTCGACATGGAGATGACCGGTCTCGATCCGGACAACGATCGCATTATCGAGATCGCGGTGGTCGTCACGAATTCGACGCTCGACAGGCTGGTGGAAGGACCGGTGCTCGCGATTCATCAGACGGACGAGGCGCTCGGCCGCATGGACGAATGGAATCGCAACACGCACGGCCGCTCGGGGCTGACCGAACGAGTCAAGGTGTCGACCGTCGATGAAGCAGAAGCCACGCGCCAGATCCGCGATTTTCTCGGCCAGTACGTGCCGCCCGGCAAGTCGCCGATGTGCGGCAACTCGATTTGCCAGGACCGCCGCTTCATGGCGCGTTGGATGCCCGAGCTCGAGACGTTCTTCCACTACCGCAATCTCGATGTCAGCACCTTGAAGGAACTGTGCCGCCGCTGGCAGCCGGCGATCTACAAGGGCTTCCAGAAGCGCGCGATGCATACCGCGCTCGCCGATATCCACGAGTCCATCGACGAACTCAAGTACTACCGCGAGCATTTCCTGATTCCGTCGGCGCCTGCCGCCGCGTCTTAATTTTTCGGCGGGCGGATCGCGTTTTTCGGGCGGAACGCGGCAACCACGTCGGGCCGCGTTTCCACGTAGGGTCCGCCGATCAGGTCGATGCAGTACGGCACGGCCGCGAAAATGCCCGGCACTTTCTGCTTGCCGTCCGCGTTTTTCAATCCTTCGAGCGTTTCGCGGATCGACTTCGGCTGTCCCGGCAGATTGATGATCAGCGCGGCGTGATCTCCAGTCTCGCGGATCACCGCGACTTGCCGCGAAAGAATGGCCGTCGGCACGAAATTCAGGCTGATCTGGCGCATTTGCTCGCCGAAGCCGGGCATCGGCTTCGTGGCGACGGCGAGCGTCGCCTCGGGCGTCACATCGCGGCGCGAGGGGCCGGTGCCGCCCGTCGTGAGCACCAGGTCGCAGCCGTGTGTATCGACGAGTTCGACGAGCGTCGCGGAAATGGTCGCGGCATCGTCCTGGATCAGGCGCGTTTCGGCGCGAAAGGGCGTCGTGAGCGCCTCCGCGAGCCACGCCTGCAACGACGGCAAGCCCTTGTCCTCGTAGACGCCTTGCGACGCGCGATCGCTGATCGACACGAGCCCGACGATCAACTCGTCCGGGTGATTACGCTTCGGTTTCATCACGATCGTCCTCATCGCCTTCGATGTCTTCGTCGTCTTCCGCCCCCGACGCGTTCTTGATCCACTGGAAGAGCTCGCGGTAATAGCGCGGCGGCTTTTGCTGCTCGCGCTCCTTGCGCGCGTTGCGGATCAGCGTACGGCCTTCCTGCGGATCGACGCCCGGATGATTGCGGATGAATTCGGTGAGCGCGGCGTCGTCGGCGAGTAGCTGTTCGCGCGTGCGCTCGATCCAGTGCAGCCGCGCGGTTTCGGACTTGTTCACGCCGCGGTGCGTATCGAGCGCCGTGCGCAGCGCGGCGACCTCGTCTTCGGTCAGCGAGCGCATGACCTTGCCGACGTACTGCAACTGGCGGCGCTTGCCTTCGTGGTCGGTGATGCGGCGCGCCTCGCGCACGGCGTCGTCGAGATGCTCGGGCATCGGCATGCGTTTGAGCGCGTCTTTGGGCAGTGCGATAAGCGCCTCGCCCAGTTCCTGCAGCGCGTGCATTTCGCGCTTGAGCTGGGATTTGCTCGGCCGGTCGTAGCCGTTTTCGTCGATCTCGCGCTCGTCGTCGCGGCCGGAATCGATCGGTTGAATGCGGGTTTTACGGTTCATCCCGACATTGTAGCTTGCGTGCGCACCATGCCTGAACCTCGCGTACGGCTCTGCGACAAAGCTCGGCGGGTGAATGCACGCCGTCCTTGCTATGATCGCGTGATAGGCCATTTCCGTCGCCCGATGCCCGATTGCGTGCGCATCCGGCCGGGAATTCCGAAGCAACCACGACATGCGCGGGCGCACGCCGCCCGACTTCCAAAGGCAACCAAAAATGGCAGCAGACATGGACGTCAAGCAACGCTACTTCCCGCATACGCAGGACGAACTGAAGGAGATTGCCTCCGACATCCTGCGTTACGCGAAGGAACTCGGCGCGAGCGATGCCGCCACCGAGATCTCCGAAGGCGACGGCCTGTCAGTGAGCGTGCGGCGCGGCGAAGTCGAGACGATCGAGCACAATCGCGACAAGATGGTCGGTGTGACCGTATTCATCGGCAAGAAGCGCGGCAACGCGAGCACCGCCGACTTCACGCGCGACGCACTGCGCGACACGGTCGCCGCTGCATACAACATCGCGCGCTTCACGGCTGAGGACAGCGCGGCGGGGCTCGCCGAAGCCGAACTGCTCGAGAAGGCGCCGCAGGACCTCGATCTCTATCACCCGTGGGACATCGATGCGGAAGAAGCCGCCGAGATCGCGCGCCGCGCGGAAGCCGCCGCGTTCGCCGTCGACAAGCGCGTGACCAACTCGGAAGGCGCGAGCGTCTCCGCGCAGCATTCGCAGTTCGTGCTCGCGACCTCGCGCGGCTTCATGGCGGGCTATCCGTACTCGCGGCATTACATCGCGTGCGCGCCGATCGCGGCAGCGGGCCGCGACATGCAGCGCGACGACTGGTACACGTCGAGGCGCGACGCGGCCGGTCTCGCCGACCCCGAAGCGGTGGGACGTTACGCCGCCGAGCGCGCGCTCGCGCGCCTCGGCGCGAAGAGTCTCGACACGCGCAAGTGCCGCGTGCTCTTCGAGGCGCCGCTCGCGGCGGGCATCCTCGGCGCGTTCGTGCAGGCGGTCAGCGGCGGCGCGCTGTATCGCAAGACCACGTTCCTCGTCGACAGCCTCGGCAAGCCGGTGTTCGCGCCGCATATCCAGATCGTCGAGGATCCGCATCTGAAGGGCGGCATGGGCAGCGCGCCGTTCGACGAGGAAGGCGTGCGCACGCAGCGTCGCAGTGTGGTCGAAGATGGCGTCGTGCAGGGCTATTTCCTGTCGACGTACTCGGCGCGCAAGCTCGGCATGCAGACGACCGGCAATGCCGGCGGCTCGCACAATCTGACGATGAAGAGCACGCACACGAAACCCGAAGACGACTTCGAAGCGATGCTGAAGAAGCTCGGCACCGGTCTGCTGCTGACTGAGCTGATGGGCCAGGGCGTGAACTACGTGACGGGCGATTACTCGCGCGGCGCGTCGGGCTTTTGGGTCGAGAACGGCAAGATCGTGCACGCCGTGGAGGAAATCACCGTCGCGAGCACGTTGCAGGAGATGTTCCGTCACATCGAAGCGATCGGCGCGGACACCGTGGTGCGCGGCACGAAGGAAATTGGCTCGGTGCTGATCGAACGGATGACGATCGCGGGACAGTGAACCGCATTCGTCAAAAGACGAAGGCTCCGGAGAGCGTCCGGAGCCTTTTTTCATTCGGAAGCGGCGATGCGCTCGTAGGTCACGAACGCAAACGCGAAATCGTTCGGCGCCGCCGCGCGATGCGGCTCACGGGACACTTCGCGCCACAGTTCCGGATCGGGCGCGGGAAAGCGCGTGTCGCCGTCGAAATCGGCGTCGATCTCGGTGACGATCATCTTGTCCGCGCGCCCGATGGCATCGCGATACAACTGCGCGCCGCCGATCAGAAACGCTTCCTTCGCCGGCTCGAGCGCGAGCGCCGCTTCGAGGCTCGTCACGACGTCGCAACCCTCGTAGTGGCGCGTGGCATCGCGCGATATGACGATATTGCGCCGCCCCGGCAACGGCCGGCCGATCGATTCATGCGTCTTGCGGCCCATGATGATGGGCGCGCCCATAGTCGTGCGCTTGAAGAATGCGAGGTCCTCGGGCAGGCGCCAGGGCAGTTGGTTGTCGCGTCCGATCACGCCATTGCGCGCGCGGGCGACGATCAGGGTCAGCGTCGTCATGTGAAGGAGGTCGAGGCAAAGCGGCGCGCGGGCCGCGCCGTCGGGGCCTCGATTCTAACCGACACGTCCGGCCATATTCGGGATCGAAGCGTCGCGCGGACTCACGTCTCGGGCGAATCGTCGGCGAGCGATGGCACGTAAGCAGGAGCCGGCGCGATCTCGTCCCAGAGCGTCACGCTGACGCCTGAGCCCGGCGGGCGAATGGCGCACTGGCGCATGCCGTCCGATTCGTCCGCGTCTTCACGGTTTTGTTGCGCGTCGCTTGTTTCCTCGCGCCGGAATGAACTTTCGAGTGCCATCGTAACGACATAACCCAAGGTAACTATTTCCGGTATTGAATCATCCGGAAATAAAGTAATCGTCTGGCCGGTATAAACGATTAACCTGAAGTGAATGCAGGAGAAATATGGAACGCTCGTTCTGTAGACAGTATTTCTTACCTTCCGGCAGTGGGGAAGAGGAGCGAATTGCGTGCCATCGGTCAGAAAGCTTTGCCACGCAACGAACGGCGATAATGAGACGCAGACACATTGAGGAAACATGGGTGAAAACGTTTCACGGCTGAAACATGAAGGCAGAAAAACATGAAGTTCTCGCGAAATCGGTATAAGATTTTGTCGTATTAAATTGTGCGCAAAGTTTTTAATAATCGTGTGAGAAATTCTTGTGAGGCCCGTCCTGTCAAGCTTTTGTGGCTAATCCGGCGGCTCTCGCGATATTTGTTTTCGGGGTTTCTGGGTTATAGTAGTCTCTCAAAAACGGCACAGAATCAGACATAAAGGGTTTCGTGGAAGAGTGCGTGGTGTGTCGCGCTATGGCCCGGGGGCGTCGTAACGAATGGCAAGTCCCTCCCCAGACGTTTGCGAGAAACGTGCGAGGGCAGCGAAGTCTGCGATGTAGTGCGAGCCTGAACTACGTGACCTTTTCAACGAATGTTGAACAAAGGATCTGAATAATGGACGTCGCTCGGCGGCAACTCATCTATGTGACTCGCGATCCAAGCGAGACGCTGTGTGCGCGATTCGAGGAGCGCGGCTGGCATATCGAAATCGTCGCGAGCGCGCGAGACACGCGCAAGGCACTGCGTAGCGATCTGGCGACCGGCGGGCTGCTGGATTTGTCGAGTCATTTCGAATCGCATGAACTGGCGGCGTTCGAATCGTCGCTGACGATGACCAACGTGGGCTGGGTCGCGGCCACCGTTGCCGGACAACTCGAAGACGCCGCCGTGCGGCGCCTGATTCGCGACTATTGCTTCGATTACGTGACGCTGCCGACGTCGAACGACCGCATCGTCGATTCCGTCGGTCACGCGTATGGCATGGTTTCGCTGCACGACGCCGCGTCGCACGATGCGCGCAGCGAGGGCCGCGCCGAGGGCGAAATGGTCGGTTCGTGCGACGCGATGCTCGCGCTCTTCCGTTCCATCCGAAAAGTCGCGATGACCGACGCGCCCGTCTTCATTTCGGGCGAATCCGGCACCGGCAAGGAGTTGACGGCCGTCGCCATCCACGAGCGTTCCGCGCGTCGCGATCAGCCGTTCGTCGCCATCAACTGCGGCGCGATTCCGGCGCATCTGCTGCAATCGGAGCTCTTCGGCTACGAACGCGGCGCGTTCACGGGCGCGAATCAGCGCAAGATCGGCCGTGTCGAAGCGGCCAACGGCGGCACGCTGTTCCTCGATGAAATCGGCGATCTGCCGCTCGAAAGTCAGGCGAGCCTGTTGCGCTTCCTGCAGGAACGCAAGGTGGAGCGCCTGGGGGGTCACGGCTCGACGCCGGTGGATGTGCGCATCATCTCGGCGACGCACGTCGACATGCAGACCGCGATGATCGAAGGGCGTTTCCGCGCGGACTTGTATCACCGCCTGTGCGTGCTGCAGATCGACGAGCCGCCGCTGCGCGCGCGCGGCAAGGACATCGAACTGCTCGCGAAGCATATGCTCGACCGATTCAAGAAGGACGCGAGCCGGCGCCTGCGCGGATTTTCGCCCGATGCGATCGCCGCGATTCACAACTACGGCTGGCCGGGCAACGTGCGCGAACTGATCAACCGCGTGCGGCGTGCGATCGTGATGTCGGAAGGGCGGCAGATCACCGCCCGCGATCTCGAACTCGGCGAGTACGTCGAAGTGGCGCCGGTTTCGCTCGCGCAGGCGCGTGAAGCGGCCGAGCGGCAGGCGATCGAACTCGCGCTCCTGCGCCATCGCGGACGCCTCGGCGACGCGGCGCACGAACTGGGGATCTCGCGCGTGACGTTGTATCGCCTGTTGAGCGCGCATGGGATGCGTCACATCGAGGTCGATGCGCCGTCAGAGCACGCTACGCGCGGCTGACGGCAAGTAGCCGCGATCCACCCCCGGACGGGCGCTTCCAGGCGCCCGTTTTTTCGTGCCGCTGCATTGAGCGCCGGCCCCCGTCGCTTGGTAAAATCCGTCTTTACGCCTTCCGTTCGCGAGGGCGCGCAGCATACCCCAGGGAACATCGAATGAAACAGTATCTCGAGCTCGTCCAGACGATCCTCGATACCGGCACTTGGCAGGAAAACCGCACGGGCATCCGCACGATCAGCATTCCCGGCGCGATGCTGCGGTTCGACTTGCAGCAAGGCTTTCCCGCCGTGACGACGAAGAAGCTCGCGTTCAAATCGGCGATCGGCGAGCTGGTGGGCTTTCTGCGGGCGTCGAAGAGCGCGGCGGACTTTCGCGCGCTCGGCTGCAAGGTCTGGGACGCCAACGCGAACGACAATCCGCAATGGCTCGAGAACCCGTACCGGCAGGGCCCGGACGATCTCGGCGACGTCTACGGCGTGCAATGGCGCAAATGGCCCGCGTACAAGCTCGTCGATGCCTGCGCGGGCGACCAGATCGCCGACGCCACCAATCGCGGATTCCAGGTCGTGACGAGCTTCGTCGAAAACGGGCGCGAACAGGTGCTGTTGTACAAGGCGATCGATCAATTGCGCCAGTGTCTCGATACGATCATCGAGCGCCCGACCGACCGGCGCATTCTGTTTCACGCATGGAATCCGGCGAAGCTCGACGAGATCGCGCTGCCCGCGTGCCATCTGCTGTATCAGTTCATCCCGAACGCGGTGACGCGCGAGATTTCGCTGTGTCTTTACATCCGCAGTAACGACGTCGGACTCGGCACGCCGTTCAATCTGGCGGAAGGCGCGGCGCTGCTGCATCTCGTGGGCCGGCTGACCGGATTCAAGCCGCGCTGGTTCACGTATTTCATCGGCGATGCGCACATCTACGAGAACCAGCTCGATATGCTGCATGAGCAACTGAAGCGCGAGCCATTGCCGTCGCCGCAGTTGATCATCTCCGATCGCGTGCCGGATTACGCGGTCACGAAGCGCTACGAGCCGGAATGGCTGGAGAAGATCGAGCCGAAGGATTTCGCGCTCGAAGGGTACAAGCATCACGATCCGCTCACGGCCCCGATGGCGGTCTGAGCGGGCGCTTCAGCGCTGCATGCGAGAACGCGCGGCTTCCGTCCGCGCGTTTTTCGTTTACCGGCTGCTCATCGCCTCAACTTCGATGATGCTTGTTGCCGCCGCCGTGTTGCGGCTGCTGGGCTTGTTGAGGCTGCTGGCGAGGCTCCTGATGCGGCTGGTGCGCGTAACAAAGCTCTACCGCGTGGATAGGAACCCTTCGAAATGCCGATGTCCCGCCGGCGTCACGCGCAAGACACGGCGCCTCGCCGTGTGCTCGATCCAGCCGTGCGACTCGCACGCTTCGAGAAATGCCGCGCCGAGCGCGCCGCCGAGATGCGGCCGGCGCTCGCTCCAGTCGATGCACGTGCACGCGAACCGCCGCCGCCGCGCGCGTTGCGCCTTCAGGTCGATGCCGAGTTCGGCAAACGCCTGCGCGCCTTCCGGCGTCGCGTCGAGCGCGGCGGGGCCATGCGCCTGTTCGTGATCGTCGGAGGCGATGAGCCAGTTGCGCGCGAGCATCCGGTCGAAGATTTGCACGGCCAGTTCGCCCGCGAGATGGTCGTAGCAAGTGCGCGCGAAACGCATCTCGACCGGCACGGCGGAAGGCGGGCGTTCAGGCGCACGCTGCGGCGCGCTCGCCCGCGCGAGATTGGCGAGCGCCTCGATGGCCGCGGCGATGTCCGGCGTCGCGATGCGGTAATAGCGATGCCGCCCGCTCACTTCGAGCGCGAGCAGCCCGCCTTCGGTCAGACGCGCGAGATGCCCGCTCGCAGCCGACGGCGACAGCCCCGCGATCATCGTCAGTTCGCCGGCGGGGCGCGCGGTGCCGTCCATCAGCGACCAGAGCATCGCGGCGCGGCCGGGATCGGCGATCAGCGCACCGATGCGCGACAGTCCGGGGAAATGGCGCACGCGGGATTCGGCTTCATCGAAAGCGGAGTTCATGGCGATGTCCCTGTCGGGCGTGGTAATCGACCTATCCACTCTATAGCGGCTCCGCATCCGATGTTTCACCGCGCGCCGAAATGTCGATGCACGAAGCGCGGCGCTAGAATGACCGCTGGCATCTCAGACAGCAGGAAAACTTCCATGTCCAGATTCTTTCTCGCGAGCGTGATGGGCGTTCTCATGCTCTGTGCGGGCTGCGCGGGCGCACCGTCGTCGGCGGGCGGTGGAGGCAGCATCACGATGTACGGCACCATCGATCAGGGCATCACCGTCCACGACTGAATATTGCCGACCCTATAATCGGCATTCATTTCCGCATCAGACGGGCACCCCATGAATACGCCGACCTCAACTCCCATTCCCGCAGTCCCCAAAAGCCGCGCCGAAACCACCTTTCGCTTTCTCGCCGAGCCGACCTCGGTGAACTTTGGCGGCAAGGTGCACGGCGGCGCGCTGATGAAATGGATCGACGAAACCGCGTATGCCTGCGCCGCGATGTGGTCCGGGCGCTACGCGGTGACGGTGAGCGTCGGCAATATCCGCTTTCGGCGGCCGATTCTCGTCGGCAACCTGGTGGAGTTGCGCGCGCGCGTCGTGACGACCGGACGCACCAGCATGCACATCCACATTTCCGTGCATGCGGGCGATCCGAAGGTCGGCGAGCTCGAGCAGACGACCGATTGCCTGATGGTCTTCGTCGCCGTCGATGAAAAAGGCCAGCCGACGCCCGTGCCTTCCTTCGTGCCGGAAACGGAAGAGGAAAAGCGCCTCGCGAAATACTCGATGGACGTAAAGGATGCGCTCGACGCGATCGTCGAACTGAAGCCGGAAGAGGTTGCGGCGGGCAAGGTCTGATCCCGCCGCTTTTTCTGAAGAAGAACGCGCCTACTTGTTGCCGACCATGTCGCCCGGCTTGACCCATTCGTCGAACTGCTGCTCGGTGACGTGACCGAGCGCGAGCGCGGCGGCTTTGAGCGTCGTGCCTTCCTTGTGCGCCTTCTTCGCGATCTGCGCGGCCTTGTCGTAGCCGATATGCGGATTGAGCGCCGTCACGAGCATCAGCGATTCGTTGAGCAAACTGTCGATGCGCTTCTCGTTCGGCTCGATGCCGACGGCGCAGTTGTCGTTGAAGCTCTGCGCGCCGTCCGCGAGCAGGCGCACGGACTGCAGCACGTTATGCGCGATCATCGGCCGGAACACGTTCAGCTCGAAGTTGCCGCTCGCGCCGCCGAAGTTCACCGCGACGTCGTTGCCGAACACCTGGCAGCACAACATGGTCACGGCTTCGGATTGCGTGGGATTCACCTTGCCCGGCATGATCGAGCTGCCCGGCTCGTTCTCCGGAATCGACAGTTCGCCAAGCCCGCAGCGCGGCCCGCTCGCGAGCCAGCGGATATCGTTCGCGATCTTCATCATGCCCGCGGCGACCGTCTTCAGCGCGCCGTGCGCGGCGACGAGCGCATCGGCGGCGGCCATCACCTCGAACTTGTTCGGCGCGGTCTCGAAGGGCAGGCCAGTGAGCTTGCCGATCGCCGCCGCGACCTTCACCGCGAACTCCGGATGCGCGTTCAGTCCCGTGCCGACCGCCGTGCCGCCTTGCGCGAGCTGATACAGATGCGGCAACGTCGCCTCGACATGCCGGATGCCCTGATCGAGTTGCGCGACGTATCCTGAAAACTCCTGCCCGAGCGTGAGCGGCGTCGCGTCCTGCAGATGCGTGCGGCCGATCTTCACGATCTTGTCGAAGGCCTTCGCCTTATTGTCGAGCGTATCGCGCAGCGTCTTCAGCGACGGAATGAGATGCTTGTTGATCGCCATCGCGGCGGCGACGTGCATCGCCGTCGGAAACACGTCGTTCGACGACTGGCCGCGATTCACGTCGTCGTTGGGATGCACGAGGCGTTCTTCGCCGCGCGAGCCGCCCATGATCTCGCTCGCGCGATTGGCGATCACCTCGTTGAGGTTCATGTTGGTCTGCGTGCCCGAGCCGGTCTGCCACACGGCGAGCGGAAATTCGTCGGGATGCTTGCCGTCGATGATTTCCTCGGCGGCCTGAATGATCGCCTTCGCCTTTTTCGAATCGAGCACCTTCAGCCCTTCGTTCACCTCGGCGGCCGCGTGCTTGATGATCGCGAGCGCCGTGATCAGCTCGGGCGACTGCTTTTCCGTCGAAATCTTGAAGTTCTGCAGCGAGCGCTGCGTCTGCGCCCCCCAGAGCTTGTCGTTCGGCACCGCGATTTCGCCGAACGTGTCCTTCTCCATCCGTACGTCGCCCTTCGCATTCTGTGACATGGCCTGAGTTCCTTACGAAGTTGGATCAAAGCTGCTTGTCGACGGGCAGAAGCATGAAGAGGCCCGTCATCGCATTGCGATAAAACCCTGCCTCGGGATCGAAATTGTAGGTGACGAGACTGCCGTTCGCCTCGGTGGTCCAGACGAGGCCCGACTGCGGCGCGCCCGTGCGCCGCAGTTCCTCGGTGACCGCCGCGCTCGCCAGTTGCACCTGCCAGCTCGTCTTCGGCGAGACGCTGTTCGCGAACAGTCTCGCGGCTTCCTCCGCGACCGGCTTGCTGTGAATCACCAGCGCGAGCTCGGTATTCAGTTTGGCCGAGCGCGGGTCGAGATTCATGGAGCCGATCACGAGGATACTCCGATCGATCACATAGGCCTTCGCGTGCAGGCTCGCGCGCGACTGCGAGCCGAACAGACCGGCGCGCGGGCTGCTTTCGCCCTCGGCCTGAATCGGCTTGAATTCGTACAGCTCGACGCCGTTTTCCAACAGCGGAATGCGATACGGCGCGTAGCCCGCCTGCACGGCGACGGCGTCGGTTGCGGCGAGCGAATTGGTCAGCACCGCGACGCGCACATGGCGCTTCGTCAGATCGCCGAGCGCCTTCACGCCCGCGTCGTGCGGCACGAAGTAGGGCGAGAGAATGAGAAATTCGCTCTGCGCATCCTTCAACAGTTCGATGAGGCGCTGCATCGGCGGGCTCTTGTAGTCGTCGCTCGGATGCTCGATCTTCGATGGCGAATCGACCCGGAATTCCGTCGGCGCCCACACGAGGCCCATTTCCTCGCGCGCGATCTGCTGCGCGAGCGGCGTCGCGTTGAGGGGCTTCGCGTTCAGCGGATCGGCCTGCTGACGCCAGTGGGCGCGCAGGTCGTCGCGGGTCTTGTCGAGTTCGGCGGGATCGAACTTTTGCTTGTTCAGCACGCGCAGCGGGTAGGCGAGCGAGCTGTTCCAGTAGTCGTCGAAGCTCGCGGAGATTTCCTGCGTCACCGGACCGGCCGCGAAAACGTCGAGATCGCGGAATTGCAGCGTCGGGCTCGCGTTGAAGTATTCGTCGCCGAGATTGCGTCCGCCGACGATCGCGATCTGATTGTCCGCGATCATCGCCTTGTTATGCATGCGGCGCGTGAAGTGGCCGAGATTCGTGAAGAAATTCTGCGTGCGCTCGGAAAAGCTGCGCTGCGCGCTGCCAAACGGGTTGAACACGCGGATCTCGATCTTGTCGTGCGAATTGAGCGCCGCCATGATCCGGTCGATGTCCTTGAAGTTCAGGTCGTCGACGAGCATGCGCACCCGCACGCCGCGATCCGCCGCATGAAGCGCCGCGCCCAGCAGCAGCTTGCCCGTGTTGTCTTCCTCGGCGATGTAGTACTGCATGTCGAGCGTCTTCGTCGCCGCGCGCGCGAGCGCGATGCGGGCCTGCAGCGCGTCGGTGCCGGTCGACAGGAGGCGCACCGCGGACTGATCCGGATGCTGCCGTTCCAGCGGCGCGAGCGCGCTTGCGAGCGGCGTCGCTTCGCTCGACGCCAGCGCGTGGCTCACCGGCCGATCGAACGCCGTCGCGGGCGGGCGCGTCGCGCAGGCGGCGAGCGCCGTCGTCAACAGGACGATGGCTACAGTGCGCACTGCGGCGCGGGATCTTCGTTTCCGCGTGACGCCCCGACCGATGTTTTCGTGATGTCCGTCACGCCCCGCAACTTCCCACTTCCCCCGGCTTTCCGACACTTCGATTCCTCGTTTTTGGTTTGTCGCGACTCCGCACGACTCGACACATTCGGCGGACGGCACGATGAAGCAAGGCGCGTTCTTGCGCCGCGCGTCTCGAAATTATTTTATGGGAAACCGGAAAAAGGTCGGACGGAATGCCCGCGAGTGAGGGATAGAGGACGCTGAAGACAAAAAAAAGCCCGCTGGCTGAAAGCGGGCTGACAACCCCTGTCACAGATGTCTCAAGGAGGAGACGGGTTCATCGTAGCAATGCACGCCGCGCGGCCCAACCAAGCATTCGTGCTATGCAAATCGGCGCGCGCGTCGTGTGCTTATCAGACGTGCCCGTGCGGCGCGGCGCTCGCGGCATCGGTGTCGTCCGGCCCGGGCGCGATGCCCGTCTCGATGAAGCGCCGGCTGATGCGATGAAACCGCAGCGTCATCAATGCGGCGACGCTCGCGAGCCCGGCGGCGAGTCCCCACCACAGGCCCTTTGCGCCCAGTTCGAAGTGGAAGGCGAGCACATAGCCGGTCGGGAAACCGACGCCCCAGTAGCCGAACGCGGCAGCGAGCATCGGGATGCGCGTGTCCTTCAATCCGCGCAGGCAGCCGGAGCCGACCGTCTGCATGCCGTCGACGATCTGAAACACGGCCGCGACGCCGAGCAGCGACGCCGCGAGCGCGACGGTATGCGCGTTGGCGGGATCGTCGAGATGCAGATACAGGCCGACGATCGCGCGCGGCACGGTGATGAGCACGAGTCCCGAGCACATCATGAAGCCGACGCCGAGCGCGAGCGCGACGAAGCCCGCGTGCCGCGCCGCCACCGGCACGCCCGCGCCGACCCAGTAACCGACGCGCACGTTCGCCGCCTGGCCGATCGCGAGCGGCACCATGAACGCCACCGACGCGACGTTGAGCGCGATCTGATGCGCGGCGAGCGGCGCCTCGCCAAGGAGGCCGACCATCATGCCGGTGGCGAGAAAGAGCGTCGATTCGACGCCGTAGGTGATCGCGACGGGCCAGCCGAGGCCGAAGAGTTCGCCCATCAGCGGCAGGCGCGGGCGCGCGCGCACGACGAAGTGTCTGTAGCGCGGCCGCAGATGCAGCACCGCGACGAGCGCGATCGCGATGCCCCAGACGGTGATCGCGGTCGCTGCGGCCGAACCGAGAAAGCCTTCGCGCGGCAGGCCGTACGCGCCGTGAATCAGCCCGTAGTTGAGAAAGCCGTTGACGAAAACTCCGCCGATGGAAATCCACAGGAGCCGGCGCGCCGCGCCGATCGCGGGCAGAAACGCGCGCATCATCCCGACGCCGATGAGACTGCCAGGCGTCCCCCAGCGCAGCACCGCGCAATATTCACCGACGTTCTTCGCGAGCGTCGCCGGTTCGTGGAATGCAAGCAGGATCGGCTCGGCGTAGCTCAGCAGCACGAACGCTGGCACGGCGAGCAGGACGGAAAGCATGAGCCCCGTCCAGTAGATGCCGGGCACCCGATCGTCGGCATTCGCGCCGCGTGCATGCGCGACCGATACGGAAACCGACGTCAGCACGCCCTGCAGCAGCGTCACGACGACGAAAAAGAGATTCGCACCGAGACCGCCGGCGGCGAGCGCGTCGGGGCCAAGCGAGCCGAGCAGGATGGTGTCGGTGACGCCCATCGCCATCTGCGCGAGCTGGGCGATGGCGAGCGGCGCGGCGAGACGCGCCGTGTCGACGGCGTGCCGCGAGAGGCTCGGCGGTCCTTGATGCGCGCGCGCGGCGGGCGTGACTTGCGGTTGCATGGCTGATCGGATGGAAACAAAGGCGGCGCATCAGTCAATGCACTGAGCGTCGCGGACTGGAATGCGGAAGGGCAACAAGCGGAGCGCACTGCGAAACGTGCGCTGACGGGAAAACCGACGCTACAGACCCGGCGCTGAAACCAGAACGAAAGACGACTAGCTTATTGCCTCGCGTGCGGCCTGTCGATGACGTGATCGCTTATGAGCCGGATTTCTCAAGCGCGTGGCGCGTGCGCGCAAGCGGCGCGGTGCTACTCGGGCGCGCGCACGTGGATCGTCTGGCCGTCGAGCTTCACCTTCTGGCCCGCGCGGATCTTGCAGGTCTTGCGCAGCTCCACTTTGCCGTCGACGGTGACATCGCCCATCGCGACGCGCGCCTTCGCCGAGCCGCCGCTATCCGCGAGGCCCATCAGCTTGAGCAGATTGTGGAGTTCGACGTACTCGCTCGTGAGGGTGAATTGGAGTGGCGGCATGGGACGGGTGAAGCGGAAAAGGCCTCCATGATAAACCACGAACATGCGTGCGCCGGGCATGCGCCGTGCTGTGCCATCGCGGGACCGGTAATCGGAACGCAAGTGAACAGGTTGGCAAATGTAGCCAGATGAAACCGTCGGTAACAATGACTGGTTTTCGCGAACTTGCCCGATCGTCGCCCGGTCCGACCGGTTGATCGATGCAGCTTCGGTCATCTTTCCAATCGACAAAAGTCGCGCGGTTCGCTCGCCATGATCAGAGCCGCCGACGCCAACTAAAGAGAGGACTAGCTCATGACTCGCGCACGAATCCTTTTGATCGGCTCCGCCATCGCCACGCTCGCCGCTTCGGGCGCTTATGCTCAGACCGCGCCCCAAGCCGCCCCGATGCAGCCTCAGACCGTGCAGCCGATGCAGGCTGCGCCCACGCAGGCGCCCGGCCAGATCGGTAATGCGATGCCCGCACAGGCCCAGCAGCCGATGACGCCGCCGCAGCAGAACATCGTCGCGCCGGCGCCGACCGATCCGCTGGTCCAGCGCCGCACCGCGAACGCGCAGGCGAACGCCGAGTATCGCGCGTCGAAGAAGGCGTCGAAGGCCGAGTTGAAGGCGCAGAACCAGCAGGCGAAGGCGCAGTACAAGGAAGAAGTGCAGAACGCGAAGATCAATCGCAAGGCGGACAAGGACGCCGCGAAGGCGGAACTGAACGCGACGGAGCCGGGCACGCCGAAGGACACGGGCCTGCAGCACTGAGCGTGACGCGCCGCGAGTCCGCGCGGTGCGGCTCGCGGCATCTACAAAAGGGAGGACATCATGAATCGAAAAATCAATGCGCTACTGGCGGCGCTGATTGCCGGAACGTTCGCGAGCGTGAGTGCGGCATCGTTCGCGCAGACGACGTCCGACGCACCGACCGCCGCCGATCAAAAGGCCGCGAAGGAACAGACGAAGGCCGACAAGAAGGCGGCCGTCGCACAAGCCAAGGCCGACAAGAAGAAGACGGAGGCGCAGTCCGACGCCAACGAAGCCGCCGCCGACGCGAAGCTGAAGAACGCGAAGAAGGCGGAGTAGTACGCGCTTTCCGTACCAATGCGAGCCCGGTTCCCCGCGAACCGGGCTCGCTGCTTTTTGGGGCCGAAACTCCAGTCGAGCCAAAGGCTTGCGTGCGCGGGTTGTATGGATATACAGTGTGCGTCACTCATTTCCGCCGCCTTCTTCCACGTGCTCACGCTTCCCGACACCGCCGACGCCGCTTCCGATTCCACCGCGAAACAGGTCGCCGACTATCTCGCGAAGCTCAACGAGGCGCAGCGCGAAGCTGTCGAATTCGGCGTCGACGAACCGGGGCGCGCGGGCGGGCCGCTGCTCGTGATCGCCGGCGCGGGCTCGGGCAAGACCAACACGCTCGCGCATCGCGTCGCGCATCTGCTGGTGAAGGGCGCCGATCCGCATCGCATTCTGCTGCTCACATTTTCGCGCCGCGCGGCGCTCGAAATGACGCGGCGCGTCTCGCGCATCGCGATCAACGCGCTCGGCAAGAAAAGCGCCATCGCGCAGGGGCTGACGTGGTCGGGCACGTTTCACAGCGTCGGCGCGCGGCTGTTGCGCGATTACGCCGATCTCGTCGGACTCGCGCCGTCTTTTACGATCAACGATCGCGAAGACTCCGCCGATCTCATGAATCTGGTGCGGCACGAGCTTGGCTTGTCGTCGAAGGAGAAGCGCTTTCCCGCGAAATCGACCTGCTTCGCGATCTACTCGCGCGTCGTGAACACGGGCGCGTCGCTCAGCCACGTGCTCGATCAGTCGTATCCGTGGTGCCGTGAGTGGGAAGCCGATCTGAAGCGTCTGTTCGCGGCCTACGTCAGCGCGAAACAGGCGCAAAGCGTGCTCGATTACGACGACCTCCTGCTGTACTGGTCGCATCTCGCGGCCGAGCCATCGGTGGCGGCGGATCTCGCGAGCCGTTTCGATCACGTGCTCGTCGACGAATATCAGGACACCAACCGCCTGCAGGCGTCCATCCTGCTCGCGATGAAGCCGGACGGGCGCGGCCTGACCGTCGTCGGCGACGACGCGCAATCCATCTATTCGTTTCGCGGCGCGACCGTGCGCAACATCCTCGATTTTCCGGGCCATTTCGATCCGCCCGCCGCGACCGTCACGCTCGATCGCAACTATCGCTCGACGCTGCCGATTCTCGAGGCATCGAATGCGGTGATCGGGCTCGCGTCGGAGCGCTATACGAAGAACCTGTGGACCGACAAGGCCTCGGCGCAGAAGCCGCGCGTCGTCTCCGTCGCCGATGAAGCCGACCAGGCGCGCTATGTCGTCGAGAAAGTGCTCGAGGCGCGCGAGGCGGGCATGAAGCTCAAGGCGCAAGCCGTGCTGTTCCGCGCCGCGCATCACAGTGCGACGCTCGAAATCGAACTCACGCGGCGGAACATTCCCTTCGTGAAGTTCGGCGGACTCAAGTTTCTCGATTCGGTCCACGTGAAGGATGTGCTGGCGGTGCTGCGCTGGGCGGAGAATCCGCGCGACCGCGTCGCGGGCTTTCGGGTCGCGCAGTTGCTGCCGGGCATCGGTCCGGCGATCGCGGGGCGCTTGCTCGACAGCGTTGCGCAAGACGAGGCGCCGGGTGCGATCGCCAGGTTTCAGGCGCCCGCACGCGCCAGCGAAGACTGGCCGCGCTTCGTCGGGCTGATGGCAAAGCTCTGCGGCCGCGAATCCGGCTGGCCGGCGGAGTTCGAAATGATCCGCCGCTGGTATGAGCCGCATCTGGAGCGCAATCACGAGGACGCTGCGATCCGCATCGGCGACGTGCTGCAGATGGAAAGCATCGCGTCGACGTATCCCACGCGCGAGCGCTTTCTCACCGAGCTCACGCTCGATCCGCCCGACGCGACGAGCGACGAATCCGGCGTGCCGATGCTCGACGAAGACTATCTGATTCTCTCGACCATCCACTCGGCGAAGGGCCAGGAATGGCGCAACGTGTTCGTGCTGAACGGCGTGGACGGCTGCATTCCGTCCGATCTGGGCACGGGCAGCGAAGAGGAAATCGACGAGGAGCGGCGCCTGCTCTACGTGGCGATGACACGTGCGAAGGAAGATTTGCACATCATCACGCCGCAGCGGTTCTACGTGCACAACCAGACGCATCTGGGCGACAGGCACGTCTGGGCGCAGCGCACGCGCTTCATCCCGCCGCATCTGATGCAGAACTTCGAAGCGGCCGCGTGGCCGCCGGTGATCGCACCCGCCGCGCCGACGGCGGCGGGGCTGGCGGCCGCCGCGAAGGCGAGAATCGATATCGCGGCGCGCCTGAAGGGAATGTGGGAGTAGGGCGAAGCGCGTTCAGCGCGGCGCGCGCGAGGTTCGCGGCGCGCGTGGCGATGGCGCGAAGATGCTGCGCAGCCAGGCGGCGAAGCGCGTGAAGCCGTCGTAAGGCTCTTCGATGAACAGCTCGGGCCGCAGCGAGCGCAGGTACTCCAGCACCTGCTGCGCTTCCTGCTTCTGAATCGACCCATAGAAAATGCCGAGCCGCAGCAGGCAGCGCAGTTCGCCGAGCTTCTCGCGCGCGGTCGAGCCGATGCTCGTCTCCACGGCAATTTTCGTTTCGTACACGCGCTGGCGCAGCGAATCGGCAAGACGGAAGGCGGGCGTCTGCATTTTTTCCTCGACTTCGCGAATGTCCGCCGCCGCCGATTTGATCTGTGCCGCGAGCATGTCCACCTGCGACACGTCGCCCTTCGCCTCGGTGACGATCGCCGTCGCCCATTCACGCGACGCCTTGATGAGATCCTCGGCGGTCCAGTCGGCGCGGATCGCGAACGCGAAGCCGTGCTCGGCCGCCTGACGGATCAGGATTTCGACGACATCGGGAAACTCCTTGTCGAGCGCGCGCTTGGCCCACGCGTACTGGCCGTGCGTGAGCATGCGCTGCACCGCCTGCTCGGTGAGCGGGGTGTCGTTGTCGAGCAGCTTTGCGCGCAGGAAGTCCTCGAACGTCGGCGTGACGAATTGCGGATCCAGCTTCAGCGACAGACGCGTGAACGCTTCGAAATCGCGATGCAGCGAAGCGATCGTCTCGTCGCGAAACGAAAGGGTGATTTGACGCATGTTGGTTCCCGGTTCCGCTTCCGATTGATTCGGAGGCGGGCAGTGCCTTCGGCTCCGCCTCTCGGGGCGGAGTCCATTCGTTTCTGATATCGGCGCGCTTTCCGGGAACTTGAGGATTTTTCGAGGCTTTTTGAAAGCCGTTTAGCGGCTGATTGACGGTTGAGCGGCGGAAAACATTTAGCGCAGCACGGCGAACTGCCAGACGAAGAACACCGCCAGCGACACGGCAATCGTTAAAAGCGGCCGTTTGGTGAGCGCGCAGACGATGACCGCCACGATCGCCGCCACGAGCTGCGGATTACGCCAGGTGATCTCGGCCTCGTTGCCGTGCGGCGAGACGGTCATCGGCACGATGATCGCCGTGAGCACCGTCACCGGCACGTACGAAAGCGCGGTGCGCACGATCGGCGGAAACGGCAGGCGCTCGCCCAGCACGAACACGGCGGCGCGGATCGTGTACGTGACCAGCGCCATGCCGAGGATCAACGTGATGTAGTTCATTGCGTGCGCTCCTTGGCGTTCTTCAGGCGATGCTTCGCGTGCGGCCGGTTTTCCATCAGCGTGAGCACCATGCCGACCGCGACGCCCACGAACACCGCCGCGAGCAGCCCGAGCTTGTATGGCCAGCCCTGCCACGCGAACGACAACACGCCCGATGCGAGCGCCGCCGCGACGAAACGCACGGCGACCAGTTGCGGCACGATGATCGCGATGAACGTCGCGACCATCGCGAAGTCGAGGCCGAGCGATTTCAGACCGGGAAACGCCGCGCCGAACACCAGGCCGACGAGTGTCCACAACTGCCAGTTCAGATACATCGAGACGCCGGAGCCGAAGAAGTAATGCGGGCCGGTTTCGCCCGGCGCGCGCTTCTGATAGTGCGCGTAGGCGACGGCGAAGACTTCGTCGGTCAGGAAGCCCGCGAGCGCCCAGCGCCAGCGCCGCGGAAGATGCGCGACATACGGCGCGAGTGTCGCCGAATAGAGGACGTGACGCAGATTGACGACGAGCGTCGTCGCCCAGACGACGGCGAAGCTCGCGTGAGACGCGATCAGGCCGACCGCGATGAACTGCGCGGACCCCGCGAACACCGCGAGCGACATCAACTGGCCATGCCAGAGCGTGAGCGGACTTGCGGTGACGAGCGTGCCGAAGATCACGCCGAAGGGCGCGGCGCCGATCATCATCGGAATGGTGTCGCGCGCGCCGGCCGCGAATTCGCGCAGCGCATGGCCGGACGTTTGTGTGGAACGTTGAGCGGGTGTTGCTTTCAAGATTTCCTCCTATGGAAGCGAGGATACGCAAGACGCCGCTCGACATGCTTGTACGTTCTTGCGCTTTCCTGGCTGGCCGGAAGCTCAGCGCCAGCGGCCGGGCGGCACGCCGAACGTGCGCTTGAAATGGCGCGTGAAATGACTCTGGTCGGTGAAGCCGCTCGCCGCTGCGACGTCGGTCACGGAGGCGCCCGCGCGCAACGCCGGCAACGCCCGCACGATACGCAACTGGTTGCGCCATGCGTGCGGCGCAAGACCGGTTTCGCGCGTGAAGAGACGCGCCGCGTGAAAGGTCGAGAGGCCGACCGTCTGCGCGAGTTCGGCGAGCGTGACCGGTTCGAGCAGATCGTCGGCGAGGCGGGATTTCATCGTCGTGACGCGATGCGCGTCGGCGGCGGGCGGCGCGATGCCCGGGCGCTCGCGGGCGTGGCGGCCGAGCAGCGTCGTCACGGCATCGACGAGCGCGAGTTCCGCGGCGAGCGGATCCGCGCCGGTTTCCAGCAGGCGATGCGCGACGACCAGGCGCCGCGCGAGATCGGGATCGCGGATGATGTCGTCGGAGAACCAGGGCGCCGATTCATGCCGCCCGGACATAGCCCGCGCGAGGCCTTCGACGAACGGCACCGGCAGATAGAACACGCGATAGCGCCACCCCGCATCGACGGCCCGCGCGCCGGTATGCACTTCGCCGGGATTGATCACCGGCACCGAGCCGGCTTCGGCGACGTGATGCGTGCCGCGATAGTCGTAGCATTCCGCGCCGGCTTCGATGACGGGCACCGTGTAGGCGTCGTGCCAGTGCGGCGAGAATTCGTGATCGTAGTATTCGGCGGTCACCATGTCCGCGTCCGGCACGAGCGGAGATCGCCAGTAGCGTGCGGCATTGCGGAAATGGTCGGCGTTCATCGTTCGGGATTGCTGGGGCAGGCGGAATCGCTCAGTTTACAACCTTGCTTTCCGCCCGGCCGGACAGTTGCGCATCACTTCACCGGTATGGTCGTGCCCTCGGGCACCGGTACGGCCGTCACGCTGTTCTTCGGGCTGCCGGTCGCGATGCGGTCGCTATATGTCAGATAGACGAGCGTGTTGCGCTTCGCGTCGACGATGCGCACCACGTGCAGCGTCTTGAAGATGAAGGACATGCCGGCCGAGAAGACATCGGTTTTCAGCTTGAGCGGCTGGGCGAACCTGATCGGCCCGACCTGGCGGCAGGCGATCGATGCTTCGGTCGGATCTTCCGCGATGCCGAGCGTGCCCTTCACGCCGCCCGTGCGGGCGCGGGACACATAACAGGTCACGCCCTGAACGAGCGGATCGTCATAAGCCTCGACGCTCACGCGGTCCGAGCCGGTGAAACGGAAATTGGTGTTGACGCTCGCGATTTCCTCCGCGTGCGCGAGGCCCGCGCCGCAGAGAGTGGCGAGCGCTGCGGCGAGCGCAACGACGGAGCGTTTCATCGTCATCCTTCGGAAAAGAGAAAGGGCGTCGTATTGTATCGACGCCCTTGGCTCTTCAATGCATCTCGCGCTTGCATGCGGTCAATGAAAGATCAGATACAGGATCACCAGCACCACGACCGGTACGCCGAGCAACCATCCGAGTAGGTAAGGCATGTCGTTCTCCTTCGCATGTCGTTAATGACGATTCCAGTATCGCGAGGAAGGCCGGCGCACGTTAGCGGTGCATGTCCGATATACGTGTAGGTGCTGTCCTATCAGGACTTTCTCGATGCTTACAGATTCGTAAGGCGATTCGCTCAGGCGACGTGATTGCGCTTCGCCGCGAAGCCCGCGTAAAGCGTGCGCACGTAATCGAGATGCGCGCCCGCGCACTCGCGCGCCCGCGCCGGATCGCGCGCGACGATCGCATCGAAAATCGCGCGATGCTGCGTCATCAGGTTCGCTTCGACTTCGTCGTCGTAATCGACGAGGCGGTGCGAGGTCAGCATCGATTCGCGGACCAGTTCGTTGAGACCGTGCATCACGTGCGTCAGCGCCACGTTGTGCGTCGCATCGGCGATTGCGAGATGGAAGGCGGCGTCCTTTTCCGCGATGCGCGTGCTTTTGTCGGCGACGGCGGTCTGAAGCGCGTCGAACGCGGCAGCGATGCGCGCGATATCAGCGTCGGTGGCGCGCTCGGCGGCATAAGCGGTGGACAGCGTTTCGAGGCCGTGGCGCAGTTCCAGCACGTCGGCGCTCGCGTTCGGTTGCTGCTCGAGCAGCGCCGCGAGCGGATGCGACACGAGGGGCGCCGTCACGTCAGACACGACGAAACCGCCGCGTCCCGCCGCGCGAATGAAGCCGTCCGATTCCAGCCGGATCAGCGCCTCGCGCAGCGACGGTCGTGAGACGTTCAACTGCTCCGCCAGATCGCGCTCCGCGGGCAGGCGCTGGCCGGGCAAGAGCGTGCCGTTCGAGATCAGTTCGCGAATCTGGCCGGACACGACATCGGAGAGGCGCACACGGGCGTACGAATGCGCATGGACGGGCTGAAAACTCATCGTTGGATGTTTATGCCGGATGAAAGCTGGAGGAAGTCCGAGTTTGACACGAAAGAGGCATCTCATTAAAGTCTTGGTCAGACCAAGCTTACCAAAACGATTGTCCAACCCACGATCGGACCTCATGAAAGTTGCCCTGTTCGTCCCCTGTTTCATCGACGCGTTCTACCCGCAAGTCGGCATCGCCACGCTGGAACTGCTCGAGCGGCTCGGCGTGGACGTCGACTATCCGCCGGATCAGACGTGCTGCGGTCAGCCGATGGCCAATAGCGGCGCACACAAGGACGCCGCGGGCGCCGAGCGCGTCTTCGCGCGCAATTTCGCCGACTACGACTATGTGGTCGGGCCGTCGGCGAGCTGCGTGCATCATGTCCGCGAACATTTCACCGCGATCGAGCAGACGAGCGCGGTCGAAAAGGTTCGTCGCAACACGTACGAGCTCGTCGAATTCCTGCATGACGTGCTGAAGGTGCGCGAGTTTCCGTGGGCCGAGTTTCCGCACAAGGTCGGGCTGCACAACAGTTGCAGCGCGGTGCGGCATCTGCGTGAGACATCGAACTCGGAAGTCGCGGGCGCGCCGTTTTCGAAGCCGCGCGCGCTGCTCGAAGGCGTGAAAGGCATCGAGTTCGTCACGCTCGCGCGTCCCGATGAATGCTGCGGGTTCGGCGGCACGTTCTCGGTCACCGAAGAGGCCGTGTCCGTGCGCATGGGTCAGGACAAGGTGCGCGATCACATCGGGGCGGGCGCGGAGTACATCGTTTCGGGCGACATGTCGTGTCTCATGCATCAGCAAGGCTGCGCGGAGCGCATGAAAGCCGATGCCAAATTCATTCATATCGCGCAGGTTCTGAACGGAGTCCGCGCATGAGCAAAACCGTTCGCATCGATCACGCGAAGGCGGCGGGCGCGTTCCTGCAAAAGCCGGATCACGTCGCGTTCCACGACAAGCGTCTGTGGGATTTGCGCAGCAAGCGCGACGCGCAGGCGCACGGCATCCCCGAATGGGAGACGATGCGCGATCTCGCGTCGCAGATCAAAGAGCACACGCTTTCCAATCTCGCCGATTACATCGCGCAGTTCGTCGATCAGGCCGGGAAGAACGGCGTCGTCGTGCATTTCGCGGCCGATGCGCAGGAGCACAACGAACTCGTCCACAAGCTGATGAGCGAGCGCGGCATGACCTCGCTCGTCAAGAGCAAGTCGATGCTCACCGACGAGTGCTACATGCGCGACTATCTCGAGCCGCGCGGCATCACGGTAATGGAAACCGATCTCGGCGAGCGTATCCAGCAGCTCGATCATCAGGACCCGAGCCATATGGTCGTGCCGGCGGTGCACAAGCTGCGCGCGGATGTGGCCGAGCTATTCGGCAAGACCATCGGCACCGATCCGAAGAACAGCGACATTCACTATCTCGCCGAAAGCCAGCGCATGAACACGCGGCCGTACTTCGTGCGCGAGAAGACGGCGGGCATGACCGGCTGCAACTTCGCGGTGGCGGAAACGGGCACCGTCGTCGTGTGCACGAACGAAGGCAACGCGGATTTGTCGGCGAACGTGCCGCCGCTGCATATCGCGTCGATCGGCATCGAGAAGATCATTCCGACGATCGCCGATCTCGGCGTGTTCGTGCGCATGCTGTCGCGCAGCGCGCTGGGTTCGCCGATCACCCAATACACGTCGCACTTTCGAGAGCCTCGTCCGGGCACGGAGATGCACTTCATCCTCGTCGACAACGGCCGCTCCGAGCGGCTCGCGATGGACGATTTCTGGTATTCGCTCAAATGCATCCGCTGCGGCGCGTGCATGAATACGTGTCCGGTGTATCGGCGCAGCGGCGGGCTTTCTTATGGCGGAACGTACTCCGGGCCGATTGGCGCGATCATCAATCCGACTCACGATCTGAAGCGCTATAGCGCCCTCCCGTTCGCCTCGACGATGAACGGCAGTTGCACCAACGTCTGCCCGGTGAAGGTCAACATTCACGAGCAGATCTACAAGTGGCGCGAGGTGATCGCGGAGAAACACGAAGTGCCGTTCGTTAAGCAGGAAGTCCTGAAGATGGCGGGGCGCCTGCTCGCGAGTCCGACGCTCTATCGCGCGACGGTCGCATCGCTCGGCGGCGCGCTGAAGCGCCTGCCCAACTTCGTGCTCTACAACCCGCTCAACATCTGGGGACGTCAGCGCGATCTGCCCGAAGCGCCCGCCGAGACTTTTCATGAGTGGTACAAGAAGAACCGGAAGCTCGAAAAATGACGACTCGCGAAGCTTTTTTGTCGAAGATCCGCGCGGCGCAGCCTGCATCACGTCCGCGTCCCGATGTGCCGATTTTTCCGGCACCCGAAGGCGATCTCAAGGCGCGTTTCACGGCGGCGCTGACCGCGATGGGCGGCACGTGCGTCGACGCCGCCGAGTTGGGCGATGTGACTGCGCTGATCGCGTCTCGCTTTCCGAATGCGAAGGTGATCGCGTCGGCGGTGCCGGGCATCGACGGCACGCGACCGCTGTCGCCCGATACGCTGCCCGCGTCGCTCCAGGATGTCGATGTGGGCGTCGTGAGAGGGCGCTTCGGCGTCGCCGAAACAGGCTCGGTGTGGTTCAGCGAGCAAGAGTATGTCGTGAACTCGATCGGCTATCTTTCGCAGCATCTCGTCGTGCTGCTCGATCCCGCGCTGCTCGTCGAAGGCTTGCAGCAGGTGTATCGACGGCCCGATTTCAAATCGGCGCGCTATGCGGTGCTCGTCACGGGACCGTCGGCGACGGCGGATATCGAAGGCGTGCTGATTCGCGGCGCACAAGGCGTGCGCTCGCTGACCGTCGTGTGGCTTGCATGAAGCGTCAGCGCTTCCAGAAGATCGCGACGGCGATCCCGCCGAAGGCCAGCCATTTCACGAGGTAATAGACGGTCCGGTTCCACGCTTTCAATCGCTTGGCCGACGAGCCGGATCGAATACAAATACTTGAACGCGCGGTTCAATCCGCCGGTGCGGTCGCTGACCCCGCTTCAAATAGCAGCGCCGCCAGCCGCGCCGGAAAAGTGAATTGAAGCCAATATCGTTGTATTTGGCGGCCGCCTGGATCTTGTTCGCGTCGAGCAGTGCGATGGCCTCGGCGCGTATCGCTTTCCAATGCGCCCTGATCGGGCGAGTTCGGGAAAGAACGTGGATTGCAGGTAGTGCGACGACGGCACGCGCCAGAACAGATGGATGAAGCCGTTTAGCGCCGACATAAACGTCGAATGATCTGAAAGCTGTCGGAAGAACCCGTGCCGGATCTTGCCGCGCCCGTGTATGTAAGCCGCACAAGCAATAAAGATCGCCAACACCAGCCAGCGCATTTATTGCTCCTTCGCGCACAAACGGCTACACAAATCCGGCCTGGACGGCAGGCTGGCGTTGGGCGCGCGAAAGGCGGGGCCAAAAAGCAAAAAGCCCAGTTGCGTGACTGGGCTTTTTGGCTGAAGCGCTTGGCTCCCCGACCTGGGCTCGAACCAGGGACCTACGGATTAACAGTCCGGCGCTCTACCGACTGAGCTATCGGGGAACAACTTAAACATGTGCAACTGAGATAAAAAACCCAGCCGATTGACTGGGTTTTTTTGAAACCGACTTGCTGGAGTATTTGGCTCCCCGACCTGGGCTCGAACCAGGGACCTACGGATTAACAGTCCGGCGCTCTACCGACTGAGCTATCGGGGAACATCTACAGCAGAGAAGCGAAAGTATAGGGGGCCAAGATTATCGTGTCAACGCCCAATCTTCACTCAATAACCAATTTTTTCAATTGGATCGAAACATTCGCTCTGGCGCGCGAATCAACGCTCGAGCAGATTCAGCTTGTCCTTGACGTCCTTGAACTCGTCCGCCTCGGGAAGCGATCCCTTCGTCTTGGTAATGCTCGGCCAGTTACGCGCCAGTTCAGCGTTCAGTTCTGTGAAGTGCTGCTGGTCCCCGGGCACGTCTTCTTCGGCGTAGATCGCGTTCACCGGGCACTCGGCCACGCACACGGCGCAGTCGATGCACTCGTCCGGATCGATCGCGAGAAAGTTGGGACCTTCGCGGAAGCAATCCACCGGGCACACGTCCACGCAATCGGTGTACTTGCACTTGATGCAGCTTTCGGTCACAACGTGAGTCATTCGGGCTCCTGCATGCGAAATTCGTGGGGGCCGCGCCCTGGGCGGCTACATGGGCCGGGCGGTGCGCGTGCCGAAACGCATATTGTAGCGTAACGGTAAAAACGGGCGCGAGCCGTACGCAGCGCCCTTTATATCGATTCGTGATGTATGTATGCGCCGCTTCGTAAAAGGACCGAGCACTGGCATGCCGTTGCGCGCATTCGGGTAACATGGCCCCAAAGGCACAAGGCCTGGCGTCGGCAGAAGGCCGAGCGCATGGCCAACCCGCGTGGATGTTCCATCAGAACCATGATCATCAATTCGCTGCTCGATACCGACCTCTACAAGTTCACGATGATGCAGGTCGTCCTGCATCACTTTCCCGCCGCGCATGTCGAATATCGCTTTCGCTGCCGCACGCCGAATGTGGATCTCGTGCCGTACATCGACGAGATTCGCGATGAAGTGCGCCAGCTCTGCAATCTGCGCTTCAAGGAAGAGGAACTGGATTATCTGCGGCGCATGCGCTTCATCAAAAGCGACTTCATCGATTTCCTCGCGCTCTTTCATCTGAACGAGAAGTCCATTCGCATCGCGCCGTCGCCGAAGAAAAATGGCGAGATCGACATCGAGATCGAAGGGCCCTGGCTGCACACGATTCTCTTCGAAATTCCGGTGCTCGCGATCGTCAACGAGGTCTATTTCCGCAACACGCAGCGTAAGCCCGAGTACGAAACCGGCCGCGAGCGTCTGCGCGACAAAATCAAGCTGCTCGCCACGCCGCCTGAATATTCCGATTGCAAGATCGCCGATTACGGCACGCGCCGCCGCTTCTCGGGACAGTGGCACGAGGAAGTCGTGCTGACGTTGAAGGACAAGCTCGGCGCGCAGTTCGCCGGCACGAGCAACTGCTTCTATGCGATGAAGCACGGCCTGCGTCCCTTGGGCACGATGGCGCACGAATACTTGCAGGCGTGTCAGGCGCTGGGTCCGCGTCTGCGCGACTCGCAGATTTTCGGCTTCGAGATGTGGGCGAAGGAATATCGCGGCGATCTCGGCATCGCGCTGTCGGATGTCTACGGCATGAAGGCGTTCCTGCGTGACTTCGACATGTACTTCTGCAAGCTGTTCGACGGCGCGCGTCACGATTCGGGCGATCCCTTCGACTGGGGCGAGCGTCTTCTCAGGCATTACGAGGAGAACCGCTGCGACCCGCGCACCAAGGTGCTCGTGTTCTCCGACGCGCTCGACATCCCCAAGGTGCTGCAACTCTACGAGCGGTTCCGCGGGCGCTGCCAGCTCGCCTTCGGCGTCGGTACGAATCTCACCAACGATCTCGGCTATCAGCCGCTGCAGATCGTCATCAAGATGGTCCGCTGCAACGGCCAGCCGGTCGCCAAGCTGTCGGATTCGCCCGGCAAGAACATGTGCGACGACAAGGCGTATCTCGCCTATCTGCGTCAGGTGTTCGGCATTGCGCAGCCGGTGGGCGAAGACTGACGGCCCCGCATTCGTGCATTCGGCCTATGCCGTTCGGCCGAGGTTCGTGCGCGAACGTCGCTCGCTATAATTCGAACGCGTCGTCGATCAGTCCGGCGCGCACGAATCTCAAGCACGCCAGACAGAGGACGGCACCATGGATACATCGGCCGCGCGCCGCAATATTCTCATGCGCATTCGCAGCGCGCAGCGCCGTCGCGGCACGCCTACGGAAGCCGAGCGCGAGGCGGCGCAGGAGTATGTCGAGCGGCATCCTGCGGGTCCGCGTCCTCCGCTGCCTCAGAACCGTGATGAGCTGATCGCGCGCTTCAGGCTCGAAGCCGAGCGTCTTTCCACGACGGTCGCCAACGTCGAATCGCTCGCGGATGCGCCCGCCGAGGCCGCGCGCTATCTGCAATCGCTGAATCTTCCCGTCGATGTCGTCGCGTGGCCCGCGCTAGGCGCTCTGCCTTGGGCGCAAGCGGGCATTCAAGCGGCGCTGCGCAAGCCAGCCGACGCCGATCTCGTCGGCATCACCGGCTGTTTTTGCGCAACGGCCGAAACCGGTTCGCTCGTGCTGCTTTCGGGCGCCGATACCCCCGCATCGGGCGCGCTTCTGCCTCAGACGCATATCGCGATCGTGCCGGCGTCGCGCATCGTGGCGGCGCACGAAGACGCGTTCGCGTTGATGCGCGCCGAAAGGGGCGAGTTGCCGCGGGCGGTGAACTTCGTGTCGGGGCCGTCGCGCACGGGGGATATCGAACAGACCATCGTGCTCGGTGCGCATGGGCCGTATCGCGTGCATGTGATCATCGTGCGCGGAGCCTGATCCGATGCGGCATTTTCTTTCCGGCGCGGTCTGCGCCGGGCTGGCGCTGACCGCGGCGCCAGCCTTCGCGGCAGCGCCCGATGGCGCAACGCTTCCTGCAACGTGGGGCATCCCGTTCATCGGCATCCTGCTTTCCATCGCGGTGTTTCCGCTTGTCGCACCGAAACTCTGGCATCACCACTTCGGCAAGATCGCGGCCGCGTGGACCGTCGCGTTTCTCGCGCCGTTCGCGCTCGCGTTCGGTCCCGGCACGGCGGGGAGCGTACTGGTTCACGCCCTGCTCGAAGAATACGTGCCGTTCATCGTCCTGCTGGCGTCGCTTTATACGGTGGCGGGCGGCATCTGCGTGCGCGGCAATCTGCACGGCTCGGCGCGTCTCAATA
Organism: Caballeronia sp. INML2; assembly: GCF_023631365.1. Classification (NCBI taxonomy): domain Bacteria; kingdom Pseudomonadati; phylum Pseudomonadota; class Betaproteobacteria; order Burkholderiales; family Burkholderiaceae; genus Caballeronia; species Caballeronia sp. INML2. The sequence goes on along the minus strand of NZ_JALQDH010000023.1, from coordinate 279,890 downwards.
CCGGGCTGCTCGCGCTCGGCGCCGCGCTTGCGAGCATCATGGGCACGACCGGCGCGGCCATGCTGCTGATCCGCCCGCTCTTGCGCGCGAACGACAATCGCAAGCACGTCGTGCATGTCGTCGTGTTCTTCATTTTTCTCGTCGCGAATGCGGGCGGCTCGCTCACGCCGCTCGGCGATCCGCCGCTCTTCCTCGGCTTTCTGAACGGCGTCGGCTTCTTCTGGACGACAGTGCATCTCGCGCTGCCGATGCTCTTCGTCTGCGGCGTGCTGCTCGTCGTGTTCCATGTGCTCGACAGCTACTACTGGCGCCGGCACGACGCGCGGCCTGCGTTTCTGGATCCGACGCCCGATACCCCGCCGCTCGGCATCGACGGCAAAGTCAACTTCGCGCTGCTCGCGGTGATCGTTGCGCTCGTGTTGATGAGCGGCTTATGGAAACCCGGCATCGCGTTCGACGTGTTCGGCACCGAAGTGAAATTGCAAAATCTCGTGCGCGACGTGCTGCTCATGGCCGTACTGCTGGCCTCGCTCGCGCTCACGCCCAAGCGCGCGCGCGCGGGCAACGCATTCGACTGGGCGCCCATCGAGGAGGTCGCGAAGCTGTTCGCGGCCATCTTCATCACGATCGCGCCCGTCATCACGATCCTGCGCGCGGGCGAGGCGGGCGCATTCGCGGGCATCGTGCACGCGGTGTCGGATGCGCACGGCAAGCCGATCGACATCGCCTATTTCTGGGCGACGGGGCTGCTGTCCTCGTTTCTCGACAACGCGCCGACCTACCTCGTGTTCTTCAATCTCGCGGGTGGTGACGCACGCACGCTCATGACCACCGACGCCACCACGCTCGCCGCCATCTCCGCGGGCGCTGTCTTCATGGGTGCGAACACGTATATCGGCAACGCGCCGAATTTCATGGTGAAGGCGATCGCCGAATCGCGCGGCGTGCGCATGCCGAGTTTCTTCGGCTATATCGCATGGTCGGGCGCGGTCCTCCTGCCGATTTTTGCCGTTCTGGGTTGGCTATTTTTCTAGGAGCAATCGATGAAGAAGGTACTTGTCGCGCGTCCCACCTTTCCTGATGTGATCGAGCGCCTGAAACAGTATTTCGATGTCGACGTGAACCTCGGCGACGTCCTCCCGCAGGAAGAGTTTGCGCGCCGTATTGCCGACAAGGACGGCGCATTCACCGCGGGCGAATGGGTGGGCGAGAAGGAACTGGCGGGTGCACCGAACCTGAAAGTCGTCTCGAACATGGCGGTCGGCTACAACAATTTCGACATGAAGGCGTTCGACGCGCACAAGGTTCTCGGCACGAATACACCGAACGTGCTGAACGAGACCACCGCCGATTTCGGCTGGGCGCTGATGATGGCGGCTGCCCGCCGTGTCACCGAATCCGAGCACTATCTGCGCGCGGGCAAGTGGCAGAAGTGGTCGTTCGACTCGTTTCTCGGCGCCGATGTGTACGGATCGACGCTCGGCGTGATCGGCATGGGACGGATCGGCCAGGCGCTCGCGCGGCGGGCGCGCGGCTTCGACATGCGCGTGATCTATCACAACCGTTCGCGCGTCGCGCCCGACATCGAGGCGCAGCTGAACGCCGAATATGCGTCGAAGGAAGACCTGCTCAGGCGCGCAGATCATGTCGTACTTGTCTTGCCGTACACGAAGGAGAGCCATCACACGATCGGTGCGGCCGAGCTCGCGCTGATGAAGCCCACGGCGACCCTCACGAATATCGCGCGCGGCGGCATCGTCGACGATGCGGCGTTGATCGTCGCATTGCGCGACAAGCGCATCGCGGCGGCGGGCATCGACGTATTCGAGGGAGAGCCGGACTTCAACCCGGATTTCCTGCTGCTCGATAACGTGGTGCTCACGCCGCACATCGCGAGCGCGACCGAGGGCACGCGCCGCGCGATGGCCAATCTCGCGGCGGACAATCTCATTGCCGCGCTCGGCGAAGGGCCGCAAGCCGGAAATCCGCCCAACCCGATCAATCCGGAAGTGCTGAAGAAATGACGGAATTGTTGTATGGCGCTGTCGCTTCGCTGGCGATCGCGCTGGTCGTGTCGCTCATCGCGCTCATCGTCGCGATGCGGCGTAATTCCAATGCGCACATTTACGATGAGTTCGAGGCGCTCACCGATCGTGTAAACGATATGGGCGAGGCGCATGCGCGCGCGCAAGAACGGCTCGAACGTGGTCTGCGAGGCGACATTGCCGAGAGCGCGCGCGTGTCGCGTATGGAATCGCAAAGCGGCTTCACGCAATTCCATCAGACGCTCGCGACGCAACTGGCGAGCACGTCGAGCGTGCAGAACGCGCAGTTCGACGCGCTCGCGCAGCAACTCGCGCAACAAAGCCAGCAGGCGCGCGAGGATCAGGGCAACGCGCTGAAGCGCTTCGCCGATTCGATGTCGCTGCATCTCTCGCAGCTATCGGAGGCAAACGAGCGGCGACTCGGCGAAGTGCGTGCGACCCTCGAAGCGCGTCTGAAGGACATCGAGGCCAACAACGCGACGAAGCTCGACGAGATGCGCCGAACGGTCGACGAAAAGCTGCACGCAACGCTCGAACAGCGCCTCGGCGAATCGTTCAAGCTCGTGTCGGACAGGCTGGAGCAGGTGCATCGCGGCCTCGGCGAAATGCAGACGCTCGCCGCCGGTGTCGGGGATCTCAAGAAGGTGCTCACCAACGTCAAGACGCGCGGCATCTGGGGCGAAGTGCAGCTCGAATCGCTGCTGGAGCAATTGCTGACGCCGGACCAGTACGCGAAGAACGTCGCGACGATTCCGACGAGCAACGAGCGCGTCGAGTTCGCGATCAGACTGCCGGGCCGTCACGATGCGCCTGGCGCCCCGGGCGATGCCGCGACGCCCGTGTGGTTGCCCATCGACGCGAAGTTTCCCCGTGAGGATTACGAGCGTCTGATCGACGCGCAGGAGCGGGCGGACCTGGCCGGCGTCGAGGACGCGTCGCGCGCGCTCGAAGGCCGTTTGCGCGCGGAAGCGAAGTCGATCGCGCAAAAGTACGTCGCGCCGCCGCACACCACGGACTTCGCGCTGCTCTTTTTGCCGACCGAAGGACTCTACGCCGAAGTGTTGCGGCGCCCGGGCCTGAGCGATTCGCTGCAGCGCGATTATCGGGTGACCATCGCTGGACCGACTACGTTGACCGCGCTTCTCAATAGTTTGCAGATGGGATTTCGCACGCTCGCCATCGAGAAGCGTTCGAGCGAAGTGTGGCAGGTGCTCGGGGCGGTGAAGACGGAATTCGGCAAGTTCGGCGAAGTGCTGGCAAGAACGAAGTCGCAACTCGAAACCGTCACGCGCTCGATCGAAGCGGCGCAGACGCGCACACGGCAGATGGGCAAGCGCCTGCGCGATGTCGAGGCGTTGCCGGGAGAACAGGCGGCGGGGCTGTTGGGTGATGCGTCATCGCCCGAAAGCGACGACGACATGTGACCTACTGGGCGAGGCGTTCGAGCGGCTCGCCCGTCACACGCACGATGCGCCAGTCGGGCAGCACCGTCGCGCCCATCTTCTCGTAGAAGTCGATGGCGTTTTGGTTCCAGTCGAGCACCGACCACTCGAAGCGGCCGCATTGGCGCTCGACAGCGAGCGCGGCGAGCTTCTTCAGCATCAGCGTACCGAGACCGCTGCCGCGCATCGACGGGCGCACGTACAGGTCTTCGAGATAGAGGCCGCGTTTGCCGAGGAACGTGGAGAAGTTCTGGAAGAAGAGCGCGTAACTCACGACTTCACCTTCCTGCTCCGCGACGAGCGCTTCGGCAGCGGGACGCGCGCCGAAGAGGGCCTCGTGAACGCCTTCCTTGGTTGCGATGAACAGATGCGTGAGCTTCTCGAACTCCGCGAGCTCGTACATCAAGCCGAAGATCGCGGCGACGTCGGCGGGCGTGGCCGCGCGGATCGTGACATTCCCGTTCGCGGTACTCACGCTTCCTCCGGCGCATCGGACAGCACGATCTCGATGCCGCCGAAACGCGACGCCACCCAGTTGTACGCGTGGCAGGCGATCCACAGCAGGATGAAGCCGAGAATCGCGTTGAGCAGCAGCGCGCTCGTGACGGTGCTCACTTCCACCGAGCCGTATCGCACGAACGCGACCACGACGCCGAGCAGCACGATCGGCACGCTGAAGGTCAGGTACACGAGGATCAGCGCCTTGGCGGTCTGTCCGGGTGCAATGAATGAGATCTGCTTTTTCATGGAAGGAAAGCCCCGTCTATCGATGTAGGAATGTTTGTGCTGGCGACGTTCGTTGCGGCGTGCGTCAGATCAGACCGTCAAATGGCACGATCTCGACTTCGTCGCCGATGTCGATGTCGCCGCGCGCGTGCTCCAGCACGATGAAGCAGTTGGCTTCGCTCATCGAGCTGAGCACGCCGGAACCCTGCGGGCCCGTGGTGACGGCGCGAAAGCGGCCGTCGTCGCCACGCGTTGCGATGCCGCGCTGGAACTCCGTGCGGCCCGCGCGTTTCTTCATCGGCTCGGCGGCGATCGCGCGGATGACCGTGAGCGGCTGGCGCGTCGCGCCCGACATTGCAAGCAACGCTTCGCGCACGATGAAGTAGAACGTCGCCATCACGGCAACCGGATTGCCCGGCAGGCCGAAGAAGAGCGCCGACTTGCCCGTGCCCGCGCGCTCGCCCGACCACAGGCGACCGAACGCGAGCGGCCGGCCGGGGCGCATCGCGATCTTCCAGAAGGCGACGTCGCCGAGCGAGTTCATCAGTTCGCGCGTGAAGTCCGCGTCACCGACGGACACGCCGCCCGAACTGATGACGACATCCGCGCTTTCGGTCGCATGGCGCAGCGCCTTCTCGAGCGATGCCCGATCGTCGCGCACGATGCCGAGATCGACCGTTTCTACGCCGAGTCGCTTGAGCATCGCGAAGAGCGTGTAGCGGTTGCTGTCGTAGAGGCTGCCCGGGCTCAGCGTTTCGCCGACCGAGCGCAATTCGTCGCCCGTCGAAAAGAAGGCGGCGGTGAGACGCTTGCGCACGGACACTTCGCCGATGCCGAGCGACGCGAGCAGGCCGAGATCCGATGCGCGCACGATGCGGCCCGCGAGCAGTGCCGGTTCGCCCTTCGCGAGATCCTCGCCCGAGAGGCGCCGGTTCTGGCCCGCGCGGATTTTTGCGGTGGAGAAGCGGATCGCGTCGCCCTCGCGCGTGACGAGCTCCTGTGGCACGACGGTGTCGCAGCCCGCCGGAATGAGCGCGCCCGTCATGATGCGCACGCATTGGTCCGCACCCGGCGTGCTTTCGAAAGGCCGTCCGGCGAGCGCCGCGCCCGCGACGGACAAATCGAGCGTGTCGCTGCCGCGCAAGAGCGCCTCGCTCGCGAACGCATAGCCGTCCATCGCGGAATTGTCGAACGCAGGTACGTCGATGGGCGAAACCACGTCATGGGCGAGCACGCGTCCGAGCGCGTCATAGAGACCAACGCGTTCGACCTGCGCGTCGCGCATGCGCGGCATGGCCCATTGACGCACGATTTCCTGCGCGGCTTCGACGGGAAGCGCGTCTGGATCGTACTGGGCGACGCAGGCGGAGAGTTCCTTGGACGTGGTCATGAATCGCGTGGATCGCGCCGGAACCCGGCGAAGAAGCAGCCACGAGGCCGCGCGGTGATTGAACGCCCGAACGCGGATTGCCGCAATGGCGGACGTGAGAGTCAGCGGCGTTCCAGCTCGGCCAGCTGCTGTAAATCGTTGATATTGTAAAACGCGCGTTCATCGTGAAATCGGACTTCCATCGCCTTGTGGCGCGCGTACCACGCGCGGACCTTGCGCTCTCCCTGGTCGAGCGAGGCGTCGAGATCGTCGGCGAGCGAGGTGCGCAGAAGTGCGAAAACCGGGTGCGCCATGACTTGTCCGGATCCATCGACCGTTGCGGCGTACGCGATGTCGCCGCCGTGCGTCTCGAGCGCCTGCATCAATGCGGCGCCGATATGTTCATCGACGAAAGGCGCGTCGCAAGGCGCGGTCAAGACGTATTCGGTGGTCGCGCCGCGTAGTGCGGCGGCGATGCCGGCGAGCGGACCGGGATATTCCGCCCGCGCGTCCGGAATGACGCGCGCGCCGAACGCCGCCCCCAGGCGCTCGTAGTCTTCGATGGAACGGTTTGCGCTGATCAGCAGCGCGCCCGCCTGAGGCGCGATACGGCGCATGACATGCAGTGCGAGCGGCTCGCCGCGAAACGGCTGCATGCCTTTGTCGACGCCGCCCATGCGCGAGCCGCGTCCGCCCGCGAGGACGAGGGCGGTGACATTCGATGAGGAGTGAGCGTTCAGCACGAGCGAGCGCCGCTCAGCCGCCGATGTACGACATCTCGACGCGACGCGCATCCTCGCGCGACGGTGCCGACGTGCTGCCGCGCAATTGCGAATAGCGGTCGCCGCGCGCTTCCCAGATGCGCGCGATGGCCGTCGCCACTTCCTCGTCGCTCGCGCCGCCGCGGATGAGCCCACGCAGGTCGTGGCCCGACACCGCGAAAAGACAAAGGTAGAGCTTGCCTTCGGTCGAGAGCCGCGCGCGCGTGCAGGAGTCGCAAAAGGCTCGCGTGACGCTGGAAATCACGCCGATTTCGCCGCTGCCGTCGCGATAGCCCCAGCGCTGCGCCGTTTCGGCGGCCGTATGCGCTTCGAGCGGTTCGAGCGGGAAATGCGCGTCGATGCGCTCGACCACTTGCGCCGACGGCAGCACTTCGCTCATGTTCCAGCCGTTCGACGCACCGACATCCATGTATTCGATGAAGCGCAGAACCGTGCCGCTGTTTTTGAAATGACGCGCCATCGGCACGATTTCCTGATCGTTCGTGCCCCGCTTCACGACCATGTTCACCTTGATCGGATCAAGCCCGGCGGCCTGCGCCGCTTCGATGCCGTTCAGCACGTCGGCGACCGCGAAATCGGCGTCGTTCATGCGGCGAAAGAGTGCATCGTCCAGAGCGTCCAGACTCACCGTGACGCGTGACAAGCCCGCGTCGTTCAGAGACCGGGCCTTGCGCGCGAGCAGCGAGCCGTTCGTGGTCAGGGTCAGATCGAGCGGGCGGCCTTCCGGCGTGCGCAGAAGCGCGAGCCGCTCGATCAGAAATTCGATGTTCTTGCGCAGGAGCGGCTCGCCGCCCGTCAGGCGAATCTTCTCGACGCCGTGCGCGACGAACACGCGAGCGAGGCGCTCGATCTCCTCGAACGAGAGCAGGGCGGCGTGGGGAAGGAACTGGTAGTCCTTGTCGAACACATCGCGCGGCATGCAGTACACGCAGCGGAAGTTGCAGCGGTCCGTCACCGAAATGCGCAGGTCGCGCAGCGGGCGCGCGAGCGTGTCCGTGAGCAGTCCGGCCGGCGACGTCGCCGCTCCGGAGAAATCCGGAATCGCGCTGATATCGGCGAGAGGAATGATGCGTCGGGACATGATGACTCGGCTCGGATCGGCCACTGCGGCCTTGTTCGAATGACGGTTGTAACGTCTCATTTTAGCGGAACCGGGCGTTCACACGCACCGACCCGAGGTCGCGGTTTTCCCGCGGTCCGGCTTTTGGCGGGGCGAAAAAAAACGCCATCGACGGAATCGATGGCGTTTTTCTGCTTTTGCCGGTTCGCCGAAGCAAACCGGCTCACGCGCGCTTAGTGGACGTGCTTGCTGGTTTCCACTTGCTGCATCGGCGTGGTGTCGGCAGGCGGGAGCGCCTTGCGCTCGCGCGGCACGCGCACCGCAGCCGGCTCGCGTGCGGCAGCGGCGTTCGCCTCGCGCAGCTTGCCTTCGTCGGTGTTGACCCAGACGAGACCCGCGCGCTCCAGCATCGGCTGGAGCGTTTCGACGGCGATCGGCGTCGACGTCGCGGGCGCGGCCGGCGCGGCGGACTTCACCGGCTCCGCAACGACGGCGACGGGCGCTTGCTCGGACACGGGGGCTTGCGCTTGCGTGCTCTCGACCGGCTTCACCGGCTCGACGATCGTTGCCTCCGGCGTCGGCGCGACCGCGGCGGTTTTCGCCGGCTCGGCTGCCTCGGCGGATTCAGCCGCTACCGGTTCGGCAGGCTCCGGCGCCGTTTCGACCCGCTGGGCCGCTTCGACAGGCTTCGACTCTTCCGTCGCGGCAGACGCGAACGGATCGGCCGTCGTCGTCTCGGCAACCTTGGATGTCGGTCCGAACGGGTTCTCGATCGCCGCGGAAGCGGGTTTGGCGAAGAGATCGAACGTGGCCGGCTCGGGCGTCTGCGCCTTCAGTTCGAAGGGCTCCGCTTCGATGGTCCGGGCAACCGGCGCTTCTTCTGCTGCGGCGGGCGCGTGCTCTTGCGGTTTCGCCTTGGCTTCGACCGGCTGAGCGACGGGCTGCTCGATCGCCTGCTCGACCGGCTGAGCTGCGGCGGGCCGGCTTTCGCGACGCGCGGCCGCTTCCTGCGCGGCTTCGGCGTCGAATACGCCGGCTTGCGCGGAGACGCTTTCGGCCGAACCTTCCGCCTCGGCGACGTCGGCTGCGTGATTCACCGTCATGCCATCCTCTTCGCGCTCGCGGCGGCCGCCACGGCGGCCACGGCGACGGCGGCGGCGCTCTTCACCTTCACGCGCGGCTGCCTGCTCGGCGGCGGCATCGATGCCGGCCTGTTGCGCATCGACATTGACTTGCACCGCTTCGACGATCTCCGACGGCACCGTTTCGCCCTGCGTCAGCGCCTCGACGGCGGCTTCCGGTTGCGGCTTGCGGCGCTCGCCACGTTCCGCGCGATCAGGACGTTCACCGCGTTCGGTGCGTTCGGTGCGCTCACCGCGTTCGACACGCTCGCCACGGTCGGGACGCTCACGGCGCTCCTGGCGCTCGGTCGCTTCCGGACGAGCGGCGCGTTCCGCGTTGCGATCGCGGGCTTCGCGCGGCTCACGCGCTTCACGCGGCTCGCGGGTTTCGCGCGCCTCACGCGGTTCACGAGCCTCGCGCGGCTCGCGGACTTCCCGCAGTTCACGTCCTTCGCGGCCGCCACGCGCCTCGCGATCTTCACGACGCGCGCCCTGGCGGCCCGCACCGTTGCCACCCGTTGCAGCGCCTGCGGCTGCGCCTTCACGCCCGGCGCCGCTGCCGCCACGACGGTTGCGGTTGCGATCTCCGCCGCCCGCGCGCTCGCCGCGTTCGCGCGGAGCGCGCGTGGCCGGCTCAGCTTCGACGGGCGCCGGAGCGGGCTGCGCTTGCGGCTGAATACCGAACAGATTCTTGATCCACGCGATGAAACCGCCGCTCGCCGGCACCGCGGCCTGCACGGGCGCGGCTTCGACGGGCGCGGGCTTGACCGGTGCGCTCGGCGCCGGCTTTTCGGGCGTGATGCCCTTTACGGCCGCTTCCTGCTTCGGTTTCACTTCTTCGGTGCGCTTGCTGTAGCCGGTTTCCGACTCCAGTTCGCTCGCTGCTTCGACGGCCATCTTCCACGACGCGCGCGGCTCGTCGAGGCGAGCATCGTCATGACGCAGACGTTCCAGCTTGTAGTGCGGCGTCTCGAGATGCTTGTTCGGGATCAGGACGACGTTGACCTTGAAGCGCGACTCGATCTTGTTGATTTCCGAGCGCTTCTCGTTGAGCAGGAAGGCGGTCACCTCGACCGGCACCTGGCAATGGATCGCCGCGGTGTTTTCCTTCATCGCTTCTTCCTGAATGATCCGCAGCACTTGCAGCGCGGACGATTCGGTGTCGCGGATATGACCCGTGCCGTTACAGCGCGGGCAGGTCACGTGGCTGCCTTCGGACAGCGCCGGACGCAGACGCTGGCGCGACAGCTCCATCAGGCCGAAACGCGAGATCTTGCCCATCTGTACGCGTGCGCGGTCGTGCTTGAGCGCGTCTTTCAGGCGTTGCTCGACTTCGCGCTGGCTCTTTGCCGACTCCATGTCGATGAAGTCGATCACGATCAGGCCGCCCAGATCGCGCAGACGCAACTGACGTGCGACTTCATCGGCGGCTTCGAGGTTGGTGCGCGTGGCGGTTTCCTCGATGTCCGCGCCCTTGGTCGCCCGCGCCGAGTTCACGTCGATGGCGACGAGCGCCTCGGTGTGATCGATCACGATCGCGCCGCCCGAGGGCAGCGGCACCGTGCGCGAGTACGCCGTTTCGATCTGGTGCTCGATCTGAAAGCGCGAGAAGAGCGGTACGTCGTCGTGATAGCGCTTCACCTTTTGCAGGTTGTCGGGCATCACGATATCCATGAAGGCGCGCGCCTGATCATGAATTTCGGTCGTGTCGATGAGAATTTCGCCGATGTCCGGCTGGAAGTAGTCGCGGATCGCGCGGATCACGAGGCTCGATTCGAGATAAATGAGCATCGGCTGGCCGGCGACGCCGCTCTGCGACGCGGCTTCGATCGCGCGCCACAGTTGCATCAGGTAGTTCAGGTCCCACTGGAGCTCTTCGGCCGAACGGCCGATGCCGGCGGTCCGCGCGATGATGCTCATGCCTTCGGGCAATTCGAGCTGCGCCATGGTTTCGCGCAGTTCCTGCCGTTCGTCGCCCTCGATCCGGCGCGACACGCCGCCGCCGCGCGGGTTGTTCGGCATCAGGACGAGATAGCGGCCGGCCAGCGAAATGAACGTGGTCAGGGCCGCGCCCTTGTTGCCGCGTTCTTCCTTCTCGACCTGAACGATGAGTTCCTGGCCTTCGCGCAGCGCGTCCTGGATGCGCGCGGAGCGCATCTCGACGCCATCGCGGAAATACTGGCGGGCGACTTCCTTGAACGGCAGAAAACCGTGGCGGTCCTCGCCGTAGTTGACGAAGCAGGCTTCGAGCGACGGCTCGATGCGAGTGACGACTCCCTTGTAGATATTGCCTTTGCGCTGTTCGCGCCCGGCAGTTTCGATGTCGATGTCGATGAGCTTCTGCCCATCAACGATGGCGACGCGCAATTCTTCTTGCTGCGTCGCGTTAAACAGCATGCGTTTCATGAAACGGCTCCAGAGCGGCTCCGTCCTTCCTCGTCGTGCGAATCGGCGTCAGTGACGTCAAACATCACGCGCGCGAAGCGGGAGGGTGGGCGTGCCACGCTTTTTGTGTGTTGTCACAAAGCACGCTGGAGCGGGACTTCTGGCGGGAGAATTGCCGAAAGCAGGCTGCGGCGCCCGAATGGGGCGGCCGCGCCGTGGGGCTCATTGCGAAGCGACTGCGAGGCGTTCGATGCGTCGCGCGGCGCGTGGCGAGGATGAACGGCGGCGCTGCGGTTCCGCGTCTCAAAATGGACGCGCCGAACCAACCCGCGCTCTTGCGAAGAGCCTGATTCCTCCCAACGGCGGCTGCGGGGCCGAGCGGTCTCGCACAAACCAGCGCGATGCTTCGTGACCGATCTTCCTTGCTGCCATGCCGCGCCGTCGCGGCCGCGGGCCCGATTGCTCCCGTCGGCGCGCGGCCGTGTGTCTCGCCTCATTTGCGGCGTTACCGCGCTTCGCAGAAATCAGCGCAGCAGCGGTTTTCGCCGGCAGTTGTTCGCAAAACCGGCGAGCTTCGATTTGTCTGTTTCGCCCGCTCGATGGCAGGGTCGATCCAGGCTGGCATCCGGATTTGCTTGCCGGGCGCCGTCGCTTCTCGCCGATAAAATTCTTTTTGACCAAAAATCCGTTACCGTCGGCGATCGACCCGACCGAACGCGCCTGTGGGCTCCGTCCCTGCCGGTGATATCGCCGTGCGTGCAACTCGTCGCTCTCGATTTTCCGGGTGAGCAACCGACCTTGGGCGCAAGTAAAATGATGGTTTATCGCTTGCACCTGTACAGTCTGATTAATTCCGGCCGCTGCTTGATCCTAAGCGTCGACTTTTTCAGGCTGCTCGCAAATTATATTCAGAATGAATGAGTTAGGCAAAACATCCCATAAACAGGTCGCAAGCGAACAGGTCTCGATGATTGAAGTCGACGAAACCGCCGCGGGTCAGCGAATCGACAATTTTTTGCTGCGCGTGTGCAAGGGCGTCCCCAAGAGCCATATCTACCGCATTCTTCGTAGTGGCGAAGTGCGCGTGAACAAGGGGCGCATCGACGCGGCGTACCGGCTCGAACTAGGCGACCTCGTGCGCGTGCCGCCGATCCGCACGGCGCAGCCGGACGAGGCGCCGGTTTCGTCGAACGCGCCGGCCGCCGAGTTTCCGATCCTGTTCGAGGATGACCATTTGGTCGTCATCGACAAGCCGTGCGGCGTCGCGGTGCATGGCGGCAGCGGTGTCGCGTTCGGCGTGATCGAGCAACTGCGCAACGCACGGCCGCACGCGAAATTCCTCGAACTGGTGCATCGGCTGGATCGGGAAACTTCCGGCGTGCTCATGCTCGCGAAGAAACGTGCCGCGCTCGTGAACCTGCACGAGCAGATCCGCGAGAATCGCATCGACAAGCGCTATTACGCGCTCGGTTATGGCGACTGGCAGAGCGATTGGGGCCGCAGACGCATCGTGAAGGCGCCGCTGCACAAGTACGTCGCGGCCGATGGCGAACGGCGCGTGCGTGTCGAGGAGAACGGGCTGCCGTCGCACACGGTATTCAATCTGATCGAACGCTGGCGCGGCTACGCGTGGGTCGAGGCGGAACTGAAGACGGGCCGCACGCATCAGATTCGCGTGCATATGGCGAGCATCGGCCTGCCGATTGCGGGCGACGCCAAGTACGGCGATTTCGCGTTGAACAAGGAACTGGCCCGTCCGAGCGCCAAGCCGTCGCTCAAACGCATGTTCCTGCATGCCTATCGCCTGAAAATTACCCATCCGGCAACGGGCGAGCCTTTGCAGTTTGAAGCGCCGCTGCCCGCCGAATGCAAGCGCTTCATCGAGCAACTCAAAAACGGAGAACCAGCTTAAATGGCGCGGCAGCAATTCGATCTGATCGTTTTCGACTGGGACGGCACGCTGATGGATTCGACCGCCCATATCACGCGCAGCATTCAGGCGGCGTGCCGCGATCTCGGCCTGCCGGTTCCCGCCGACGAGTCCGCGAGCTACGTAATCGGTCTGGGCCTGAAGGACGCGTTGCAGATTTGCGCGCCGACGCTCGATCCGTCCGACTACCCGCGCCTCGCCGAGCGTTACCGCTTCCATTTCCTGACGATGGGCCAGAAGACCGAGCTCTTCGACGGCGTGCGCGAGTTGTTGCAGGAATTGCGCGACCTCGGCTATTTCCTCGGCGTCGCGACGGGCAAGAGCCGCGTCGGACTGAATCGCGCGCTCGACGAATCGCGGCTCACGAGTCTCTTCGACGGCACGCGCTGCGCCGACGAGACATTCTCGAAACCGCATCCCGCAATGCTTCACGAACTCACGCGCGAACTCGGCCAGGATCTCGCGCGCACGGTGATGATCGGCGACACCACGCACGACCTGCAGATGGCGATCAACGCGGGCGCCGCGGGCATCGGCGTCGGGTACGGCGCGCATCCGGCGGACTCGCTTGCGGTGCTCAAGCCGCAGTTTTGCGCCGACAGCGTTGCGTCCCTGGCCGGCTGGCTGCGGGAGCACGCATGACGGCGCCCGCGCAGGATGCGGTGCGCGTGTGCGCTGCGGAAGAACTCGTCGATGGCGGCGCGGGCGTGCGCGTTCCGGCAACGGAGGCGAGCGGCGACGCCGTCGTCTTCTTCGTGCGCTACGACGGCAAGCCGCACGGCTATCTGAACCGCTGCGCACACGTGCCGATGGAGCTCGACTGGAACGAGGGCCAGTTCTTCGAAAGCTCGGGCCTATACTTGATGTGCGCGACGCACGGGGCGATCTACGAACCCGACACCGGAAAATGCGTCGGCGGTCCGTGCCGCGGCGCGCGCCTTCGGCCCGTGACGGTCGAGGAACGCGATACGCCGGAGGGCCGCGCGGTCTTCTGGCTCCCTGACGACGCGTTGCGTCCCGCCTGATTCCCTTCTCAACACGTTCATCACGCATGTCCGACAACCTTCCGCCGCGCGGCAACGACAATTGGGAGCGCGACGCGCTCGAACGCATCGCGCTTGCCGCCATCCGCGAGCAGCGCGCCGCGCGGCGCTGGCGTATCTTCTTTCGCTTCGTGTTTCTTGGCGTGATCGGGCTGATCGCGTGGGGCGTGTTCGATTTCACCGGCGAGCGCGTCGCGAAGGCGGGCAAGCACACGGCGCTCATCGACCTGCAAGGCGAAATCTCCGCGAACAGCAATGCGAGCGCCGACAACATCGACGGGGCGCTTCAGAGCGCGTTCGAGGACGAAAACACGGCGGGGGTGATCCTGCGCATCAACAGCCCGGGCGGCAGTCCGGTACAGGCGGGCATCATCAACGGTGAGATCCGGCGGCTGCGTACGAAGTACCCGAAGACGCCGCTGTACGTGGTCGTCGACGACATGTGCGCCTCGGGCGGCTATTACGTCGCGGCGGCGGCCGACAAGATTTACGTCGATCGCGCGAGCATCGTCGGCTCGATCGGCGTGCTGATGGACGGATTCGGCTTCACCGGCCTGATGGACAAGCTGGGCATCCAGCGCCGCATGCACACATCGGGCGCGAACAAGGGTGCGTTCGATCCGTTCTCGCCCGAATCGCCCGCCATGAACGCGCACGCACAGGAGATGCTCGATCAGATCCACACGCAATTCATCGACGCGGTGAAGCTGGGACGCGGGAAACGTCTGAAGGACGACCCGGAGCTCTTCTCCGGGATGTTCTGGACGGGCGAGAAAAGCGTCGAGCTCGGTCTCGCGGATGGTTTCGGCGATGCCAGCTACGTGGCGCGCGAGATCGTCAAGCAGCCGGATATCGTCGATTACACGCAGAAGGAGAGCATCAGCGAGCGTGTCGTGAAGCGCTTCGGCGCCTCGGTCGGCGATGCCGCCGTGCGCGCGCTCACGCTCGGCGGCAAGCCACAGTTGCGCTGATTACGACGCGAGCAACAGAAAAATCGCCGGACGCTTGTGCAGGTCCGGCGCGGTTTGTTTCTTCCAGTCGGCTGCGGTGCGCGTGACGATGGTTTCGCCCGGGAGCGTCAAGTCGACGGCGACGCAAATCAGCGTCGACGGCGCGCAGGTCGCGATCAGCGTGTCGAGCATCGCGCGGTTCCGATAGGGCGTCTCGATGAAGATTTGCGTCTGATTGGCTTTGCGCGATAGCTGTTCCAGCTCGCGCAGCCGCTTGCCGCGCTCGCCGGCATCGACGGGCAGATAGCCGTTGAACGCAAAGCTCTGGCCGTTCATGCCCGACGCCATCAACGCAAGCAGAATCGAACTCGGACCGACGAACGGCACGACTTTCACGCCGCGCTGATGCGCGCGCCGCACGAGCAGCGCGCCGGGATCGGCTACGGCAGGGCAGCCGGCTTCGGAGACGAGACCTGCGTCGGTGCCGGCCAGAATCGGCGCCAGAAGCTTGTCGATGTCGGCGGGCGGCGTGTTGACATTCAGCTCGCGCACGTCGATTTCCTGAATCGGCCGCTGCGTGCCCACTTTTTTCAGAAAAGCGCGCGTCGTTTTCGCGTTCTCTCCGATGTAATACGCGAGCGCAGCCGCCTGCGCGCGCACCGGTTCGGGCAGGACGTGCGCGAGCGCGTCGGCGTCGCCTTCGCCGAGCGTATTCGGGATCAGATACAGAACGCCGCTCATGCCGCCCCCAGAACCGGATATCCGGCGTTCACCAGCATGCCGGTCAGCGCGATCAGCGGCAAACCGATCAGCGCGGTCGGATCGTTCGAATCGATGGCTTCGAGAAGCGCGATGCCGAGGCCTTCGGCCTTCGCGCTGCCGGCGCAGTCGTATGGCGTTTCTACGCGCAAGTACGTCTCTATCTGCGCGTCTGAATAGCGGCGAAACCGCACGCGTGTGATGACGTCGGCGGATTGCGCGTTGCCCGTGCGGCTGTCGAACAGGCATAGCGCACTATGAAATTCCACGCTGCGGCCGCGCATCGCCTGTAGCTGTGCGACGGCTTTTTCGTGCGTGCCGGGCTTGCCGATCTGCTTGCCGTCGAAGGTCGCCACCTGGTCGGAGCCGATCACGAGCGCGCCGCCCCCGTGGCCATCGATGCGCTCGGCCGCGGCACGCGCCTTGGCGATCGACAGCCGCACGGCGGTCGCCTCGGGGGTCTCGCCGGCGAGCGGCATCTCGTCGATATTCGGCGAGACGACATCGAAAGGAATGCGCAGGCGCTCGAGCAACTCGCGCCGATAAGGTGAACTGGACGCCAGAATGAGGCGCAGCGGCGTTTTCAAAGCTTCGGACATGGAGCGGATCCGGCAAAAAGGGGTGTAAAAACGACGGACGGCAGGTCCGCCCTTAAGTATTTGACTCGAAAGAATAAAGCCGATATGATTTTGGGCTTTTCATCGGTACTTGCGCGGCGAACTTGCCTGCTCGGGCCGATGAGCCCGGTAGAAGAAGCGGGGCAGAGGCAAGCAGAAGCAGAAGCGCTTTCAGCTGAAAATGCCTGGCAGCACGCCAAGAAGCACGAATGTCGGCCCGATGCAAATTCGGGCAAGCCACGCGTGGTCCGGTGTAGCATCGCGGTGCATACTGAGCACTCACCGGAAGCACTAACCCAGCAAGGCCCAAGCAGGAGCGCACATGACTCAGAATCCTGGCAAACCTGTGAGCCCCGCCGATCTGCGCGCGCTCGACATTTACGACTTCGCCAAAAGCGGCAGGCAAGCGGCCGGCGCGCTGCGCTTGTCGCAGATGCCGCGCATGTTAGCCGAAGTGCCGGCGGAAGCGCCAGACCGCGACACCGTGTTCACCTGGCAGGGCGAGGGCTCGACCCAGCCGGAACTGCAGGACGACGGCACGGAGGCGCCGCAGCCGTATCTGCGCCTTGCGGTGCACGGCTCGGTGTGGCTCATGTGTCAGCGCTGTCTTCAGCCGTATTCGCAACATCTCGATGTCGACGCAACGTATCGGATCGTGGCGACGGAAGAAGAAGCGGACGAATTTCCGCTCGACGACGATGAAGTCGAAGTGATCGTAGGCTCGCGCCAGTTCGATCTCGTCGACTTGATCGAAGAGGAATTGTTGTTGTCCTTGCCGCTCGTGCCCAAGCACAACGTGTGTCCCGAGATCCACGAAAGCTTGCTTCCGGGCGCTGCGGACGACGAGCCGGATGAAGGCGGTGCGCAGGAAGCGGACGAAAAACCGAATCCTTTTGCCGTGCTGGAGAAGCTGAAGCAGGGCGGATCCGACAACAAGAAGCACTGAAATGGTTTTGTAGCACGCAACAAACTGGTAGCGCGATGTGCGCACCCGATGGCCGAACGGCCGAGGGCTGTCGGCGGATCGGGCTGTGTTAGAATTCGCAAAATTTTTCTGGAGTAATCATGGCAGTTCAGCAAAACAAGAAGTCGCCGTCGAAGCGCGGCATGCACCGTTCCCACGACTTCCTCACGACGGCTCCGCTGGCTGTCGAGCCGAGCACGGGTGAAGTGCATCTGCGCCACCACGTGAGCCCGAACGGCTACTATCGTGGCAAGAAAGTCATCAAGACGAAGAACGACTAAGCGTTCGTCGACGCCTGATGCGCCCGTCGTAACCGTTTTGCGGGCACGCGGGCGCAACTCGCTCTTGACACTTTCCCGGTACGACGAGAAGGCGGCATTTCACTGCCGCTTTTTTGTGCCCGAAATTCGTCGCATTCCATGACTGTAAAGATAACCATCGACTGCATGGGAGGCGACCACGGTCCGGCCGTGACCGTTCCCGCTGCCGTCAATTTCGTGCGCTCGCATCCCGACGCGCACCTGATGCTCGTCGGTCTCGAGCAGCCCATTCGCGCTCAGCTGAAAAAGTCGAAGGCCGTCGATGAGCCGCGCCTGACCGTCGTTCCCGCAAGCGAAGTCGTCGCGATGGACGACCCCGTCGAAGTGGCGCTGCGCAAGAAAAAAGATTCGTCGATGCGCGTCGCGCTCAACCTCGTGAAGGAAGGGGAGGCGCAGACCTGCATTTCCGCCGGAAACACCGGGGCGCTCATGGCGGTTTCCCGCTATGTGCTGAAGACGCTCGCCGGTATCGAGCGTCCCGCCATCGCGTTCGCGATGCCGAGCCAGAAGGGTTACACCACCGTGCTCGACCTCGGCGCCAACGTCGATTGCGAACCCGAACATCTGCTTCAGTTCGCGGAAATGGGCCACGCGCTCGTATCGGCGATCGAAGGCCGCGAGCGGCCCACCATCGGCCTGCTCAACATCGGCGAAGAAGTCATCAAGGGCAACGAAACGATCAAGCGCGCGGGCGAGCTCCTGCGCGCGAGCACGCTCAACTTCTACGGCAACGTCGAAGGCAACGACATCTATAAAGGTACGACCGATGTCGTCGTGTGCGACGGTTTCGTCGGCAATGTCGCGCTGAAGACTTCCGAAGGTCTCGCGAAGATGCTCGCCGACATCATCAAGGAAGAGTTCAGCCGCTCGTTCGCTTCGAGGGCGATGGCGCTCGTTGCGCTGCCCGTGCTCAAGCGATTCAAGAAGCGTGTCGATCCCGCGCAATATAACGGCGCGGCATTGCTCGGCCTGCGCGGGCTCGTCATTAAAAGCCACGGTTCGGCCGAGGCCTTCGGGTTTGAGTGGGCTATCAAACGCGGGTATGATGCCGTCAAAAATGGCGTGCTCGAACGCCTGGTGCGCGCGATGGAAGAGAATGCGCCCGCCGCGCGCGAGGCCGACGCGACCGTTTTCGCGGCGAGTGCGCCGGCTGCGGCGGATCAATCGATCCAGCAGCCCGCTTCACAGCCCGCTTCCCAGCCCAACTCGCAGCCGAACCCGCCGGGCGAGTCCGGTACTGCTCTACACTCGAAGGCATAATGGCTCAATCCAATCTTTACTCTCGCGTGCTGGGCACCGGCAGTTACCTGCCGTCCGAGCGCGTCACGAATCAGGACTTGGCGGACCGTCTCGCGAAGCAGGGCGTCGAGACGAACGACGAATGGATCGTCGCGCGCACCGGGATTCACGCCCGTCATTTTGCGGCTCCGAATCAAACTACCAGCGATCTCGCGCTCATCGCGTCGCAGAAAGCGATCGAGGCAGCCGGCATCGATCCTCAATCGATCGATCTGATCATCGTCGCCACATCCACGCCGGACTTCGTGTTTCCGAGCACCGCCTGCCTGCTGCAGAACAAGCTCGGCATCAAGAACAACGGCGCGGCGTTCGACGTACAAGCCGTGTGCTCAGGTTTCGCGTACGGCGTCGCGACCGCGGACAGTTTCATTCGCAGCGGCCTTAACCGCACCGCGCTCGTCGTCGGCGCCGAGACGTTCTCGCGCATCCTCGATTTCAACGATCGCACCACGTGCGTGCTGTTCGGCGACGGCGCCGGCGCGGTCGTGATGCAGGCGTCCGAAGAGCCGGGCGTGCTGTCGAGCGCCCTGCACGCGGACGGTAGCTATTCCGACATTCTCTGCACGCCGGGCAACGTGAACGGCGGGGTGATCGAAGGCAGTGCGTTCCTGCACATGGATGGTCAGGCCGTGTTCAAGCTTGCGGTCAACGTGCTGGAAAAGGTGGCGCTCGAAGCGCTCGACAAGGCGAAGCTCGCACCGGAAGACATCGACTGGCTGATCCCGCATCAGGCCAATATCCGCATCATGCAGAGCACCTGCCGCAAGCTGCATCTGCCGCCGGAACGCATGGTCGTGACGGTCGGCGAGCACGGGAACACGTCGGCGGCATCGATTCCGCTCGCGTTCGACGTCGCAGTGCGCGACGGCCGCATCAAGCGCGGCGACAACGTGCTCATCGAAGGCGTGGGCGGCGGCTTCACGTGGGGCGCGTCGGTCATCCGTTACTGATCGTTCATCGATTCCCTCTACTCATTCGCAACTGATCCCTTCGTCACGATAGCCGCCGCGCGCCGCATGCGCGCGTGGCGCGTGCACAGACACCGACGACATCGCGGATCATTCCAATCAACGAGGACGATATGAAATTTGCGTTCGTTTTCCCCGGACAGGGCTCGCAATCGGTCGGCATGCTCAACGCCTTTGCCGATCACGCCATCGTGCGCGAAACGGTGCAGCAGGCATCCGACGCGCTCGGCCAGGATCTCGGCAAGCTGATCGCCGAAGGCCCCGCCGAAGAATTGAATCTGACGACGAACACGCAGCCCGTTATGCTGACCGCGGCCTACGCAATCTACCGCGTATGGGAAAAGGAAACGGGTCTGAAGCCGGCGCTCGTCGCGGGTCACAGTCTCGGCGAATATACGGCGCTCGTCGCGGCCGGCGCGCTCGCATTCACGGACGCCGTGCCGCTCGTGCGTTTCCGCGCGCAGGCGATGCAAAGCGCCGTGCCGGTGGGCGAAGGCGGCATGGCCGCGATTCTCGGCCTCGACGACGACACCGTGCGCGCCGTGTGCGCGGAGGCGTCGTCGGCGGGTGTCGTCGAAGCGGTGAACTTCAACGCGCCCGCGCAAGTGGTGATCGCGGGTTCGAAGGCGGCGGTCGAGAAGGCGTGCGAAGTGGCCAAGGCAAAGGGCGCGAAGCGCGCGCTGCCGCTGCCGGTGTCGGCGCCGTTCCATTCGTCCCTGCTGAAGCCTGCATCGGACCAGTTGCGCGCCTATCTTGCGAAGGTCGAGATCAAGGTGCCGCAGATTCCGCTGATCAATAACGTCGATGTCGCGATCGTCTCCGATCCGGTCGCGATCAAGGACGCGCTCGTGCGCCAGGCCGCCGGTCCGGTGCGCTGGGTGGAATGCGTCCAGGCGATGGCGAAAGAGGGCGTCACGCACGTCATCGAATGCGGTCCGGGCAAGGTGCTCGCGGGTCTGACCAAGCGTATCGACGGCAATCTCGTCGGCGGCTCGGTCTTCGACCCGGCATCGCTCGAGGAAACGCGCAAACTGATCGCTGGCTGAGGAACAACGACATGAGTCTGCAGAATCAAGTAGCAATCGTCACGGGCGCGTCGCGCGGCATCGGACGCGCGATCGCGCTCGAACTCGCGAAGCAGGGCGCGACGGTCATCGGCACGGCAACGAGCGAAAGCGGCGCGGCCGGCATCAGCGAAGCGTTGCAGCAAGCCGGCGGCAAGGGCCGCGGCGCGGTGCTGAACGTGAACGACGCGGCCGCGGCGGATGCGTTCATCGACGGCATCGTGAAGGAATTCGGCGCGCTGAACGTGCTCGTCAATAACGCGGGCATCACGAAGGATCAGCTCGCGATGCGCATGAAGGACGACGAATTCGACGCCGTCATCGACACGAACCTGCGCGCGGTCTTCCGTCTGTCGCGGGCCGTGCTGCGCCCGATGATGAAGGCGCGCGGCGGGCGGATCATCAACATCACGTCCGTGGTCGGTTCGTCGGGCAATCCGGGTCAGGCCAATTACGCCGCGGCGAAGGCCGGCGTCGCGGGCATGACGCGCGCGCTCGCGCGTGAAATCGGCAGCCGCGGCATCACCGTGAACTGCATCGCACCGGGTTTCATCGACACGGACATGACCAAGGTGCTGCCGGAAGAGCAGCGCACCGCGCTGACCGCGCAGATACCACTTGGCCGACTGGGCGCGCCGGAAGATATCGCGCATGCTGTGGCGTTCCTGGCATCGCCTTTTGCCGGCTACATCACGGGCACCACGCTGCACGTGAACGGCGGCATGTACATGTAACGCCTTAATAGGCATTTCGCTGAATTTCGCTTAATATCCGCGCCGGGACGGGCGCGCGAAATGCTCAAGAAGCTTCGTGCGCACCGCTTCAGCGCGGCAGTGACAAATTGATGCGACTGCGGCGACAGCCCTCTTGATGAAGGGCGTCGGACGACGGAGCATGGAACTGACGCGCCGTATTTTGCGGGTCCAAACCTGATAAAATGCGCGCACTCGTATTTTTGAACTTTTTTCCCTCGGAGGGCTGCATGGACAACATCGAACAGCGCGTGAAGAAGATCGTCGCCGAACAACTGGGCGTGGCGGAAGCCGAAATCAAGAACGAAGCATCGTTCGTGAACGATCTGGGCGCTGACTCGCTCGATACGGTCGAACTCGTGATGGCGCTGGAAGACGAATTCGGCATGGAAATTCCCGATGAAGAGGCCGAAAAGATCACCACGGTTCAGCAAGCGATCGATTACGCTCGCGCGAACGTCAAGGCCTGAGGCCGGACGCGCCAGCGACTCATCGCTCAACCAGTTGATGCATCGTCGCTGCAAACCGATTTGACAGCCACAGGGCACACAGGGCGTTTCCTGTGGCCGCTGTGGCTTTTGTTTTTCGTCATTCTATGGATAAGGGGTTACCGTGAGCCGTCGTCGAGTTGTTGTTACAGGCCTGGGGCTCGTTTCGCCTGTCGGCAATACTGTTGCCGACGGCTGGGCCAATCTGGTCGCGGGCAAGTCGGGCATCGCCAATATCACGAAGTTCGATGCGACGAACTTCTCCACGCGTTTCGCCGGCGAGGTGAAGGGCTTCAACATCGAAGACTACATGCCCGCCAAAGAGGCGCGCCATATGGATACCTTCATCCATTACGGCTTTGCCGCGGGCGTCCAGGCCGTGCAGGACAGCGGCCTCGAGATCACCGATGAGAACTCGGAGCGCGTGGGCGTCGTGGTCGGCTCGGGCATCGGCGGTCTGCCGATGATCGAAATCACGCAGACCGAGCTGCTCAATCGCGGCCCGCGCCGCATTTCGCCGTTCTTCGTGCCGGCATCGATCATCAACATGATCTCCGGCCATCTGTCGATCCGCTTCGGCCTGAAGGGCCCGAACCTGTCGATGGTCACGGCCTGCACCACCGGCCTGCATTGCATCGGCGAGGCGTCGCGCCTGATCGAATACGGCGATGCGGATGTCATGATCGCCGGGGGCGCGGAAGCGACGGTTTCCCCGCTCGGCATCGGCGGCTTCGCGGCGGCGCGCGCGCTTTCGCAACGCAACGACGATCCCGCGACGGCGAGCCGCCCGTGGGATACCGACCGCGACGGCTTCGTGCTCGGTGAAGGCGCGGGCGTGATGGTGCTCGAAGAGTACGAGCACGCGAAAAAGCGCGGCGCGAAGATCTATGCCGAGGTGCTCGGTTACGGCATGAGCGGCGACGCGTACCACATGACCGCGCCGCCGGAAGACGGTGACGGTGGCCGCCGCGCGATGGTCAACGCGATGAAGAACGCGCGCATCAATGCGGACGAGGTGAACTACGTCAACGCGCACGGCACGTCGACGCCGCTCGGCGACATCGCCGAGACGATCGGCATCACGCGCGCGCTCGGCGATCAGGCAAAGAAGGTCGTCGTGAACTCCACGAAGTCGATGACGGGTCACCTGCTGGGCGGCGCGGGCGGTCTGGAGTCGGTGTTCACTGTGCTTGCGATCCACAATCAGGTGTCGCCGCCGACCATCAACATCTTCAACCAGGATCCGAAGTGCGACCTGGACTACTGCGCGAACACGGCGCGGGAAATGAAGATCGACGTAGCGGTGAAGAACTCGTTCGGCTTCGGCGGCACGAACGGCTCCCTCGTCTTCAAGCGCCACTGAGCACGGCGCGCTCGTCATCAAGGGAATCGATATGGCGGGCGCGCGGGAAGATCGGCCGCATCGGGAAATCGGCACTACGCCGGGCGTCGCGATGCGGCCGTCGCGTTTTCTGCTGGGCGCGATGCTCGGATTCGCGGGTGTCGTGGGCGCGTCGGTGTTTCAGTGTGTCCTCGCGCACGCCGAACACGCCGGGCATGCATCGGTGGCCTGCGCGGCGACGTTGGCGGTGCTTGCGCTCGCGTCGTATCGGTGGATGCGGGCTCAGCCTTCGGCCATCGGCCTTCTGTCGGACGGCCTCACGATCCGGAGCCGGACCGGGGCGGTGCGGTACACGCGCATCGCGGGATGCGCGCAATGGAGTGGACAACTCCTCGTCCTGACGGTTCTGGACACGCGTGAGCGGCGCGAAACGCTCGTCGTCGCTGCCGATTCCGTCGATTCCGATACCTTTCGGCAACTCTCGGTGCAGGCCCGCCGCGCCGCAGCTTCCCACCTGTAACGACTGTAACGGCACATGAGCGTACCGGTTGCCTTAAAGGCGGTAACGCTACAATAGCCCTCCGCGCAACACCCAAAGTTAAACGGATTTCACAGGTGAGCGAAAAAGAAATCGACCAATTGCTGGTCGAGCGTGTCCAGAAAGGTGACAAGGCCGCGTTCGAACTGCTGGTCGCCAAATACCACCGCAAGATCATTCGACTGATCTCGCGCCTCGTGCGCGACCCCGCCGAGGTCGAGGACGTCGCGCAGGACGCCTTCATCAAGGCCTACCGTGCGCTGCCGCAATTTCGGGGTGAATCTGCGTTCTATACCTGGCTCTACCGGATTGCCGTCAACACGGCGAAGAACTACCTTGCGACACAGGGCCGCCGCGCTCCCACTTCTACCGAGGCCGATGCTGAAGAAGCGGAAACTTTCTCCGACGCGGACCAACTAAGGGATATCAACACGCCTGAGTCGATGTTGATGAGCAAGCAGATCGCCGAAACGGTCAATGCTGCGATGGCGCTGTTGCCGGAGGAATTGCGCACTGCCATCACGCTCAGGGAAATTGAAGGTCTGAGTTACGAGGAAATCGCTGAAATGATGGATTGCCCGATCGGCACCGTCAGATCGAGAATTTTTCGTGCTCGCGAAGCCATTGCGGCAAAATTGCGTCCGTTGTTGGACACTCCCGAAGGCAAGCGCTGGTAGGCAGCGGAAATCCTAGGGGCAGGGACGCGATATCTGGGTTGGTGGTGTCACAACGGGGTGTGGTCAAGGATGGGGAGCATCATGGGGTCGGTCTCGATGCAGAATCAAACACAGGCGGGTTTGCGCGGCGAGCGCATGTCGGCGTTCGTCGACGGTGAATCGCTCGAAGAAATGGGCGGTGTCAGCCAGTTTCTCGCGGACCTGAAAAGCGACGAACGTGCAGCGTGGTCGGCCTATCACCTGATCGGCGACGCCCTGCGTTCCGACGATCTCGCGGTCAGCCCGGCGCGCAGCAGTGCGTTCATGGCCGCATTCTCCGAGCGCTTCGAAGCCGAAGCGCATGTGCTTGCTCCAGCCGCGGCGGCGAAAGCGCGGGGCGGCGTGCTGCGCCGTCGCGTGATGCCGGCCTTTGCGGTGGCCGCGGCCGCCGCCACACTGACGTGGATCGTCGTGCCGCAACTGCAAGGCGTGGGCGGCCGAGCCGACACCCAGGTGGCGAGCGTCGCACCGGCGGATTCGATGCAGCGCGTCGCGCTCGCGTCGGTGCCCGCGGCAACCACGCGCACGCCGATCGTGGAAGCGAACATCATCCGCGACGCGGATCTCGATCAATACCTCGAAGCGCATCAGCAATTCTCCCAGCAGCCTTCGATGCCCGGTTCCATGCCTTTGATTCGCGCGGCGGCTACGTCGCAGGGCCAATAATTTGATGCTGAATGTGCGGTTGAATAAAACAAGATACTGGGGGCGGCTGCCGGCGTTGATGCTCTGCGCAGCCGCGTTGTTGACGGCGGCATCGGGTTCCTACGCCCAGGGAGACGATCCCGCCGCTGTTCGCAAGACAGCCGCCAGCCTGCTCAACCGCATTCATGAAGCGGCACAGCAGCAGAATTACGAAGGGACGTTTGTCTATCAACGCGGCGCGACGGTTCAATCGTCGCGTATCACGCATGTCGCGACGCGCGGCGACGGCGAATACGAATCGCTCGAAAGTCTCGATGGCGCGCCGCGCAAGATGCTGCGTCACGACGACGACATGTTCACGTTCGTGCCGGAACGGCATCTTCTCGTCGTCGAGCATCGGCAGAACCGGGATTCTTTCCCCGCGCTGCTCGCAACCAGCGGCGACCAGGTGCTCGGGGTCTACGAGCCGAAGCTTCTGGGCAACGATCGTGTCGCGGGCGTGGACAGCCAGGTGCTGGAACTCGATCCGAAAGATTCCTGGCGATTCGCCTACAAACTCTGGGCCGACGCGAAAACCGGCTTGCTGCTGCGCGCGCAGACGCTCGATCCGGACGGTCAGGTGCTCGAACAGCTTTCATTCTCGCAAGTGCGCATCGGCGGGCCGATCGACAAGGCGCCGATCGCGAACGGCATCCGCGGCACGTCGGGCTGGACCATCGTGCGGCCGCCCGTTCAGCCGGTCGACATGGAAGCGCAAGGCTGGCAACTGACGCCGAATATCGCGGGTTTTCGCAAGATTCGCGAGCTTCGCCGTCCGATGGCGTCGAGCCAGCAGGGCCAACCGCCGATTCCGGTCGATCAGGCCGTGTTTTCGGATGGCCTCGCGACGATCTCCGTTTTCGTCGAGCCGGTCGAAAAAAATACGCGCAAGGAAGGCGCGGGCAATAGCGGCGCCACGCATGTTTTGGTGAAGCGCCGCGGGGATTTCTGGATCACCTTGCTGGGCGAAGTGCCGCAAGCCACATTGCAGCAATTTGCTTCTACCATAGAATACAAGCCTTCCAAGTAATCCAGATCCCGGCCTTACATATGAGCAACTTCTCGCTGCGCAAGTTCATCGCGGCCGCGGCGCTCGCCGTGTGCCTGCCGTTCGTATCGCAATCTGCGTCAGCGGCGCCCACGGTGAACCTGCCGGACTTCACGACGCTCGTCGACAAGGTGGGGCCCTCGGTCGTGAACATTCGCACGACCTCGCGCGTTGGTTCGAGCAGCGACCTGCGCGGTCTGCCGCCGGGCCTCGATGAAGGCGATATGTCCGAGTTCTTTCGCCGCTTCTTTGGCATTCCGATGCCCGGCCAGCCTCCGCGCGGCGGCGGTGGCGGCAACAACGGCGGCGGTGGCAGCGGCGGCGACCAGGGCAAGGGCGGTAGCCGCAGCGCGCCCGACGACAACCAGGACAACTCGGAGCAAAGCAGCGGCGTCGGCTCGGGCTTCATCCTGTCCACCGATGGTTACGTGATGACCAACGCGCACGTCGTCGACGATGCGGACACCATCTACGTCACGCTCACCGACAAACGCGAATTCAAGGCGCGGCTCGTCGGCGTGGACGAGCGCACGGACGTGGCCGTCGTGAAGATCAGCGCGACGAATCTGCCGGCGATCACCATCGGCGATTCGAACAAGGTGCGCGTCGGCGAGTGGGTGCTCGCAATTGGTTCGCCGTTCGGCCTGGACAACACGGTGACCGCGGGCATCGTCAGCGCGAAGGGCCGTGACACGGGCGATTACCTGCCGTTCATTCAGACCGATGTCGCCGTGAATCCGGGCAACTCGGGCGGTCCGCTCATCAACATGGCGGGCGAGGTGATCGGTATCAATTCTCAAATCTACAGCCGCACGGGCGGCTTCATGGGCATCTCGTTCGCGATTCCGATCGACGAAGCGATGCGCGTGGCGGATCAGCTGAAGGCGTCGGGCAAAGTCGTGCGTGGGCGCATCGCGGTGGCGATTGGCGAAGTGACAAAGGATGTCGCGGATTCGCTCGGGCTGCCGAAGGCGCAGGGCGCACTCGTTTCTAGCGTCGAATCGGGCGGTCCGGCCGACCGGGCGGGCGTGCAGCCGGGCGACATCATCCTGAAGTTCAACGGCCAGAACGTCGAGACCGCGACCGATCTGCCCCGCATGGTCGGCGACACCAAGCCCGGTACCAAGACCACGCTGACGGTCTGGCGCAAGGGCCAGACGCGCGATCTGTCTGTCGTCGTGGCTGAAATGCAGCCGGACAAGGTCGCGAAGACCGAGCAGAAGAAGGCGCCGCAACCGAAGGAGCGCGCGAGTAATTCGCTCGGGATGGCGGTAAGCGACATTCCGGCCGACCAGAAGAAGGCGCTCAAGCTGTCGAGCGGCGTTCAGATCGATGCCGTCGAAGGGCCGGCGGCGCGCGCAGGCTTCCAGAAGGGCGACATCATCATGCGCATCGGCGATACGGATATCACGAGCGCGAAGCAGTTCCAGGAAGTCGCGCAAGGTCTGGACGCCAGCAAGATGGTCGCCATTCTCGTGCGTCGCGGCGACAACACGCAGTTCGTGCCGCTGCGCCCGCGCGTGCCGGCGCAGAAGTAAGCGCATGACGTCGTCTTCGGGCGCGCCTTTTGTGCTGTACGGGCGCGCCTGGTGTCATCTCTGCGAGGAGATGCGGGCCGAACTGGAGCCGATCGCCGCGCGGCACGGTATGGCGATCGAATGGATCGATATCGACGAAGATCCGCTGCTGGAGGCGCGCTACGACGAGCGCGTGCCCGTGCTCACGCTCGACGGCGTCGAGTTGTGCCAGTACCGGCTCGATCTTCGCGCCGTGTACGCGGTGCTCGGCGCGCGTGAGCCGTAAGTGCGGCAAAGGCGAAATCCGCCGGGCCACCCCCGTTTTCGGCTAAAATGCAGAAGTTTTCCCCCAAATTTTCAAGGCGTGCTCCGCGTTGGTGAGGGCGCGCCTTTTTCGCTTTTTTTGGCTTGCGGCACTGAATGGATCATATTCGAAACTTCTCGATCATCGCGCACATCGACCACGGCAAGTCGACGCTCGCTGACCGCATCATCCAGTTGTGCGGCGGCTTGTCCGACCGTGAGATGGAAGCGCAGGTGCTCGATTCGATGGACCTCGAGCGCGAGCGCGGCATCACGATCAAGGCGCAGACCGCGGCGCTCACCTACAAGGCGCGTGACGGCAAGGTCTACAACCTGAACCTGATCGACACACCCGGGCACGTCGACTTCTCGTACGAAGTCAGCCGCTCGCTGTCCGCGTGCGAAGGCGCGCTCCTCGTGGTCGACGCGAGTCAGGGCGTCGAGGCGCAGACGGTGGCCAACTGCTACACCGCGATCGAGCTGGGCGTCGAAGTCGTTCCGGTGCTCAACAAGATCGACCTGCCGGCGGCGAATCCGGAAAACGCGATCGCCGAAATCGAGGACGTGATCGGCATCGACGCGACAGACGCCGTGCATTGCAGCGCGAAGACCGGTCTGGGCGTCGAGGACGTGCTCGAATCGCTGATCGCGAAAGTGCCGCCGCCGAAGGGCAATGTGGACGCGCCGCTGCAGGCGCTCATCATCGATTCGTGGTTCGACAACTACGTCGGCGTGGTGATGCTGGTGCGCATCGTCAACGGCACGCTGAAGCCGAAAGACAAGATCAAGATGATGGCGACCGGTGCGCAATACCCGGTCGAGCACGTCGGCGTATTCGCGCCGAAGTCGACGAACCTCGCGCAACTGTCGGCGGGGCAGGTGGGCTTCGTGATCGCGGGCATCAAGGAGCTGACGGCCGCAAAAGTGGGCGATACCGTCACCCTCTCGAATCGCGCCGCCGAAGCGCCGCTGCCGGGCTTCAAGGAAGTGAAGCCGCAGGTTTTCGCCGGTCTCTATCCGGTCGAGGCGAACCAGTACGACGCGCTGCGCGAATCGCTCGAAAAGCTGAAGTTGAACGACGCCTCGCTGCAATACGAGCCGGAAGTGTCGCAGGCGCTCGGCTTCGGTTTCCGCTGCGGCTTTCTCGGCCTGCTTCATATGGAAATCGTGCAGGAGCGGCTCGAGCGCGAGTTCGACATGGACCTCATCACCACGGCGCCGACGGTGATCTACGAGGTCGTGCAGCGCGACGGCACGACCATCTCCGTCGAGAACCCGGCGAAAATGCCGGAGCCGCCGAAGATCGAGGAAGTGCGCGAGCCGATCGTCACGGTGAACCTTTACATGCCGCAGGAATATGTCGGCTCGGTCATCACGCTGTGCACGGCCAAGCGCGGTTCGCAGGTCAACATGCAGTATCACGGCCGTCAGGTCCAACTGACGTACGAAATCCCGATGGCGGAAATCGTGCTGGACTTCTTCGACCGCCTGAAGTCGACATCGCGCGGCTATGCGTCGATGGATTACGAGTTCAAGGAGTATCGCGCGGCCGATGTCGTCAAGGTCGATATGCTCATCAACGGCGACAAGGTCGATGCGCTGTCGGTCATCGTGCACCGCTCGCAAAGCCAGCATCGCGGCCGCGAAGTGGCGTCGAAGATGCGCGAACTGATTCCGCGTCAGATGTACGACGTGGCGATTCAGGCGACCATCGGCTCGAACATCATCGCGCGCGAAAACATCAAGGCGCTGCGCAAAAACGTGCTCGCGAAGTGCTACGGCGGCGACATCACGCGCAAGAAGAAGCTGCTCGAAAAGCAGAAGGCCGGCAAGAAGCGCATGAAGCAGGTCGGCTCGGTCGAAATCCCGCAAGAGGCTTTCCTCGCGATTCTGCGCGTCGATGAATGATGCTGGCGCCGCGAGGCAAACAACGATAACAACCGGAAGCGATTGATGAATTTCGCATTGATTCTTTTGATGCTCGTCGTCTTGACGGGTATTGCATGGGTGCTCGACAAACTGGTGTTTCTGCCGCAACGGCGGCGCGCCGCCGAGGCCACAGTGGCGGAGTTCGACCGCCAGCAGGAGCGCGTAGGGGAACGGTTCGCTGATGAAAACGCCGCGCAGACGCGCGCCCGCCTGCGCGACGACAAGCTGCGTCAGCCGTGGTGGCTCGAATACACGGCGAGCTTCTTTCCGGTGATTCTTGCGGTGTTCGTGGTGCGCTCGTTCATCGTCGAGCCGTTCAAGATTCCGTCGGGCTCGATGGTTCCGACCTTGCTCGTCGGCGACTTCATCCTCGTGAACAAGTACGAGTACGGTCTGCGCATGCCGATCACCAACGCGAAGCTGACGAACGGCAGCCCGTTGAAGCGCGGCGATGTCGTGGTGTTCCGCTATCCGAAGGACGAATCGGTCGACTACATCAAGCGTGTCATCGGTCTGCCCGGCGACACGGTCGCGTATGAAGACAAGAAGCTCACGATCAACGGCAAGCCGGTGCCCGAAACGCCGCTGCCGGACTATTTCGATGACGAGCGCATCGGATACGCGAAGCAGTTCGAGGAAGACCTCGACGGCCGCAAGAACGCGATCCTGAACAATCCGCAAGTGCCGCCGTTTGTCGTCGGCGCGGACGACTTCCCGTTTCGCGACAACTGCAACTACAACGCGCAGGGCGTCACGTGCAAGGTGCCCCCGGGCAATTACTTCATGATGGGCGATAACCGCGACAACAGCGCGGACAGCCGCTACTGGGGATTCGTGCCGGACAACAACATCGTCGGGCGCGCGTTCTTCATCTGGATGAACTTCAGCAATCTGAAGCGCATCGGTTCGTTCCAGTGAAGCAAGTAACGCCGGTTGGTCTCCATCAGACGACCGGCGTTCGTCACGATTAAAACAAGCTTCGAAACGGCGTGAAGAAGCGCGGCTAACACCGTCTCGCCACGCGTTTTCCGGCGTCGGCCGGCGGAATCGTCCGCCCCCGCGCCCGCGTTATACTCTCTCCATGCCATCTTCTCCGTTGGAAAGCCGGCTGCGGTACGAATTTCGCAATGCGGAATTGCTGCGCCAGGCGATGACCCACCGCAGTCACAGCGCCACGCACAATGAACGGCTCGAATTTCTCGGCGATTCCGTTCTAAATTGCGTGGTGGCGGCGCTTTTGTTCCAACGATTCAGCAAACTCGATGAAGGCGACCTGTCGCGCGTGCGCGCGAATCTGGTCAAACAGCAGTCGCTTTACGAGATCGCGCAGGCGCTCAACGTGTCCGAAGGCCTGAGGCTCGGCGAAGGGGAACTGCGCAGTGGCGGTTTCCGCCGTCCGTCGATTCTGGCCGATACCCTCGAAGCCATCTTTGGCGCGATCTTCCTCGATGGCGGTTTCGACGCCGCATACACGGTCATCAAGCGGCTCTACACGCCGGTGCTCGATCACATCGATCCGCGCACCATTGGCAAGGATGCGAAGACGCTGCTGCAGGAGTATCTCCAGGGTCACAAGATCGCGCTGCCGACTTATACCGTGATCGCGACTCACGGCGCCGCGCACAATCAGCAGTTCGAAGTCGAATGTACGGTGCCGAAGCTCGACGTTAAGGTGTCGGGTTCCGGCGCGAGCCGCCGCGCCGCCGAACAGGCCGCCGCTAAAAAGGCGCTCGACGAAGTGGTGGCCGCCGCGCCGACGCTCGGCGTCAAGCCAAAGCGCAAGGGCGCGCGCGCCGCGAAGCAGGTCGAACCCGAAGTGGTCCCCGGCGTCACCGGCATTCAGACGGCACTCGATCTGCGTTCTCCCGACCGACGCGAGCGCCATCATGCTCAGCACGGCGCGCAAGCAGGCGCGCCGGAACGTCCGGCCACCGCGCCGCTCGCCGTGATCCGTGCGACGCATGTCGAGCCGTCCGCGGGCGCCTATGCCGCCGCCGACAAGCCCGACCGCGCCGTGATCCACAAGCCGGAGAAAGCGGCGAAAGGCGACACGATGCAGGCGTCCGAGCGAAGCGCCAACGCAGACAAGCCCGCGCCATCCGACGATCGCGACGACGAGCCCGCAGCCGACACCGAGACGCGCAACACCACGAGCCCGGATGTGATCGCGGGCCGCATCGTGCGTGCCGCCGACGCCGGCCACTGACGCGCGCCGCCGCGCACATCGCGCACACGCGCCCCAACGATTTCTTGCCGCACACATCTATGAACGCTCCTACTTCTTCCGGTTTCCGCTGCGGCATGGTCGCGATCGTCGGCCGTCCCAACGTCGGCAAGTCGACGCTGATGAACGCGCTCGTCGGTCAGAAGGTGAGCATCACCTCGCGCAAGGCGCAGACGACTCGTCATCGCATCACGGGCATCAATACGCTCGACGACGCGCAGTACATCTTCGTCGATACGCCCGGCTTCCAGACACGCCATAGCACCGCGCTCAACCGCTCGCTGAACCGTGCGGTGACGTCGACGCTGACTTCCGTCGATGCGATTCTCTTCGTGATCGAAGCGGGCCGCTTCGGTCCCGACGACCAGAAAGTGCTCGACCTGATCCCGGCCGGCACTCCCACGCTGCTGATCGCCAACAAGCTCGATCGCGTCGGCGACAAGGATGCGCTTTTTCCCTTCATGCAGCAGATGTCGGCGCTGCGCGAATTTCGCGAGATCGTGCCGCTGTCGGCCAAGCATCCTGAGGACATCAAGCGGCTTTTGTCCGTCGTGAAGCCCTATTTGCCGGAAGGCGAGCCGATCTACGGCGAGGACGATCTGACCGATCGCAGCGAGCGCTTCCTCGCGGCCGAAATCCTGCGCGAGAAAGTCTTTCGCTGGACCGGCGACGAGTTGCCGTACACGAGCACGGTGCTCATCGAAAAATTCGAGACCGAAGGGCGCCTGCGCCGCGTCTTCGCGACGATTCTCGTCGACCGCGACGGTCACAAGGCGATGATCATCGGCCAGAAGGGCGCGAAGCTGAAGCAGATCAGTACCGAAGCGCGACTCGACATGGAGAAGCTCTTCGATGGCCCCGTGTATCTCGAAACCTTCGTCAAGGTGAAGAGCGGCTGGGCGGACAACGAAGCCGGCCTGCGCGCATACGGCTACGAGTGATGCATGGACGACGGCTCGAACGACGCCCGGATGATTCCGCCCGCCGATGATCGTCCCGACGACGATTTCGACGCGGACGAGCGCCCGGCCACGCGCGCCGTGCCGAAGCGCAAGCGGGCGTCGCCGTCATCGTCGTCGTCCGTTACCGGGAGCGGCGAGAAGCGGCCACGCGCCGCACCGCGCTCCGACTTTCGTATCGCCGAGCAGCCGGGCTTCGTGCTGCACAGTTATCCGTATCGCGAGACGAGCCTCATCATCGACGTGTTTTCGCGCGATTTCGGCCGCGTCGCGCTCGTCGCGAAGGGCGCGAAGCGTCCCCATTCCGCGTTGCGCGGCGTGCTGCAGACGTTTCAGCCGTTGGGCCTGTCGTGGTCCGGCAAGGGCGAAGTCCGCACGCTGACGACCGCCGAATGGGTGGGCGGCATGCTGCCGCTGACCGGCGACGCGCTGCTCTGCGGCTTCTATGTGAACGAACTGCTCGTCAAGTTCTGCGCGCGCGAAGACGCGCATCCGGCGCTCTTCAACCACTACGTGCTGACGCTCTCGCGCCTCGCTCACGACGAGCCCGCCGTGCAGGTGTTGCGCTCGTTCGAGCGCGTGCTGCTGCGCGAAACCGGCTACGCGATGAATCTCACGCGCACCGTCACGCGCCAGCCGGTCGAGGCTGAAGGCCGCTACGTCTTCGATCCCGACCGCGGCGTGCGCGAAGCGTCGGACGACCTTCCCGCGCCCTGGCCGGTGATCTCGGGACAGACGCTCATCGACATGGAGCGCGACGATTACACCAGCCCGCAGACGGCCGCGCAGAGCAAAACACTGATGCGCTTCCTGCTGAACCACTACCTGGGCGGCGCGCCGCTCGCCACCCGTCAGATATTGATCGACCTGCAAAAACTATGAGCTTCTTTCTCTCATCGCCGGCGAGCGTGATCGATCTGGGCGTGAACATCGATCACGTCGCCACGTTGCGCAATGCGCGCGGCACGTCGTATCCCGATCCCATCCGCGCGGCGCTCGCCGCCGAAGAAGCGGGCGCGGACGCCATCACGCTGCACTTGCGCGAGGACCGTCGCCATATCGTCGATGCCGATGTGCGCACGCTGCGCCCGCTTTTGAAAACACGCATGAATCTCGAGTGCGCGGTGACGCGCGAGATGCTCGACATCGCGTGCGAGATCAAGCCGCACGATGTCTGCCTCGTGCCGGAAAAGCGCCAGGAAGTGACGACCGAAGGCGGCCTCGATGTCGCGGGCCGGTTCGAAGAAGTGAAGGCCGCGTGCAGGCAGCTCGCCGATGCGGGTGCGCGCGTATCGCTTTTCATCGATCCGGACGAGACGCAGATTCGCGCGGCACAGGAAGCGGGCGCGCCCGTGATCGAGTTGCACACGGGCCGTTACGCCGAGGCGCACGACGAAGCCGAACAGCAGCGCGAGTTCGAACGCGTCGCGTCGAGCGTCGATTTCGGCAACTCGCTCGGGCTCAAGGTGAACGCGGGCCACGGACTGCACTACACGAATGTCCAGGCGATCGCCGCGCTGCCGGGCATCGTCGAGTTGAATATCGGGCACGCGATCGTCGCGCACTCGATTTTCGCGGGCTGGGAGAACGCCGTGCGCGAGATGAAGGCGATCATGGTCGCGTCGCGCCTCGCGTCGATCCACACTCGCTGAGCGCGCACGTCATGGCCATCTACGGAATCGGCACGGACGTCGTGCAGGTGAGCCGCGTCGCGGCGGTGATGAAGCGCACGAAGGGGCGGTTTGCCGAAAAGGTGCTCGGCCCCGACGAGTTGCGCATCTATCACGCGCGCAACGCGCGCTCGGAAGTGCGCGGGCTCGCGTTTCTCGCGACGCGCTTTTCGGCGAAGGAAGCGTTCTCGAAGGCGATCGGCCTCGGCATGCGCTGGCCGATGACCTGGCGCGCGCTGCAGACGCTCAACGAGCCGAGCGGCAAGCCGATGATCGCCGCCTCCGGCGAACTGGCCGAGTGGCTCGCGCAACGCGGCATCACGGCGAAGATCACGGTCAGCGACGAGCGCGATTACGCGGTGTCGTTCGTCATTGCGGAAGTGCCCGATCAGGTCTGAGTTCAATCCAACCAACACACAACAATCCAATTGAATCCGATGAAACGCACTCCCGGGCCCGTCATGTTCGACGTCGCCGGCACGACGCTGAACGACGCGGATATCGAGCGCCTCACGCATCCGATGACGGGCGGCATCATTCTGTTCGCGCGACATTTCGAAAACCGCGCGCAGCTCGTCGCGCTGACGGATGCGATCCGCGCGGTACGCGACGATATCCTGATCGCTGTCGATCACGAGGGCGGGCGCGTGCAGCGCTTTCGCACGGACGGCTTCACCGCGCTGCCCGCGCCGGGCAAGCTCGGCGAGCTTTGGGACCGCGACGTACTGGCCGCGACGAAAACCGCGACCGCGTTCGGCTACGTGCTCGCGGCGGAGTTGCGCGCGTGCGGCATCGACATGAGCTTTACGCCGGTGCTCGATCTGAATTACGGACAGTCCAAAGTCATCGGCGATCGCGCGCTGCATAGCGATCCGCGCGTCGTGACGATGCTCGCGAAGAGCCTGAATCACGGCCTCGCGCTCGCCGGCATGGCGAATTGCGGCAAGCACTTTCCGGGTCACGGTTTCGCTGAAGCCGATTCGCACGTCGCGCTGCCGACCGACGATCGCCCGCTCGAAGAAATCCTCGACGCCGACGTGCGCCCGTATGACTGGCTCGGCATGTCGCTGTCATCGGTGATTCCGGCGCACGTCATCTACACGCAGGTCGACGATAAACCCGCTGGCTTCTCGCGCATCTGGCTGCAGGACATCCTGCGCGGCAAGCTTGGCTTCACCGGCACGATCTTCAGCGACGATCTGTCGATGGAAGCCGCCCGCGCGGGCGGCACGCTCACCGAAGCGGCAACCGCCGCGCTGAGCGCGGGCTGCGACATGGTGCTGATCTGCAATCAGCCGGAGGAGGCGGGCAAGGTGCTGGAACAGTTGCGCTATACGCCGCCGAAGGCATCCGAACAGCGCCTGAGGCAGATGCGTCCGCGCGGCAAGGCGTTGCGCTGGAGCAAGCTGCAGGCGCAGGCCGACTATCAGGCAGCGCGCTCGCTCGTCAAAGAGACGCTCGGCTAAAACTAAAACGCCACGACCTGAATCGTGGCGCTTTGCTTCTGGCGCCGTCGTGAATCACGACGATTCCAGCTTCATCCGCTGGAGCTTGTTGTAGAGCGTCTTCGGGCTGATGCCGAGCAGCGTCGCCGCGCGATGGCGCGTGCCGCCGACCGCTTCGAGCGTCGCGCGGATCAGCATGTCCTCGACGTCCGCGAGTGCCGTGCCGACCGTCACCTGCACGCTGCTGCCGTTCAGGCCGCGTCCGCCGAGACCGCCCGGCTCATCGACGCGCAGCGTTTCGATCGTCTCGCCTGACGCGTGATACGCGCGCCGCACGCGCTCGCGCATTTCGCGCACGTTGCCCGGCCATTCGCTCGCGATGCACTCTCGAATGAAAGCCGGACTGATCCGCTTCGGCGACCCGCTCGTGATCCCGGCGATGTGGTTCTCGCGGTTCAGTTCATCGACGAGCGTCTCCGCGATGAGTGCGATGTCGTCGTCGCGATCGCGCAACGGCGGCAGCACGATCGACGACGCCGACAGCCGCTGAAACAGATCCTCGCGCATTGCGCCGCTCGCGACCGCCTCGCGCATCGGCAAGCGGGAGGCGGCGATCAGCCGGAAGTCCGTCATGATGCGGTTGCTGCCGCCCACGCGCATGAACGTCTGCGAATCGAGCGCGCGCAAGAGCGCTTCCTGCTGCGCGGCCGGCAGCGAATCGATCTGATCGAGGAAAAGCGTGCCGCCGCCCGCCTGTTCGAGCAGGCCCGGCTCGCGGTTCTCCGCGCCGGCGAATGCGTTGCGTTCGTGGCCGAAGAGGACGCTTTCCATCGAACGCTGCGAGCCGTCGCCGTTGCGGCTCGCGGAGCAGTCGAAGGTGACGAACGGGCCTTTGCGCCGGCGGCTCAATTGATGGATCGTGCGTGCGGCGATCTTCTTGCCGGTGCCCGGCTCGCCGCAGATCAGCACGGCGGCTTCCGTCGGCGCAGTGTGCTCGATCAGATCGTAGACGTGCTGCATCGCGGCGCTGCGGCCGATCATGTCGCCGAAGTGGCCCAGCTCGCGCAGCGTCGAGCGCAGCGACTGGACTTCCTCCGTGAGCTCGTACGGCCTCGGAATGCGCGCGAGCAGGCTGCGCAAGCGCGGAATGTTCACCGGTTTGAGCAGGTAGTCCCAAATGCCGTGCCGCAGGCCTTCGATTGCGCTTTCGACCGTCGCGTTGCCGGTCATCACGATGACGGGCAGTGCGCCATCGGGCGGTTGCGACGGCAAGCTCGGCAGGAGGTCGAGGCCGGAGCCGTCCGGAAGATTCAGGTCGATCAGCACGACATCCGGGATGAAGCGGGTCAGCGCGGAGCGCGCTTCGGCGAGCGTCGTGGCGGTATCGACGGAAAAGCCGTCTGCCGTGAGGATCGCGGACAGGCCGGAGAGGCTATTGGGATCGTCTTCGACAATCAGTGCGTGTGGCATGGCGAACCAACGTATCAAAGTGGACTGTAGTGCGCCGTCTCCGCGTAGGATCCGGCGAGTCGTGGGCGGGCAACGGCGCCTCGTTCCGGCGTCTGGCGCGTAGCCCGCTGCGGTTTTCGTCCTGCGTTACTCGTTCTTCATCTCGTGTGCGAGCGCGTCATTGCGACCTGAGATGCAATTCGTTGCTGACGGATTGCACGCCCGGTACGCCTCGCGTCACGGCGAGCGCTTTCTGAATCTGTACCTCCGAATCCACATACCCCGACAACTGCACGACGCCGCGATACGTCGCGACGCTCATCGGCAAGACTTTCAGTTCCGGGTCCGCGACGAGCGCGGCTTTCACACGAGCGGCAAGCGCAGCGTCGTCGGTGATGATCTCGCTGGCCCCGTTCGTGTTCGCTGATGTCGCCGGGCTGGACTTGCAGCCGGCGGTGAAAGCGAACGCGGGCAATGCGAGCGCCGCGACGACCAGAAACCGGCTTCGGATGAAAGGCGTGCTTGGCATGTCGGTTCTGAAATCTGGATTTGCACGATCGAGCAGAAATCGTGCCACGCAGTTATTTTTTCCGATGGAAGCGCTTCCCGCAGACCTTTCGCGGATGTTTCATTTGATCGCAATCGAGCCTAAACGGGGCGCGACCGGTAAAGTTTGCCTGAATTTGTCAAAAAATTCATGCAAAAGAAAAAGCGCCCGCGATGGGGCGCTTTTTTGCTGCTGGGCGGCGATGCGTTTTTGCAGCCGCTCAGCTAACGATGCAGTTGCGCGAGGCTTACGCGCGGCTGCGGTATTCGTTCGTGCGGGTGTCGATTTCGATCTTGTCGCCGATGTTGCAGAAGAGCGGCACTTGCAGCTCGAAACCGGTGTTCAGCTTGGCGTTCTTCAGGACCTTGCCCGACGACGTGTCGCCCTTGACGGCCGGTTCGGTGTAGACGATTTCGCGAACCAGCGTGGTCGGCAGTTCGACCGAGATGGCCTTCTCGTTGTAGAACACGACTTCGCACGCCATGCCGTCTTCGAGGTAGTTGAGCGCGTCGCCCATCATTTCGGCTTCGACTTCGAACTGGTTGTAGTCAGCGTCCATGAAGACGTACATCGGGTCCGCGAAGTACGAGTACGTCACTTCCTTGCGGTCGAGCACGACGACGTCGAATTTGTCGTCCGCCTTGTAGACGGTTTCCATGCCGGCTGCCGTCAGCAGGTTCTTGAACTTCATCTTCACGACCGCGGCGTTGCGGCCCGATTTGTTGTACTCGGCGCGCTGCACGACCATGGCATCGTTGCCGATCATGACGACGTTGCCGACGCGGAGTTCTTGTGCGGTCTTCATAAAACTAGGTCCTGTACGAAAGGATTTGGCTTGAATGCCTGGAATGAATCGATCGGACGGCGGCGCTGCCGGTATTTTGCCGCCGCCGTGCGAGAGTTCTGCTAACGAGGGAGGGACCTTGCGTTTGAGCCGGCCCATGCGGCGAAATGCTGGAACTGCGACCTGCTTCCTCGGATAACCGCTTATTTTAACTGAGTTTTTGCTTATTTGGCCAGTCGCATGGCGCGCCTTGGAACGCGCGACGCGATGCTCATCGCACGAGGCGCGACGCAACATGTGCGACGAGATTGCCCGCCAGATCGCCGACGCCCGCCAGCTCCTTCGCCCAACGCGCCGCGCACGTCTCCAGCTTCGCTCGATGACGCCAGAAATCGGCCCAGTCCGGCACGCCCGCGCCGTTCCACGCGTGCCAGAAACGCGCGACGGCGTCGCGCGCGGACGGGTCGAGCGTGCGCGTGTAATGCGCGAGGGCGGCGTCGAGCTTCGGCACGTGGGCGTCGTCGGCTTGCGGGTAGATATGCCAGACGAACGGCTTGTTCGCCCATTGGGCACGCACGAAGGAATCCTCGCCTCGCACGAAGTTGATGTCGGCGGCCCAGAGCAGTTCGTCGAAGCGAGGCTGCTCGACGAAGCCGAGCGCGTGCGCCCGCAGCGCGCCCGCGCGCGCCGACATGCCGGCCGCGAACCTGGGCAGGCCGAAAAACCGCGCGAGTGCGCCGGAAATGCGGCCTTCAGGCACGAGCAGCACGACTGGCGCATCGCCGTCGCGCCATTGCGCGAGAAGCGCGTCGACCGCCGGATTTTCATAGGCGAAGAGGGACACGACCGTCTCACCGTCGCCCGGCCGCTCGACGTCGACTCGCTCGCGCCACCAGGCATCGGCATCGAACTGATCGCGGCGCGTATCGAGATCGCGCTCCTTCAGCACGCCGCCCGTGCCCTTGCCGAGGCCCGGGAAAAAGAAGCTCTTGTCGAGCGGATAGCGCGGGTGCGGAGACGGCCGCAGGTGGAAATCCGCGACCCAGTCCTCGCCGCTCAGGTATTCGAGATTGATCCAGACGGGCTTCGGGTCGCGGCGCGCCATCGCGGCGATGTACGCGTGCGGCAGCTCGCACGCGAACGCCTCGATCACGACATCCGGAATGGCGAGCGTGTCGCCCGCGTGCGATGGATCGCGCCAGTGCTCGATCGTGACCCCCATCGCATCCTGACGCGAAAGTGTTGCGTCGACCTCCGGGCAGAGCGCATGAAAGACCTGCAGATCGTCGACGCAAAGACGCACGCGCCAGCCGTGCTCCGCGTGCAACTGGCGCGCGAGACGCCAGCAGACGCCGATGTCGCCGAAATTGTCGACCACCGCGCAGAAGATGTCGCAGGCGAGTTCCGGGGCGGCGGGATGGGTAGTCATGAGGACGAAGGCGCGCGGCGTAATGTTCTAAACTGGCGATTCTAGTGCGACACGCACGCTCGTGTCCGTGGGCCTCGCGTTAAGAGGCATCGACTAGAGGGATATCGCCTGAGACTTCGGTTTTGGTCGCTCTACCCTCCGCAGGCGGCCCCCTTGTGGGCCGCGCCCTTGTAGTAGGGGTGGTTTCGGCCACTCCTGGATGGAACGAACCGCGGTGCAGCTTGGCCGTGAAACGTGTTGCATTAGTCTGGTTATCACCAGATTCCGCCCAGTCAGCGGCTTCACTTCCGCTGACAAAGCGGAGTGTTGTTTGCAGCGTTCGCCGCCTAGTGTGGTGAACCCGCTACACGATACGAGCGAAAGCTCGGGATGTCATTGTTCGGCCCGACCTGCAGTTTGGGGGAGGGCAGTGAACCTGCTGTACGACCAGCAGTAGCCTACGAGGACATGCGTCACTGGCAACGGTGGGGTGTGAAGCTCCTCGGACAATGTAGCCCCCGGAGGTATCGGGCGGACCGTTCCCGTGAGGGGATTGTTCGGAGACTCCCAGCAGCGAGGGGGTCGAGGAGCTAGGCTGGCTGATAAGGTTAATGTAAGTGAACTGCTGATAAACCTCGTTACCAGTGAGGAGCCAAAGCTGCTTGAAACATCGGGCTCTAACCAAAACGGTACGTGGTCGGATAGCCCACTTAGAATTTGGGCTACGTCGTTACAGCACCACCGGGGGATAGGCAGAACCTACGTCAGTCGTGTGACATGCCGGGAACGTGGTAAGCCCGTATGGTCGCCAGCGCTGTACGGCTGGCAGACGGACCGTAAGGAACGTTGTTGATCATGCGGGTATGGGAGGACGGAAAAAGCGAATGCCGGGCTGTAATGGCACGGATAGGGGTTGAGACATTATCCCACGCGAAAGCGGGCAGACTTCCGTCTGGTCTACCGTCGCAAGGCGGCTGACTACCCTCTGTAACTTGGTCAGGTACGGGTGCATGCGCCCGTACTGAGGTGTTTGTCCGAGATAGGGGCGCACGCGCTCCTATTGAGGTGTCTGTTGTTCCCTAGAGGGGTGTGTCTGCCCCTCTGGGGAGATGCGCCTTCTGCCTGGGGACTTTTTCCAAGTAGGAGAGCAGCATGAAAGTATCTGGTCGAAAGACCGGATCTGCGCTTTCCCACGCGCCTGTCAACTGGAATGCCGTCAATTGGCGGAAAGTTGAGCGGAACGTGAGAGGGATGCAGATTCGAATTGCGAAGGCGACGCGGGAAGGTGACTGGCGCAGGGTGAAAGCCCTGCAACGGATGCTGACTCGCACGTTGTCCGCGAAGCTGTATGCGATACGACGTGTTACGCAGAACCAGGGTGCGCGAACGGCTGGAGTCGATTGCGAACTGTGGGACTCGCCTGAGAGCCGGTGGGAAGCCATCGGCAGGTTGAAGCGGCGCGGATATAAGCCTTTGCCATTACGGAGAGTTTTTATCCCCAAGGCCAATGGAAAGGAGCGTCCTTTGGGCATTCCGACCATGCGGGACAGGGCGATGCAAGCCTTATATCTGCTGGCTTTGGAGCCGGTAGCAGAGTCGACGAGCGACCCGAACTCGTATGGGTTCCGGATCAATCGTTCAACGGCTGACGCTATGGGTCAGGTACGAGCTTGCACGTCCCGGAGGAATTCGTCCCGATGGGTACTGGAAGCGGATATCAAAGGCTGCTTTGACCACATCAACCACGATTGGCTGGAAAACCATGTCCCCATGGACAGGGAAATTCTCCGAAAGTGGTTGAAGGCTGGCCTGATTTACAAGGGGCAGCTACAGGCGACTGAGGCCGGTACGCCGCAGGGAGGCATCATCTCCCCGACGCTGGCAAACGTGACGCTGAACGGGCTGGAGCGTGAACTGATTGCGCACCTCGGTGCGAAATTCGGGATCGCAAAGGCAAAGAAGCTGAAAGTGAATGTGGTGCGATACGCGGATGACTTCGTGATCACCGGCGACTCGAAAGAGAT
Source organism: Caballeronia sp. INML2 (assembly GCF_023631365.1). Taxonomy (NCBI): domain Bacteria; kingdom Pseudomonadati; phylum Pseudomonadota; class Betaproteobacteria; order Burkholderiales; family Burkholderiaceae; genus Caballeronia; species Caballeronia sp. INML2. The sequence goes on along the minus strand of NZ_JALQDH010000023.1, from coordinate 237,219 downwards.
TCTGGAAAACGAGGTCAGGCCTTGGGTGGAAGCATTCCTTGCTGTTCGAGGCCTGCAACTGTCAGAGGCAAAAACGCGGATCACCCACATTGATGAAGGCTTCGATTTCCTTGGGTGGAATTTCCGGAAGTACTCGGGAAAGCTGCTCATCAAGCCGAGCAAGAAAAACGCGCAAGCGTTTTATCGCAAGGTGGCGGAAACGATCAGCGGCAACAAAACGGTAAAGCAGGAGGTTCTGGTCCAACTGCTGAACCCGATGTTGCGCGGATGGGCGCAGTATCACCATCCGGTCTCGGCCAAGCAGACGTACAGCCGGATGGAGCATCTGATTTTTCGGAAGCTCTGGCGGTGGTCGAAGCGGAGGCATCCGCAGAAGAGCGCTGTATGGGTGAAGCAGAAGTACTTTCACTCTGTCGGTGCCCGGAATTGGGTGTTTGCCGTTCGCACGGAGCGCGAGGACGGCAGTTGGGGGCTGAATGAGTTGTACCAGCTTAGCGGTACAGCTATCAAATGGCACACGAGGATCAAGGGCGAGTTCAATCCTTTTGATCCGAAGTGGGAGCAGTATGGCGAGACCTTGCGGCAGGGGCGCATGTGGGAACAGATGCGTTACCGAAAGCAGTGGGCCGCGCTATATCTGTCACAAGGCGGGCTATGCGCGCATTGTGGCTGTGCCTTGACGGACGAAACGGGTTGGCACGACCATCATCTGGAATATCGGATGCATGGCGGCACCGACGCCTTGTCCAACCGGGCGCTGCTTCACCCGCACTGCCACCGGCAAGTGCACGCTGGAAAACTAGTTGTAACTAAGCCGGTTCTGTCGTAGACAGAACTTTGTTTGTAGATTTGAGCCGTATGCGGGGAAACTCGCACGTTCGGTTCTCGGGGGGCCCGGCTTTCGCAAGAAAGTCGGGCTACCCGACAGATAACGCGCCCGGCACGGCTCACCGCCGTGCCTATGCTTTTCCGCCCCCTTGCTGCATGACTGACACCGACGCCCCCCAACCGGATTTCGACCCGAAAAAGACGCTCGCCCAACTGCCGCATCTGCCCGGCGTGTACCGCTATTACGACGGCGATGGCAACGTGCTCTACGTCGGCAAGGCGCGCAATCTGAAAAAGCGCGTGTCGAGCTACTTCACGAAGACGCTGCATTCGCCGCGCATCGCGATGATGGTGACGCGCATCCGCAAGATCGAGACGACTGTCACGCGTTCGGAAGCGGAAGCGCTGCTGCTCGAGAACAATCTCATCAAGGCGCTCGCGCCGCGCTACAACATTCTTTTTCGCGACGACAAGTCGTATCCGTTCCTCAAGCTCACGGGCCACACGTTTCCGCGCATGGCCTACTACCGCGGCGCGGTCGACAAGAAAAACCAGTACTTCGGCCCGTTTCCGAGCGCGTGGGCGGTGCGCGAGAGCATCCAGATCCTGCAGCGCGTATTCCAGCTGCGCACCTGCGAGGACTCGGTCTTCAGCAACCGCACGCGGCCGTGCCTCCTGCATCAGATCGGGCGCTGCACGGCGCCGTGCACGGGGCTCATCACGGAAGAGGATTACGCCCGCGACGTGTCGAACGCATCGCGCTTCTTGCTCGGGCGGCAGGGCGAAGTGATGAAGGAACTGGAACAGAAGATGCACGCGTTCGCCGCCGATCTGAAGTTCGAGCAGGCCGCGGCGGTGCGCAATCAGATGAGCTCGCTGTCGACCGTGCTTCATCAGCAGGCGATCGAAGTCGGCGGCGAGAGCGACGTCGATATCCTCGCGGTCGTCGCGCTCGGCGGCAAGGTCTGCGTGAATCTCGCGATGGTGCGCGGCGGGCGGCATCTCGGCGACAAGGCGTATTTTCCGGCGCACGTCGAAAGCGCGATGGCGCTGGACGATGAAGACGATCTGCCCGAGCTTGCCGACGCTGCGGAAGCGGCCCCCGCCACGCCCGCCGACGCAGCGCCCGCCGATGTCGAAGCAATCGTGCAGGCAGCCGAACAGGATGCGCGGGCCGCCGAATCGTTCACGCAGACGAGCCTCGAGACGGTGCAAGCCGCATTGGAATCTGAAGCTGAAGCTGAAGCTGAAGCCGAAGCCGAAGCCGAAGCCGAAGCCGAATCTGAGCCTGAACCGCGCGAAGGCGCGCTCGAATCCGAGGTGCTCGAAGCCTTCATGGCGCAGCATTACATCGGCAATCGCGTGCCGCCGGTGCTCGTCGTGAGTCATGCGCCGTCGAGCCGCGAGCTCGTCGATCTGCTGATGGAGCAGGCGGGCCACAAGGTCACGCTGCTGCGTCAGCCGCAGGGACAGAAGCGCGCGTGGCTCTCCATGGCCGAAAACAATGCAAAGCTCGCGCTCGCGCGTCTTCTGTCGGAGCAGGGGTCGCAGCAGGCGCGCACGCGCTCGCTTGCCCAGACGCTTTCCATGGAGATGGACGATCTCGCGCAACTGCGCATCGAGTGCTTCGACATCAGTCATACGATGGGCGAGGCGACGCAGGCGTCGTGCGTCGTGTATCACCATCACAAGATGCAGTCGGGCGAATACCGGCGCTACAACATCAACGGCATCACGCCCGGCGACGACTACGCCGCGATGCGCCAGGTGCTCACGCGCCGCTACGAGAAGATGGTCGCGCAGGCCGCCGCGAATGCAAACGACGAAGCGACGACCCTGCAACCCGACGATGCCGCCGACCCCAACGTCACGCCCGATGCCGCCGAACCCGTGGCTGCGGGCGGCACGCTGCCCAACATCGTGCTGATCGACGGCGGAAAAGGGCAGGTCGAGATCGCGCGGCAAGTTTTCTCGGAGCTCGGGCTGGATCACGGCATGCTGGTCGGTGTCGCGAAAGGGGAAGGGCGCAAGGTGGGCCTCGAAACGCTGGTGTTCGCCGATGGCCGTGCTCCGCTCGAGCTCGGCAAGGAAAGCGCGGCGCTGATGCTCGTCGCGCAGATCCGCGACGAGGCGCACCGCTTCGCCATCACCGGCATGCGCGCGAAGCGGGCGAAAGCGCGTCAGACATCGCGGTTGGAAGAACTGGAGGGCGTCGGTGCGAAACGGCGTCAGCGGCTGCTTTCGCGATTCGGCGGATTGCGCGGCGTGCAGGCGGCGAGCGTCGAAGACCTGGCGAGCGTCGAAGGCATTTCGCTGGCGCTGGCACAGCAGATTTATCGTCAGTTGCATTGAGCCGCAAGCGCCTGCCGCACGGCGTGCCGCCTTGTGAGCGCGGGGTCGACGCGGCACAATGTCGGCTTCCTTACACGTCCCTCAACCGCTTTCGCCCATGCCGTTCAATCTACCGATCTTCCTGACGTGGCTGCGAATCGTGCTGATTCCACTCGTGGTGGGCGTGTTCTATTTGCCGGACATGATGATGAGCCCGGAGCATCGCAACCTGCTCGGCATGATCATTTTCGTACTCGCGGCGCTCACCGACTGGTTCGACGGCTTTCTTGCGCGCAAGCTCAATCAGACGTCTTCGTTCGGCGCGTTCCTCGATCCGGTCGCCGACAAGCTGATGGTCACCGCCGCGCTGCTCGTGCTCGTGCAGTTGTCGCGGCTGAATGCGGTGATCGCGCTCATCATCGTCGGCCGCGAGATCACGATTTCCGCGCTGCGCGAATGGATGGCGCAGATCGGCGCATCGAAGAGCGTTGCGGTGAATCAGCTCGGCAAGTTCAAGACCGTATGCCAGATGGTCGCCATTCCGATGCTGCTGTTTTACGGGCCGCTGAAGATCGCCGGCACGCCCTGGATCATCGACACGCGCGTGTGGGGCTTGTGGCTCATCTACGTCGCGGCGTTTCTCACCGTCTGGTCGATGCTCTACTACATGAAGCTCGCGTGGCCTCAGATTCGTGAGCGCGGCGGCATGCTGTGAGGGATCGTAGCGATCATTGCAAAAAATTGCGTCGAACCCATAAATTCCTCTCACAAAACAGTTGACAGCCCTCTTTGGCTTCTACATAATCTCGTTTCTCTGATGCACGGCGCGACGCAACAAGCGAAGCGAGAGCAAAGGAGAGCAGTAGTCAATGCGGGAGTAGCTCAGTTGGTAGAGCGCAACCTTGCCAAGGTTGAGGTCGCGAGTTCGAGACTCGTCTCCCGCTCCAGATTTTGAAAGTTTCGATGTCATCGGCGCTGAATTGGCAAGCGCAGCGAGGCGTCGGAAACTGGCAGTTTAGCGTTGCAGGATAGTGCGGGAGTAGCTCAGTTGGTAGAGCGCAACCTTGCCAAGGTTGAGGTCGCGAGTTCGAGACTCGTCTCCCGCTCCAGTCAAAGGGGAAGCCAAGCTTCCCTTTTTGTTTGGTGGCACAGCCGGCATGATCGCCGGCATGCACCAAAACCGCTTTTGGCGCGGTAGCAAAGCGGTTATGCAGCGGCCTGCAAAGCCGTTTAGACCGGTTCGACTCCGGTCCGCGCCTCCACTTGAAAAGCCCTGATCCGTCAGGGCTTTTTTCTTTTCGGCCCGCCGGTATTCAGCCGATTCTGCGTCCCGCCCGTCGCGGCACGACACGGCATAATTGCCATACTTCCGCCACACGAACGCCAATGACCGATCCACTCTCTCAACTCGAATGGCGCTGGAAGCGCTTCGACGACCTGACGACCGCCGAGGTCTACGACATGCTCGCCGCGCGTAGCGCCGTGTTCGTCGTCGAGCAGAATTGCGTGTATGGCGACATCGACGGACTCGATCTCGATGCGTGGCACCTCCTCGCATACGGCAAGGCCGACGAGCGTCCCGCACTCGCGGGCTATCTGCGCGTGCTGTTGCCGGGCCGTCCAGACGAAAGCGAGAAGCACGTGCGCATCGGCCGGGTGCTGACGACCGCCAGGTTTCGCAAGATGAAGCTCGGCAACACGATGCTCGAGCGCGCGCTCGAGCACATCCTGAAGCAATGGCCCGATCAGCCGATCAGCCTGCACGCGCAAGCGCATTTGCAACGCTTCTACGGCGCGTTCGGCTTCGTGCCGTCGTCGGGGCTGCATGATGAAGACGGCATTCCGCACGTATGGATGCGCCGTCCTGGCTTCGAATCATGATGTCGTGGCCTTCGGGCCGGTGAGCGGCGCGCCCGCGCCGCGTCCGACACGTTCCTTCCTTAGCCGCGAGCGCGCCGACAGCCGCAGCCAGTGACGCAGCGCGATCAGTGCGCCGATGACGCTCATCATCGATCCCGGAATCCATAGCAAGAGCCCGCCGATCTGCTGATCGCGCATCGGCGTGATCCATGTGAACGCGCGGCCGCAGATGGAGTAGATCGGATACAACTCGTGCGGCGTGAAGAAGATATAAGCGCCGAGGATAATCTGCGGCGGAATGGCGGCGATCACGACGAGTATGCGTCTGCCGGGCGCGAGCCGCGCGGGCGGCGCCGGACGCGGATCGAGAATCAGCCACCAGAAGAGCAGACCGTCGATCACCATGCTCCAGTTCATCACGCGGTAGAGCCGGTAATCGAGCATCGCCTTGAAGTGGATCGGTGAAAGCAGCCAGAAGTAGATCAGCCCGACGAACAGCGCGACCGCGATCGCGGGATTGAACACGATATCGAAGAACATGCGCGCGGCTCGGGTCTGCGCTGCCGGGCGCAGCCAGCGTTGCCGCCAGGCGAACGGAACGCCCGCGCGCAATGCCGCACCGGGATACGACAGAGCGATCAGGAACGGCCCGAGATGATGCAGCACCAGATGCTGCATCCGATGCATGAAGAATTCATGCTCGAAGAAGTAGTCGAGCCGCGTGTGGAGCGCGACATAGAGCGCGATCAGGCCGAACCAGAACGCAATGCGACGCGAGATCGACACGCGCGCGTGCCGCGCGCCGCGCGCGAACAGCATCCCCGCGACGAGCACGGCGATCACGACCGTCGGTGACGGCTCCCACGGATCGAGCCAATACAAAAGCGTGGTCATCGTCAGGCGTCCTTCGCGTGAATCACGCGCTTCAGATCGTTCGCGATGGCGTCGATGGAATCGTGGTCGGTCGCGAGCAGGCGCGCGTGGCCGGCGGCATCGAAGATATAGACGGCCGAGCTATGCGTGACTTCGTATTCGCCGTTCGGGTCGCGCTTTTCCATCTGATACGCGATGCGATAACGCTGCGCGACCGATTCGATCGCGCGTTCGGTGCCTGTCAGACCGACGGCATGCCTGTCGTCGAAGGCGCGCACGTAGGAGCGCAGGAGTGCGGGCGTATCGCGCGCCGGATCGACCGAGACGAACACGATGCGCGTGTTGTCCGCGTCCGCGCCCACGCGCTGGAGCACCTGCATGAGGCGCGCCATGGTTTCGGGGCAGACGTCGGGGCAATGCGTGTAGCCGAAATAGACGAGCGTCGTTTTGCCCGCGAAGGACTGTCCGGTGACGGGCGCGCCGGCATCGTCGACGAGCGAGAAGTCCAGGTCCGGCAAATGACCCGCTACATCGGTCAGATGCCACGGCTCGGCGGGCTTCGAGCAGGCGGCGAGCGCACACAGCGAAAGAAGGGCGATGAGGCGCCGGGGCCGCGTGAACCGTGCGGAAGGATGGAGGAACGAAGCGTGCATCGGAAAGTGCGTTGCAGGATGATTCGGTATGAACTCCTGTCGCAAAATACACGCCTTTCGCGGCGCCGCCAGCGCATCATGTCGCGATCGGACTATTTTTGAGACGATTTGCCGCATGACCCAGGCGCGCTGAAAGGACCAACGGCGAGGGCTGTAAGCTAAGACCTTTCTTAAACGAAAGCTTTCGCGCGGTAAGATGCGCACGCATTGCGACGTTCGAAACGGGCGCGCGCCACATCACAGGCAACCACAGGCCAAAGATCGATGCTCACTCTTCCCGATTCCCTGTCTCTTGCCGAGACCGCTTTCTTCTTCGATTTCGACGGCACGCTCGTCGAACTCGCCTCCACGCCCGACGGCATCTTCGTGCCGCGCTCGGTGCCCGACATCCTCGCAGCGCTCCGGCGCGCGACCAACGGCGCGGTCGCGGTCGTGTCGGGGCGCGGCATCGACAATATCGACTCGTTCCTGCAGATGGCCGACTTGCCCGTCGCGGGCATGCACGGCGCGGAACGGCGCGATTCGAACGGCGACGTCCAGCGCATCGGTTTCAACGACGAGCGGCTGCTGCGCATGGAGCACGCGCTCGAGAAGGTCGTCAACGCGAATCCGGGCATGTTGCTGGAAATCAAGGGCGCGGCACTCGCGCTGCATTACCGCAACGCGCCCGACCGCGAGCCGGCCGCGCGCGCGGCCACGGAGAAGCTCGTCGCTGAATACGCGGACGCCTACGTACTGCAACCGGGCAAGATGGTCTACGAGATCAAGCCGAAAGACGTCGACAAGGGCCGCGCGGTGCGCGCTTACATGGGCGAGCCGCCGTTCACGGGCCGCAAGCCCGTATTCATCGGCGACGATCTCACCGATGAGAAGGGCTTCGCGGTCGTCAACGAGTTCGACGGGCTGTCGGTGAAGATCGGGCCGGGCGAGACGGTGGCGCGGGCGCGCATCGAATCGGTCGAATTGTTGCTGGACTGGTTGCAGGTGATTGCGGGCACGGCGGGGAAGCACGCGTGAGCCGGCTGATCATCGTTTCGAACCGCGTCGCGCCGATTTCCGAAGGCGGCCCCGCAGCGGGCGGTCTCGCAGTCGGCGTGTACGACGCGCTGAAGGAAACCGGCGGCATGTGGTTCGGCTGGAGCGGGGACGTGCTCGCGTCTCATCCCGAGGGCATCAAGCTCGAAGAACACGGGCCGGTGACCTTCGCGACCATCGGCCTCGTGAGACGCGACTACGACCAGTACTACCGCGGCTTTTCCAACGCGACGCTGTGGCCCGCGTTTCACTATCGTCCGGACCTGATCGAGTTCGATCGCCACGAATACGACGGTTATTGCCGCGTGAACCGCTGGCTCGCCGAACAGCTCGCGCCGCTGCTCAGACCCGACGATGTGATCTGGGTGCACGACTATCACCTCATTCCGTTCGCGCAGGCGCTGCGCGCGCTAGGCGTGAAGAATCGCATCGGCTTCTTTCTGCATATTCCGTTTCCGGCGCCGCAGATTCTGCTGAGCGTGCCGCGCCATCGCGAGCTGGCGGAGGCGCTCTGCGCGTTCGATCTGCTCGGCTTCCAGACCGCGCCCGATCTGCGCGCGTTTTGCGATTACATCGAAACGGAAACGGGCGGCACGCTGCGGCGCGACGGTACCGAGCCGGTCGAAGTTCGCGCGTTCGGCCATACGCTTCGCGCGGCGGCGTATCCGATCGGCGTCTATCCCGACGAGATCGCTGCGCTCGCGAAGGACGGCGAAAGCGGGCGGGACGTCGAGATCGTCAAGGCGACGCTGCACCATCGCAAGCTCGTGATGAGCGTCGATCGCCTGGACTATTCGAAGGGCCTCGTCGAACGTTTTCGCGCGTTCGAGCGGTTGATCGAGCACGATTCGCATCAGCGCAACAACGTGTCGTTCCTGCAGATCGCGCCGCCGACACGCTCCGATGTCGACGCCTATCGCGACATGCGCTTCCAGCTCGAGGCGGAATCGGGCCGCATCAACGGCCGCTATGCCGAGCTCGACTGGACGCCGATTCGCTATATCCATCGCCAGTATGAGCGGCCGGTGCTCGCCGCGCTGTTCCGAGAGGCGCATGTCGGCCTCGTCACACCGTTGCGCGACGGCATGAATCTCGTCGCGAAGGAGTATGTCTCTGCGCAGGATCCGGACGATCCCGGCGTGCTCGTGCTGTCGCAGTTCGCGGGCGCGGCGCGCGAGCTGACGGCCGCGCTCATCGTCAATCCGCTCGACATCGACGGCATGGCCGACGCGCTCGCCACCGCGCTCGAGATGCCGCTCGACGAACGCAAGGCGCGCTACGGCGAGATGATGCAGCAGCTTCGCGCCAACAACGTCTCCGTCTGGCGCGACAACTTCCTGCGCGATCTGAAAGCGGGCGCGTAGACGCAAAAAAGCCGCGTTTTCTTTTCGAAAACGCGGCTTTTTCGACTGGCGGAGCGATCAGGCCGGCTGCTTGTGCGGCGTTGCCACGATCGACGGCACCTTGCCGTGCTGCTTCGCGAGCAACTCGCGATAAAGCCCCGGACGATCGCGCAATTCCTGGGGCGAACCGTCGTCGATGACCTTGCCCGCGCTCATCACGATGATGCGATCGAAGTTCTGCAGCGTCGACAGGCGGTGCGCAATCGCAATCACCGTGCGGCCGACCATCAGACGGTCGAGTGCCTGCTGAATCGCTTCCTCCGATGCGCTGTCGAGCGCGGAGGTCGCTTCGTCGAGCAGGAGAATGGGCGCGTTTTTCAGGATCGCGCGTGCGATCGCGATGCGCTGGCGCTGGCCGCCCGATAATTTCACGCCGCGGTCGCCGACGATCGTGTCGAAACCTTCCGGCATCGCTTCGATGAAGTCCGTGCAGCGCGCCTCGCGCGCGGCGGCGAGCACTTCCTCGCGGCTCGCATCCGGACGGCCGTAAGCGATGTTTTCGAACACGGTGCGGTGAAACAGCGAAATATCCTGCGGCACGAGCGCGATCGCGTGGCGCAGGCTGTCCTGCGTGATCGCGCCGATATCCTGGCCGTCGATCTTGATGCTGCCTTTCTGCGGCTCGTAGAAGCGCTGCAGCAGCGCGAGCACGGTCGACTTGCCCGCGCCCGACTTGCCGATCAGCCCCACGCGCTGGCCCGGCTCGATATGCAGATGGAAGTTGTCGAGAATCGGGCGGCGGCGCGGATACGCGAACGTGACGCTGTCGAAATCGACGCGCCCCCCTTGCGGCACGAGTTCGGTTGCATCCGAGCGATCCGGCATGCCGTGCGGCTCGAGCAGCGTCTGGACGGCTTCGGCAAGACGTGCGACGTGCTGTGTGACATCGACGAGCGCCACGGCGAGATCGCGCGTGCCATGCAGAATCGTGAAGCCGAGCGAGCTGACGAGCACGATATCGCCCGAAGTCGCGCGGCCCTGCGACCACAGCCAAAGCGCCCAGCCGAGCAGGCCGGCGGAGAGAATCGCCGTCACGACCGCGTGGAAGAGGCGCAGTTTTTCGAGGTACAGCAGGCTCTGCTGGCGCGCGACCATTTCGGCCTTCACCGTTGAGCCGAAGCGCTTCTGCTCGCGAAAGGTCATGCCGAACGCGCGCACGAGCGCCATGTTGCCGATCACGTCGACGAGCTCGCCATCGACCGACGCCGCCTTCGACGCGAAACTGTGATGCCTTGCCGAGCCGCGCTTCGCAAGCCGGTAGAGGATCAGCGCGAGGACCAGCGATGCGGTCATCAGGCCGGCGGCCATCAGCGGATTGACCGAGACGATCATTACGATCGCGCCGAGCACCGCGATACACGGCGGCAGGACGTTCCACGCCATCACGTTCTCGGAGGTGTAGATCGCGTTCGACGTGGCGGTGATCCGGCTCGCGAGCATGCCCGGCTGCTTTTCGGAAAAATACGTTGGCGAGTGGCCGGACAGATACGAGAAGAGATCCTTGCGCAAGTCGCCGGTGACGATCACGAACACGTGCGCGCCGACCCAGCCGCCGACCCGCCACAGCAGGTTGTCGGCGGCGATCAGCCCGACGAGGATCATGAACGCGCCCCACAGCGGCCCGGGGTGCCCGCGGCCTTGTCCGAGGACATCGATCAGATGCTTGATCGCGTACTGCGAGGCGAGGGCGCAGCCCACCGCGGCGAAGACGCTGAAAAGCACGATGGAATGCGCGACGGGATGCCGGCGGATGTAGCGCAACAGGAACGCGAGCGGCCGATGCGCGTAGCTCGCGAGCTTCGCGTTGTGCGCGTTACGCTGGGAGACGGTGAGTTGGTCCAATGGTCTTTTTTGGTCGTAGAGCGGTTGAGCGTATGTTGCGCCTTCGGGCAGGTCCATGCGGGGTGTCGTCTGCGGCAACCGGCATGCAATTCGTCGCCCGATCCGGCGCGACTGACGTCAAGCGAGGCGACGCTGCGCCGTCTCCATCACGAATTGTATCCAGTATCGCGGAGGGCAACGCGTCTTCGGGCACATGACGTCCGGCCTATGTGGCCATCCGAACATCGCCCGCGGCGAAAAATGGTCCTGCGCCGCGTCGTGATGGCCGGCGGGCGCGCGGCTGGCGCATGGGCGCGCATTGTAAGCACATTGCGCAGGTTTTTGCGATGAAACGCTCGCCGGGCGGGGCGGGCAGTCACGGGTTACGTTCGGCAGCGGTGGAAAAGCACGTGTCGCGCCAGACATCGAGTCGCTGATGCAAGCCCGCGCCGGGTGACCAGCCGCTGTTACGCGCGCACGCCGCCGGGCTTCGTTCAACCCGTGCTCCAATGTAGAACAACCTTAATAAACAGGGGTTTGCAAAGTGTATCCCTCGTGTAACAAGGTAAATAAGTTGAAATGACTGCCGGCGCACGCTGTAAAAGGCTCCATAATCCGGTTCGGGTTTGCCCTTAGGTCTTCGACAGGTTTTGCAAGTTCCCGTCAACCGCCGGAGCAGACGTGCGTTATTTGCTGGCGCGCGGCGATTTTCGAGATATGGAACCCCAATTGCTTGGACCGAACGCCTGCGCGCCAAACCGGTGACCAGCGACCCCGCTTTTTCACTCGAGCACCAGCCATAGCGCCGCGGCCCCGCGCCGCGGAGAGCTTCGCCCGAGCCGAGCGATTCGCTCTCCAACGTCAACATGACAGCAGTACTTGCCTGATCTTTCATTAGGAGTTTCACGACATGCGAATCGCTCAAATCGCGCCCCTCCACGAGGCTGTTCCGCCGAAGCTGTACGGCGGCACGGAACGCGTGGTGTCTTATCTGACCGAGGCACTCGTGGATGCCGGACACGATGTGACGCTCTTCGCGAGCGGCGATTCGCAGACCTCCGCGAAACTCGAAGCGTTCTGGCCGCAGGCGCTGCGCCTCGATCCGACCATCCGCGACACGATGGCGCCGCACATGCTTTTGCTCGAAGAAGTCCGCCGCCGCGCCGACGAGTTCGACGTGCTGCACTTCCACATCGACTACTACCCGTTCTCGCTGTTCGCGCGCCAGCCGGTGCCGTTCCTGACGACGATGCACGGCCGTCTCGACCTGCCCGAACTGCAGCCGATTTTCGACACGTTCAATGACGTGCCGGTTATCTCGATCTCGGACAACCAGCGTCAGCCGCTGCCGCAGGCGCACTGGCTCTCCACGGTGTATCACGGTCTGCCGGAAAACCTGCTGAAGCCGATTCCGAACGTGAAGCCCGGCTACCTCGCGTTCCTCGGCCGCATCTCGCCGGAGAAGCGGGTCGACCGCGCGATCCGCATCGCGCAAGCTGCGGGCATGAAGATCAAGATCGCCGCGAAGCTCGACAAGGCCGACCGCGCGTACTACGAAGAAGAGATCAAGCCGCTCTTCGCGCTGCCGCACGTCGAGTACATCGGTGAAATCAGCGAAGCCGAGAAGACGGAGTTCCTCGGCAATGCGCACGCGCTGCTGTTCCCGATCGACTGGCCGGAGCCCTTCGGCCTCGTGATGATCGAAGCGATGGCCTGCGGCACGCCGGTAATTGCGTTCAACCGCGGCTCGGTGCCGGAAGTGATCGAAAACGGTGTGTCGGGCTTCGTCGTTGAAGACGAACTCTCGGCGATCGCCGCCGTGAAGCGGCTCGACACGCTGTCGCGCGAGAAGGTTCGTGGCGCATTCGAAGCGCGTTTCTCGTCGAAGGTGATGGCGCAGAACTACGTCAACGTTTATGAAGAATTGCTGCGCCAGAAGCGCCGCACCGTTCTGCGCGAAGTCAACGCGAGCTGAGCAAGTCTTGCCGCTTCGCGCGGCATCGGCAACAAAACAACGCCCCGCGTGCCTCAAGGCACGCGGGGCGTTGTCGTAATAGCACACTTAGGTCCGCCTTTCGGGCGCTACGCCGCGCAAGGGCTGTCAAACCTCTGACGACATCCGTAATCTCCCTATAATGACCGGGCTTCGCGATGCGCGGAGCAGTATGCATCGATCGTGGACAGGAGTGTTCTTTTGGCGAGACCCAAGCAAATCAGCGCGAGCCCGGCACCGGGCGCCGGCACCGTGTTCGCATTGCGTGCGATCGGACTGGTGCTCGCGGCGCGTTGGGCGTTCTCGATGTCGCAGATGGGCTACCTGTCCTCGCTGCGCGCGATGACGTCCTCGCCGTGGGCATGCGTGAACCTCGTCCTGATCTTTCTCCTGATCGTGCTGCCGGGCGCGAAGGCGCGCACGGAACGTCCGCTGCATCCGCTGCCGCAGTGGCTGCGGCAGGCGTTGCGCTTCATCGCGCTGCTGGCTTTCGGCTTTGCGATGTTTTCCGTCGGCGCGTTCGTCTGGAGTTCAGGATGGCGGCGCTTCACACAAGCGCTCGCCGAGACCAACGGCTGGCTCGTCGTCGGCCCGGCGCTTTATGCGGTCATCATGTGGATCTGCCGGCCGCGCGCGCTCTGGCGCACGAACATTGCGGCGCGGCGTTTCGCGATCGGCCGCTATGCGATCTCGCTCGATCCGGTCACGCGGACCGCTGTCGTCTGGGCGGAAAGCCGAAAGCTCGGCCAATACGATGCGCGCGAACTGTCGGTGAAATGGCCGGCGCCGTCGTCGGACGCATCGCCATCCACGACGATGCTCACACCGGCCACCGAGCCCGCCGGCCCCGCGATTCGCGCAAGCGGCGAAGTGCGGCGCGGCGTGTTCGCGCGTCGGCCGAAAATCGAACTATTGTGGGACTCGCCCGCCGCAGCCGGGCACAATCGCACCACCGTGTTCCGCGCGCCGCTCGCCAGCGAAAGCGATCGCAGCGCGGCGCGGGCGCTCGATGCGACCCTGCGTCAGGGCTGAGTCGGTTCGACTTCGCAAGCCGAAAATGCCGTACACGTCGTTCCTGTCTCGTCAGGGAGGAAAGGATGCTGATACGTTGGTTGCTGGCCGCAATTCATCTTCTTGCTTTCGGGTTCGCGCTCGGCTCGGTGCTCGCGCGGGCCCGCGCGCTGCGGCGTCTCGACGCCACGCAGTCCATTCAGGCGAACGAGTTGCGCCTGCGTGACGTGTTCCGCTCGGACTCGGTGTGGGGCGTCACCGCGATCGTGCTGATCGTGACGGGCGTGACGCGCGCGTTCGGCGGATTCGAAAAAGGGGGCGCCTACTATCTGCACGAACCGCTTTTTCATTTGAAGATGACGGCGCTCGTCGTGATTCTGTTGATCGAAGTCTCGCCGATGCTTGCGCTGATTCGCTGGCGCATCGCGCTCGCGCAGGGCGGGACGATCGACCTGACGCGCGCGCGGCGTTTTGCGTGGATGAGCGATCTTGAAGCGGGACTCGTGATGGTCATGGTGATCGCCGCAAGCGGGATGGCGCGTGGCGTGTGGGCGTCGTAACGTCTTAGCAACCGCCTTCGGGTGACGGAAATGAAAAAGGCCCAAGTCGGGAGACTTGGGCCTTTTGTTCTTCGGTGCTTGTCTTTACCAACACCAGAATCCTGGTGGGTAGTACTGGGATCGAACCAGTGACCCCTGCCGTGTGAAGGCAGTGCTCTACCGCTGAGCTAACCACCCGAAGAGAGACGAGATTATGTCAGGCGTTTCTTGTTTCGTAAAGAGGCTCTTAAGCTAAATTCGAAAAAATTTATGCAGGAACGACATCGCTTTCAGCCGGTGCCGGTTCCGTGCGCCATACGCTCGCGCCTTTGATCGCTTTGTCGAGATCGGTCAGCACGGCTTCGTGCGCGGCGAGCTCGGCCTCGCTCGCAATGATGACCGGCAAGTCGAGATCGTCGAGCGCGATGCGCGATGTGGAAACCGAGCCCGACGCGGGCTGATCGCCGAGCATGTCGATGACGAGGCTTTCCTGGCCACGCGTCATCGCAAGATAGACTTCTGCGAGCAATTCCGAGTCGAGGAGCGCGCCGTGCAGCGTGCGATGCGCGTTGCTGATGCCGAAGCGGTCGCACAGCGCATCGAGCGAATTGCGCTTGCCGGGGAACATCTGCTTGGCCTGCGCGAGCGAGTCGATCACACCGGCACATGTCTCTGACACCTTCGGCAATCCGAGCAGCGAGAACTCCATGTCGAGAAAGCCGACGTCGAAGGGCGCGTTATGGATGATCAGCTCCGCGTCCGCGATGAAGTCGCGCAGCTGAGCGGCGATCTCGGCGAACTTCGGCTTGTCGCTCAGGAACTCGGTGGTGAGGCCATGGACCGCGAGCGCGCCGGGATCGCTGTCGCGCTCGGGGTTCACGTAGAGGTGCAGGTTGTTGCCGGTGAGCCGGCGGTTGATCAGTTCCACGCAGCCGATTTCGATGATTCGGTCGCCGGTCCTCGCGTTCAGGCCGGTGGTTTCGGTATCCAGTATTAATTGGCGCATAGATGACGTGTAATTTGATTAGCTGTCCGCGAGCGAGGTCACGCCGCGATTGGCGAGCGCATCGGCGCGTTCGTTCTCGGGATGACCGGCGTGGCCCTTGACCCAGCGCCATTCGATTTCATGCTGTGCGACGAGGTCGTCGAGCCGCTTCCAGAGATCGGCGTTCTTGACGGGCGTCTTCGCGGCGGTCATCCAGTTCTTTTTCTTCCAGCCGTGGATCCATTCGCTGATGCCTTTTTGCACATATTGCGAATCGGTATGGATGATCGCGTGACACGGGCGCTTCAGCGCCTCGAGTGCGGAGATCACGGCCATCAGTTCCATGCGGTTGTTCGTGGTCGCGGCCTCTCCGCCGAACAGTTCCTTTTCCAGCGAGCCGAAGCGGAGGAGGGCGCCCCAGCCGCCGGGCCCGGGATTGCCCTTGCAGGCGCCGTCCGTGTAGATGTCGATTACCTTGTTCGATGCGGATTCTTGAGTCATCAATGCTCGTTGCGGGTCTCGTTGCGCGTATGCGGAGCCGCGACCGGCGCGAGGCCGGACGCGAGCGCGGTCTTTTTCAGCTTGCGCGGACCGATGACACGCATGCCGCGCACGCGTTTCACCGCCGTGATCATGTACGCCGCGCCGAAAATGGGCCACCAGCGGTCGCCGGCAGCTTCCATGAATTGATAGCGTTGCAGCCACTTGTCCGTGACGAGCGGCGGACGATAGCAGCCGAAGCGCCCGCGTTCAAGGTCGAACCCGAGTAGTTTGATCCAGTCCTTGATGCGCGTGAACGCGATCATCTCGTGTGCCGCCGGCACGAACGGCCGTCCCGCCACCTTGCCGAGCGATTGCCGCGCGCCCCAAAGGCTCAGCGAATTGAAGCCGAGGATGATCAACTGCCCTTCGGGCACGAGCACACGTTCGGCTTCGCGCAACAGCCGGTGCGGGTCCGGCGAGAACTCGAGCGTGTGGGGCAGTACGAGCAGATCGACGCTTTGTGCTTCGAAGGGCAGGTCGAGCAGATCGCACCACACAGTGCTGCGGCCATCTGGCGCGCTCGCGGCCGGTAGCGCGCTCACACCGGGCGTCGTGGCGCGCGGCGGCGTGTAGGGCGCGCTCGATGCGCTTTCGGCGTCGAGTACGAGCGCACGGCCGGTCATGCGATTCTCGCGTAGTGCGTCGAGATGCGGCATGCCGAGCTGCAGCGCGTGATAGCCGAAAATGTCGGACACCACGTGATCGAGCTGCGCCTGCTCCCATTCGAGCACGTAGCGTCCGGGCGCCGAGCTCGTCCAGGTGGGCCAGTCTATAATCGGTCGGTCAGACATGTTCGAATTGCCGCATAAAAGATCGCCATGAATTCGCTTGCCAAGAATCTACCTGTACAGGATGCACTCGAATACGTGCCGGTTCCGGCGTTCGAGGACAACTACCTCTGGCTCGTGTCGGACTCGCGCGATGCGGTCGTGGTCGACCCCGGTGACGCTGCGCCCGTCGAGGCGTATCTCGCCAGGCGCGGTTGGCGACTGACCGCTATTTTACTCACGCACCATCATCAGGACCACGTCGGCGGCGTGAAAGCGCTCCTCGATAGCCGATCGGCAGAGGGTGGCATCCCTGTCTACGGCCCGGCCGGCGAGCGTATCGAGCATCTGACCCAGCGCGTCACGGGCGGCGATACGGTGCGCATCGCGCATCCGGCGCTCGAACTCGCAGTCATCGACGTGCCGGGCCATACGGCCGGTCACATCGCTTACTTCCAGCCCGGCGACCAGAGCGGCACGCCGCACCTCTTTTGCGGCGACACCCTGTTCGCAAGCGGCTGTGGCCGTCTTTTCGAAGGCACGCCGCAACAGATGCTGAGCTCGCTCGACGCGCTCGCAGCGTTGCCGGAGCACACTCAGGTTCACTGTGCACATGAATACACGCTCTCGAACATCAGATTCGCGCGCGCATGCGAGCCGGACAACGCCGCGCTGCTGCGCTGGAGCGACGACGCACAGGCGCTGCGCGCCGCCGGCAAACCGACACTACCGACCACCATCGGCCACGAAAAAGCGGTGAATCCGTTCCTGCGCGCTGACGTTCCGGCGATCCGCGCGACACTTACTTTACAGTTCGGCACACCAGTTTCGGACCGGCTCGAAGCGTTCCGAATGATGCGCGGCTGGAAAGATAAGTTCCGCTAACCCGAAGCTTTTGGGGCTAACTTCAACCGAAACGTTGGAATCGCCGTTAGATGCAGGATTTTGCAGGGGTTTTGCGCGCATTCTTATTGACGTCTTAAGTGCTGTTCCGTACTATCGGCTCCAAATTTCCAAGCATCATTTTGTGGAAGCAGAGACGTTCCATGCGACTAACCCTTAGCGCGCTGTCCGTCCTGATGCTCGCCGCGTGCGCGAGCCAGGGACCTACAGCGTCAGATCCTTTATCACTTCCAGTCAACTCCACCGCTTCGCAGCAACAGCAGCAACAAGTCGCCGACGCCATTCGCCGCACTGCAGCAGCCAAAGAGACCATCAACGTCGACAAGACGCCCGTGACTTCGCTCGCGGGATCGTCCGATCTGTGGAACCGCATTCGCGGCGGCTTCCAGATTCCCGATCTGCAAAGCGATCTCGTCGACATGCAGGTCAACTGGTACGCGCAGCGCCCGGATTACGTCGAGCGCATGACGACGCGCTCGCAGAAGTACCTGTATCACATCGTCGAGGAACTGGAGCAGCGCCACATGCCGACGGAACTGGCGCTCCTGCCGTTCATCGAGTCGGCTTACAGCCCGCAGGCGCTGTCGGTGGCGAAGGCCGCGGGCATGTGGCAGTTCATGCCGGGCACCGGCCGCGACTACAACCTCAAGCAGAACATGTGGCAGGACGAGCGCCGCGACGTGCTCGCCTCGACGAGCGCCGCGCTCGACTATCTCTCGCGTCTGCATGACATGTTCGGCGACTGGCATCTTGCCCTCGCCGCGTACAACTGGGGTGAGGGCAACGTGCAGCGCGCGATCGCGCGCAACGAGGCGGCGGGCTTGCCGACCGACTACGAAAGCCTGCGCATGCCCAACGAGACGCGTAACTACGTGCCCAAGCTGCAGGCCGTGAAGAACATCGTGAGCAATCCGCAGACGTACGGTCTCACGCTGCCGGACATCCCGAATCACCCGTATTTCGTGACGGTCACGACCGCGCGCGACATCGACGTGACGATGGCCGCGAAGCTCGCCGGCATGAGCGTGGAAGAATTCCGTTCGCTGAATCCGTCGTTCTCGAAACCGGTGATACTTGGCGCGACCAATCCGCAGATTCTGCTGCCATTCGACAACGCGGCTTCGTTCCAGCGCAATCTGTCGTCGTATTCGGGCGCGCTGTCGTCATGGACCACCTATACGGTGACCGAGCGGTCGCGCCCGGCGGCGATCGCCGAGAAGATCGGTGTGGACGCGGACACGCTGATGTCCGTCAACCGCATTCCGGCGGGCATGCGTCTGAAGCCCGGCTCGACGATCGTCGTGCCACGCACGGACGACGACGACGAAGACATCAGCGCCGACGTCGCCGCGAACGCGATGCTCGCGATCGAGCGCGACGTCCCCGACACGCGCAGACTCGTGATCCGTGTGCGCCGCAAGCAGGCCGTCAACACGCTGGCGGACCGCTATGACGTGTCGCCGGCGCAGGTGCGCGCATGGAACCGCACGCACGGTGATGTGTTCATGCCGGGCCAGGTCGTCGTCCTGCACGTGCCGTACGGCCGTGCGGTGCCGGCCGAGCCGGGTCCGGCGCGCGTGGAGACGGTGGCGGCGTCTAGCCGTTCGTCGGGCGGCGTGTCGAAGATCGGCACGCGCGTGCCGGAAACGAAGTCTTCGCGCGGCGGGAAGTCAGCCGCGCATTCGGCGGGGAAGGTGACGAAAGTGTCGGCTTCGACGACATCGCACGCAGCAAAGCATGCCGCCACGGCCAAGGCCGTGAAGCCGGCCGCGCCGGCGAAGACCAGCAAAAAGAAATAAAGCCGGCGTTTCTACGAAGCGCTATCCCACGCCGTCACCAAGGTGACGGCGTTTTCGTTTGACGACCCCGTTAAACTGGCGATCCAAAAAGAATCAATGAAGCGCCCGTTTCACATGTCGCCCACCGCTCACCTTCGTGTTTTCTTCCTGTTCGCCGCCGGTTACTTCGTCTCGTACGTGTTCCGCGGCGTCAATCTCGGCTTCGCGCCGCTGATCACGCACGACCTCGGCCTGTCCGCGGCCGATCTGGGTCTGCTGACTTCGCTGTATTTCATCGGCTTCGCGCTGGCGCAGATTCCCGTCGGCGTGCTGCTCGATCATTTCGGACCGCGTCGCGTGACGGCCAGCATGCTGGTCTTCGCGGCGGCCGGCATCTGGGTGTTCGGCGCATCCCGGGGGCTTGCGGGGCTGATGATCGGCCGATTGCTGATCGGCATTGGCGTGTCGGTGTGCCTGAGCGCGGCCTTCAAGGCGTCGGCGCAGCATTTCGCGCTTGCGCGCCTGCCGCTCATCAACGGATTCACGATGGCCGTCGGCGGGCTGGGCGGTGTCGTCGTGGGCTCGCCGCTCGCCGCGCTCTTGCAGGTCGCGAGTTGGCGGCAGGTGTGCGTGGGACTGGGCATGTTCACGCTCGTCGTCGCTGCCGCGATCGTCCTTTTCGCGCCACGCAAGGCGGAGGCCGATCCGCATCACCGGGCGGACGTCGTCACCCAGTTCAAGGGCACGTGGCTCATCCTGAAAAGCGGCGTGTTCTGGAAGATCGCGTCGTTTTCCGTTGTCACGCAGGGCGTTTTTTATGCGATGCAATCGCTATGGATTCGCCCCTATTTGCTCGATGTAATGGGCCTCGCCCCGGCACACGCGGCAGCGCTCGTTTCGATACTCGGCTTTGCGATGATGTTCGGCTGCGTCGGCTTCGGCGCGGCGGCGCGCGGGATGGAACGGCGCGGCGTGTCGGTGTATGCGTTCTGCGGCGCCGGCATGATGCTGTTCGTCGCCACGCAACTGCTGATGGTGCTGCGCGTGCCGGTACCGCCGTCCATGCTGATTGCCGCATACGGGATTTTCGGCGGCACGGGCATTCTGAGCTACGCGGTCGCCGCGGAGTATTTCCCGTCGCACATGATCGGACGCGCGCACACGACGCTGACGCTCGTGATTTTTCTGTTGATCTTCGGTTTTCAGGTGGGCGTCGGCGCGATGCTTTCGTTCTGGCCCTCCGATGGAGGGCGCTATCCCGCGTCGGCGCACTTGACGGTCTGGATCGTGCTGATCGTGCTGCAGGTCGCGAGCGCGGTCTGGTACGTTTTCCCAAGCCGCACGGTGCAGAAGGCCGAACGCGCGGCGCGCTGATCGGCGCGCGAAGTAAGTAGCCGGCAAGCGGACATTTCTCAAATCTGGCGAATGTGACCTTTTCGCGCTATAATTCGAAGGTTTGAGCATATCAACCCGCACCCTAGCGCCTACCTCCCATTCACCGTCGTTCGCTGCGCACGAACTGCGCGCCGCACGCCGCCGATCGCCTGCTTGAATCCTTCGTTGCCACGCGCAAGCGTGCCGGTTCGAGTCACGATGCGCGCCCCGCGAGCCGCCGCTTTCACTGCGAAGGAAACCCCTCGTTCTTCGAGCGACGGGAGGCCAAGCCTGAATTTCGGACAGACAGGTCGGTAACAGGGTGTTCCCCAAGGAGCTTCCCGTGTTGCCGTCATTTTCCCCCGCACTCCTCGCACTTGCCGACGGCACGGTCTTTCGTGGTCAATCGATCGGCGCGCCCGGTTCGACGATCGGCGAAGTGGTGTTCAACACCGCCATCACCGGTTATCAGGAAATCCTGACCGATCCGAGCTATGCCCGCCAGATCGTCACGCTGACCTATCCGCACATCGGCAACTACGGCGTGAACGCCGAAGATGTCGAAGCCACCAAAGTCCATGCCGCCGGCCTCATCATTCGTGATCTGCCGGTGCTCGCATCGAACTTCCGTTCCGAGCAAAGTCTCTCCGACTATCTGAAGGCCCAGGGCGTCGTCGCGATCGCGGGCATCGACACGCGCAAGCTCACGCGCATCTTGCGCGAGAAGGGCGCGCAAAACGGCTGCATTCTCGCCGGCACCGATGACGAAGCGAAGGCGCTCGGCCTCGCGCGCTCGTTCCCGGGTCTTGCGGGCATGGACCTCGCGAAGGTCGTGTCGACGGAAAAGAACTACGAGTGGACGCAGACCGAATGGCGGCTCGGCAGCGGCTACGGCAAGCAGGAAGCGCCTAAATTCCGCGTTGTCGCATTCGACTACGGCGTGAAGTTCAATATCCTGCGCATGCTTGCCGAGCGCGGTTGCCACGTGACCGTGCTGCCGGCGCAATCGAGCGCCGCCGACGCGCTCGCGCTCAATCCGGACGGCATCTTCCTGTCGAACGGCCCGGGCGACCCGGAACCGTGCGACTACGCGATCCGCGCCACGCGCGAGTTCATCGAGCGCGGCATTCCGACCTTCGGCATCTGCCTCGGCCATCAGATCATGGGCCTCGCCGTCGGCGCGAAGACCATGAAGATGAAGACGGGCCATCACGGCGCGAACCATCCGGTGAAGGACATGGAAGACGGCCGCGTCGTCATCACGTCGCAGAACCACGGCTTCGCAGTCGATGCCTCGACGTTGCCCGCCAACGCGAAGGTCACGCACGTCTCGCTCTTCGACGGCACGCTGCAAGGTTTCGCGCTCACGGATAAGCCCGCGTTCTGTTTCCAGGGCCACCCGGAAGCGTCGCCCGGCCCGCACGACATCGCGTATCTGTTCGACCGCTTCATCAAGCTGATGGAGTCGGCGAAGGTCGCCGCTTAAAAGTACCGAACATATATATTCGAGAGCAGTTATGCCGAAGCGCACAGACATCAAGAGCATCCTCATCATCGGCGCGGGCCCGATCATCATCGGCCAGGCGTGCGAGTTCGATTATTCGGGCGCACAAGCCTGTAAAGCGCTGCGAGAAGAAGGCTATAAGGTCATCCTCGTCAACAGCAATCCGGCGACGATCATGACCGATCCGAACACGGCCGACGTGACCTACATCGAGCCGATTTCGTGGGAAGTGGTCGAGCGCATCATCGCGAAGGAGCGCCCGGACGCGATCCTGCCGACCATGGGTGGGCAAACCGCGCTCAATTGCGCGCTGGACCTGTTCCACCACGGTGTGCTGGAGAAGTACAACGTCGAACTGATCGGCGCATCGCCCGAAGCGATCGACAAGGCGGAAGACCGTCAGAAGTTCAAGGACGCGATGACGAAGATCGGCCTCGGTTCGGCCAAGTCGGGCATCGCGCATTCGATGGAAGAAGCGCTCGCGGTTCAGGCCCAGATCGCCGAGGCGACGGGCAGCGGCGGTTATCCGACCGTCATTCGTCCTTCGTTCACGCTGGGCGGCTCGGGCGGCGGCATCGCGTACAACAAGGAAGAGTTCGAGGAGATCTGCCGCCGCGGTCTCGATCTTTCGCCGACGCGCGAACTGCTGATCGAAGAATCGCTGCTTGGCTGGAAAGAGTACGAGATGGAAGTCGTCCGCGATAAAAAGGACAACTGCATCATCGTGTGCTCGATCGAAAACCTCGACCCGATGGGCGTGCACACGGGCGACTCGATCACCGTCGCGCCCGCGCAGACGCTGACCGACAAGGAATATCAGGTGCTGCGTAACGCGTCGCTCGCGGTGCTGCGCGAGATCGGCGTCGATACGGGCGGCTCGAACGTGCAGTTCGCGATCAATCCGAAGGACGGCCGCATGGTCGTCATCGAGATGAACCCGCGCGTGTCGCGCTCGTCGGCGCTGGCATCGAAGGCGACGGGCTTCCCGATCGCGAAGGTCGCCGCGAAGCTCGCGTGCGGCTACACGCTCGACGAACTCAAGAACGAAATCACGGGCGGCCAGACGCCGGCATCGTTCGAACCGACGATCGACTATGTCGTGACGAAGGTGCCGCGCTTCGCGTTCGAGAAATTCCGCGAGGCCGATTCGCGCCTGACGACGCAGATGAAGTCCGTGGGCGAAGTGATGGCAATGGGCCGCACGTTCCAGGAGTCGTTCCAGAAGGCGCTGCGCGGTCTGGAAGTGGGCGTCGACGGTCTCGATGAAAAGACCACGAGCCGCGACGAAGCGATCCGCGAAATCGGCGAGCCGGGCCCGGACCGCATCTGGTATCTCGGCGATGCATTCCGTCTCGGCCTCACGATGGACGAGATCTTCGAAGAGACGTCGATCGATCCGTGGTTCCTCGCGCAAATCGAACAGATCATCCTGAAGGAAAAGGCGCTCGAAGGCCGCACGCTCGCGAGCCTCACGAAGGACGAGCTGCTGTATCTGAAGAAGAGCGGCTTCTCGGACCGCCGTCTGGCGAAGCTGACTGGCTCGACGCAGGACGACGTGCGCAAGAAGCGCCATGAACTGAAAGTGCGCCCGGTCTACAAGCGCGTGGACACGTGCGCGGCCGAATTCGCGACGAAGACCGCCTACATGTACTCGACCTACGAGGACGAGTGCGAAGCGAATCCGACCGACAAGAAGAAGATCATGGTGCTGGGCGGCGGCCCGAACCGGATCGGGCAGGGCATCGAGTTCGACTATTGCTGCGTGCATGCCGCGCTCGCGATGCGCGAGGACGGCTATGAAACCATCATGGTCAACTGCAATCCGGAAACCGTGTCTACCGACTACGACACGTCCGATCGTCTGTACTTCGAATCGCTGACGCTCGAAGACGTACTCGAAATCGTCGATCTCGAAAAGCCGGTCGGCGTGATCGTGCAGTACGGCGGACAGACGCCGCTCAAGCTCGCGCTCGATCTCGAAGCGAATGGCGTACCGATCATCGGCACGTCGCCGGACATGATCGATGCCGCCGAAGACCGCGAACGCTTCCAGCAGCTTCTGAAGGATCTCGATCTGCGCCAGCCGCCGAACCGCACGGCGCGTGCGGAAGACGAAGCGTTGAAGCTCGCGGAAGAAATCGGCTATCCGCTCGTCGTGCGCCCGTCGTACGTGCTGGGCGGCCGCGCGATGGAAATCGTCCACGAGCCGCGCGACCTCGAACGCTATATGCGCGAGGCCGTGAAGGTATCGAACGACTCGCCGGTGCTGCTCGACCGCTTCCTCAACGACGCGATCGAATGCGACGTCGACTGCATCTCCGATGGCGACGACGTGTTCATCGGCGGCGTGATGGAGCACATCGAACAGGCGGGCGTGCACTCGGGCGACTCGGCTTGCTCGCTGCCGCCGTACTCGCTGTCGAAGGAAACCGTCGACGAACTGAAGCGGCAAACCGCCGCAATGGCGAAGGCGCTGAACGTCGTCGGCCTGATGAACGTGCAGTTTGCGATCCAGCAAGTGCCGCAGGACGATGGCTCGAAAAAGGACATCATCTACGTGCTGGAAGTGAATCCGCGCGCATCGCGCACGGTGCCGTACGTGTCGAAGGCAACGGGCCTGCCGCTCGCGAAGATCGCCGCGCGCGCGATGGTCGGTCAGAAGCTCAAGGCGCAAGGCGTCACGAAGGAAGTGATTCCGCCGTACTTCAGTGTGAAGGAAGCCGTGTTCCCGTTCGTCAAGTTCCCGGCGGTCGATCCGGTGCTCGGGCCGGAAATGCGTTCGACCGGCGAAGTGATGGGCGTGGGCCGCACCTTCGGCGAAGCGCTCTTCAAGTCGCAGCTTGCGGCCGGCTCGCGTCTGCCGGAATCGGGCACGGTGCTGCTTACGGTGATGGACGCAGACAAGCCGAAGGCCGTCGAAGTCGCGCAGATGCTGCATGAGCTCGGCTATCCGATCGTCGCGACCAAGGGCACCGCGGCTGCGATCGCGGCGGCGGGCGTGCCGGTGAAGGTCGTGAACAAGGTGAAGGACGGCCGTCCGCACATCGTCGACATGATCAAGAACGGCGAGATCGCGCTCGTGTTCACGACCGTCGACGAAACGCGCGCCGCAATCGCCGATTCGCGCTCGATTCGCATGAGCGCGCAGGCCAACAAGGTCACCTACTACACGACCATGTCGGGCGCGCGCGCGGCGGTCGAGGGCCTGCGTTATCTCCGCGATCTGGAAGTCTATGATTTACAAGGGCTGCATGCTCGCCTAAACTAAGGCTTCGATTACCAGTCTAAGCATCACGAGCCGCGGTTAAGCGGCGTCTCCTTTTATAGGGAGATGCGCTTAACCGCGGTAATTTTTTTGACGAAATTGTTTGTGAGTGGTCTATGAGCACGATTCCTTTGACGAAGCGCGGCGCGGAGTTGCTGCGCGACGAATTGCAGCGCCTGAAGGCCGTGGAGCGTCCGGCGGTCATCAACGCGATCGCGGAGGCCCGCGCGCAAGGCGACTTGTCGGAAAACGCGGAATACGATGCCGCGAAGGAAAAGCAGGGTTTCATCGAGGGCCGCATCGCTGAGATCGAGTCGAAGCTCGCTGCCGCGCAAGTGATCGACCCGACGCAGGTCGAGGCCGAAGGTCGCGTGGTGTTCGGCGCGACGGTCGAGCTGGAGGACCTGGAGTCGGGCGACATGGTGACGTATCAGATCGTCGGCGATGACGAAGCGAATATCGATCACGGTCTCATTTCGGTGAGCTCGCCGATCGCGCGCGCGCTCATCGCGAAATCGGAAGGCGACGTGGCGTCGGTGCAGGCTCCGAGCGGCGCGCGCGAGTATGAAATCATTGCAGTGCGTTACGTCTGATGGAGCACCGGCTCTTTCGCACCATCAGCATGGTCTGGGTCGGCAGCTTGCTGACCCTGGGCTTCGTCGCCGCGCCCGTCCTCTTTTCGATGCTCGACCGCACGTCGGCGGGCTCGGTAGCGGCGCAACTCTTCCGGATCGAGGCGATCATCGGCGTGGTCAGTGCGCTCGTGCTCATTCTGATCGGCAATCGCTTTGTGAAAAGCGGCATCGTCGACTACAAGCGCGTTCGGTGGATCGTCGCGGTGATGCTTCTCTGCGTGCTGGTCGGCTACTTCGCGCTGCAGCCGTTCATGAACTCGCTACGCATGGCAGCGCAGGAAGCGGGCACCGATCTCGCGAGTTCGCCGTATGCGAAGGAGTTCGGGATACTGCACGGCATATCGAGCGCGATCTATGTGATCGAATGCCTCTTCGGCATTGCGCTGGTGTGGCGCCTGCCGGATGCGGCGCCGGCCAAGATCGTGCCGAAGAAAAATTCGGCCAAGGTGGCGGCGAAGCGGGCGCGAAGCTGAATCGCATTCGTTACAGGGCGGCGCGTGCGTTGAAGTGGAATCGCACGCGCCGTTCGATCACTTCACGTCCTGATGCTGGCGTTTCGAGCTGGTCTGACGCTTTTTCGCGCGCTTCACGTTGCCACCAGCGGTGACGCGTTCATTACCCAGCACCTTCAGCGTCTGCTTTTTCGGCTTCTTGAAGGCAGGCGCGTCACGCGTGATTTTCACTGCCTTGACGACGCGCGGCGCACGGCCCCTGGTCGGGCGGTCGGCGGCTTCGCCTGCGCTCGGCGGCATCGTGCTGCGCGTGCGGGTGGCGCGACTTTTCGGCGCGGCGCCTTCAGGTCTCCAGATCACGAGCAGCTTGCCGATATGCTGGATGGGCGCGGCGTTCAGGCGATCGCAGATTTCGTCGTAGATCCCGACACGCGTTTCGCGTTCGTCGCCGAACACGCGGACTTTGATGAGCTGGTGCGCTTCGAGGTGCACGTTGATCTCTTTCAGCACGGCATCGGTCAGACCCTCCGCGCCGACGAGCACGACGGGCTTGAGCGCATGGGCCTGGGAACGCAGATCGGCGCGCTCGGCGGGGGA
This sequence comes from Caballeronia sp. INML2, assembly GCF_023631365.1. Classification (NCBI taxonomy): domain Bacteria; kingdom Pseudomonadati; phylum Pseudomonadota; class Betaproteobacteria; order Burkholderiales; family Burkholderiaceae; genus Caballeronia; species Caballeronia sp. INML2. The sequence goes on along the minus strand of NZ_JALQDH010000023.1, from coordinate 210,069 downwards.
GAGTTTAAGAGCTGGCATGTGAAATTTGGGACTCGACTAAAATGTGGGCGGCGTGAGGTACGCTCGCGAGGCGGTTTGAACACGCTGAAGCGAAAGCGCATGGCTTCGCGCCGGATCTGCGGCGCATCGATCGCGCCATCGCCCACCAGAAACAGAACAGGCCGGATGCCGGGTACGGCGCACGTAAGCGTCCGAGGGCCGGTCCGGCCGACAAGACGCGTATTATCCGCTAAAAGCATCGCGCGATGCAGCAAAATACGCACCGGGCGCGCTGTCAGCGCGCCACATGAGCTCAGTTTGAATGGCAAAGAACCGTTTTAATCAATCGTGGTTGCATGACCACATCAACGATCCCTACGTGAAGATGGCGCAGCGCGAAGGCTATCGCGCGCGCGCCGCGTACAAGCTTAAGGAGATCGACGAGCAGGACAAGCTCATCAAGCCGGGGCAGGTGATCGTCGATCTCGGCTCGACGCCCGGAAGCTGGAGCCAGTACGCGCGCAACAAGCTCGCGCAGGGCGCGAAGCGGGACGTCGAGCGCGAGGGCGGTATCGACGGGACGATCATCGCGCTCGATATCCTTCCGATGGAGCCGATTGCGGACGTCACGTTCATTCAGGGCGACTTCCGCGAGGACGAAGTGCTCGCCCAACTCGATGAAATCGTGGGGGAGCGGCAAGTGGACCTTGTAATCTCGGACATGGCCCCCAACCTCTCTGGCGTAGCGAGTGCGGATGCCGCGCGCATCGAGCATCTCTGCGATCTGGCGCTGGAGTTCGCGCAGAACCATCTGAAACCGGAAGGTGCGCTGCTGGTCAAATGTTTTCATGGCAGCGGTTACAGTCAGATCGTCGAAAAGTTCAAGCACCAGTTCAAAGTGGTGGCGCCGCGCAAGCCCAAGGCCTCCCGTGACAAATCGTCGGAGACTTTTATTCTCGGGCGGCGGCTCAAGCACCCGAACTGAAAGGCCCGCTCCGCTAATTTGGCGAATTTCTGCGATATTTGCGCGGATTATGCCGAAAATTACGGGTCAGCCGCTATTTGTGCGGTAGATAAACCTTATGGCAGGGGTTAGCGGTCTGGATTAGAATGCTTTGGTGGCGTCGCAAGGTTTATGTAGGCGCCCGTCTATGAGTGAGGAGTGGTGCTTTGAACAACAATATGTTCTCTAAAGCGGCAGTGTGGCTCGTGATCGCACTGGTGCTGTTTACGGTGTTCAAGCAGTTCGATAAGCCCCGCGTCCAGGAAGGTGTGTCTTATTCGCAGTTCATGGACGACGCGAAGAACGGCAAAGTGAAGAACGTTACCGTTCAGGGCCGCAATCTCACGGTCACTCCGGCGGACGGCCAGAAATACCAGATCGTGTCGCCCGGCGACATCTGGATGGTCGGCGATTTGATGAAATATGGCGTTCAGGTCAGCGGCAAGGCTGACGATGAACCGAATGCGCTCGTCTCCGCGCTGTACTACCTCGGGCCCACGATCCTGATCATCGGATTCTGGTTCTACATGATGAGGCAGATGCAGGGGGGCGGCAAAGGCGGGGCGTTTTCATTCGGGAAGTCGCGAGCGCGACTGATCGACGAGAACAACAACGCAATCAATTTTACCGACGTCGCGGGCTGCGACGAAGCCAAGGAAGAAGTGTCGGAACTGGTGGACTTCCTGCGCGATCCGCAGAAATTCCAGAAGCTGGGCGGGCGCATACCACGCGGCGTGCTGTTGGTCGGCCCTCCGGGTACCGGCAAGACGCTGCTCGCACGCGCCATCGCGGGCGAAGCGAAGGTTCCGTTCTTCAGCATCTCGGGCTCTGATTTTGTCGAAATGTTCGTCGGTGTCGGTGCGGCCCGTGTGCGCGACATGTTCGAGCAGGCGAAGAAGCACGCGCCGTGTATCGTGTTCATCGACGAAATCGACGCGGTCGGTCGCCATCGCGGCGCCGGTATGGGTGGCGGCAACGACGAGCGCGAGCAGACACTGAATCAGATGCTCGTCGAAATGGATGGCTTTGAGGCGAACTCGGGCGTCATCGTAATCGCGGCAACGAACCGTTCGGACGTGCTCGACAAAGCGCTGCTCCGCCCGGGCCGCTTCGACCGTCAGGTGTATGTCGGTCTGCCGGATATCCGCGGTCGCGAGCACATCATGAAGGTGCATCTGCGCAAGGTGCCGATCGCGAACGACGTGGACGCATCGGTCATCGCACGCGGCACGCCGGGTTTCTCGGGCGCTGACCTGGCGAATCTCGTGAACGAAGCTGCGCTGTTCGCGGCGCGCCGCGGCAAGCGCATCGTCGAAATGCAGGACTTCGAGGATGCGAAGGACAAGATCTTCATGGGTCCGGAGCGCAAGTCGGCGGTCATGCGTGAGGAAGAGCGTCGCAATACGGCCTATCACGAGTCCGGTCACGCGGTGGTGGCGAAGTTGCTTCCGCATGCCGATCCGGTTCACAAGGTCACGATCATGCCGCGTGGCTGGGCGCTTGGTGTCACCTGGCAGTTGCCGGAGCATGACCGTGTGAACCTGTATCGCGACAAGATGCTCGAGGAAATCGCAATCCTGTTCGGCGGTCGCGCAGCAGAAGAAGTTTTCCTGAACTCGATGTCGACCGGCGCTTCGAACGACTTCGAACGCGCAACCAAGATGGCACGCGACATGGTCACGCGTTACGGGATGTCGGATGTGCTCGGCACGATGGTCTACGTCGACACCGAACCGGACGGCATGTTCGGCAAGCTCGGCTCGAAGACGGTGTCCGAAGCCACGCAGCAGAAGGTCGATGCGGAAATCCGCCGCATCCTGGACGAACAATACGCGCTCGCCCGTAAGCTGCTGGAAGACAACCGCGACAGGGTTGAAGCGATGACCAAGGCGCTCCTCGAGTGGGAAACCATCGACGCGGAGCAGATCAGCGACATCATGTCGGATCGTCCGCCGCGTCCGCCGAAGAATCTGCCGCCTCCGTCGGGCGATACGCCGCCGGGTGGCAGCAGCGGCACCGAGGTCAAACCGGGCAACGCGCCGGCAACGGCCTAAGTTCCCTGCGTCCGTTCATGGGCCGGTGTGCTTTGCACGCCGGCCCATTTTCACTTCTCGGCACAGTTTTAATGAGATGCTGAACGTAGCGCCGCGCGACGCCGATTCGCCTCGAACTGAATTCAGGCCAGACGCCTTGCGACAGCCCGTCCGCCAATCCTGATCTCTGCTTCGCTCCCACTCGCTTCGACCACACCAATGTCTTCCCCGCTTCCAGCAGCGCCGCTCCAGTGCGGCCGCTTCATGTTGACCTTCGAGCGCCCGCTCGTCATGGGCATTCTCAACGTTACGCCGGATTCGTTCTCCGACGGCGGCCGCTTCGTGTCGCGCGATGCCGCGCTCGCACGCGCCGAGCAGATGCTTGCCGATGGCGCCGACATGATCGACATCGGCGGCGAATCCACGCGTCCGGGCGCGCCGCCCGTGCCGCTCGAGGAGGAACTGCAGCGCGTCGTGCCGATCGTCGAGGCGCTGCGCGCCATGCAGGTGCCGCTCTCCGTCGATACCTATAAGCCTGCCGTAATGCGTGCCGCGCTCGAGGCCGGCGCGGACATGATCAACGATATCTGGGGCTTGCGTCGGGAAGGCGCGCTGGATGCCGTCAAAGACAGTAACTGCGGACTGTGCGTGATGCATATGCTCGGCGAGCCGCGCACGATGCAGCTTCACGATCCCGTGTACGACGACGTCGTCGCCGACGTGCGCGCGTTCTTCGCGGAGCGCGTCGCTGCGCTCGCGCACGCGGCCATCGCTGCATCGCGCGTCAGTTTCGATCCGGGCTTCGGGTTCGGAAAGACGGTCGAGCATAATTACGCGTTGCTCGCGCACATCACGGCCACGTTGCCAGCAGGGACGGACTTCCCGTTGCTCGCAGGCATGTCCCGGAAATCGATGCTCGGCGCGGTCACCGGACGCGGCGCCGGCGAGCGGCTCGCGGCAAGCGTCGCGGGCGCAGTCTGCGCGGCCGAACGGGGTGCGGCGATTATCCGCGTGCACGATGTCGCGGAGACCGTCGATGCGCTGAAAGTCTGGCAGGCCACAAAGAATGCCGCCAGGAATGGGCATCATTGACACCTGGCCTCATTCATCAGGAAGTTAGGCGCAGGCGCGCGTCTATAGAATTCATCAACTAGAAATCGCGGTCCGATGACAAGCGCCATACGGCCGCGAGGAGGGTCAAGCAACAATGACACGTCAATACTTTGGAACGGACGGCATCCGCGGACGCGTAGGCGTCGCGCCGATCACGCCGGACTTCGTACTCAAGCTCGGCTACGCGGCCGGCAAGGTGCTGGCGGGCGCGGACCGCGCCCAGCAAAAAAAAGGCAATCGTCCGACGGTGCTGATCGGCAAGGACACGCGCGTGTCGGGCTACATGCTCGAAGCCGCGCTGGAGTCGGGTTTTTCGGCGGCGGGCGTCGATGTCATGCTGGCCGGCCCGATGCCCACGCCCGGCGTCGCATACCTGACGCGGGCGCTGCGCTTGTCAGCGGGCGTCGTGATCAGCGCGTCGCACAATCCGTATGACGACAACGGCATCAAGTTCTTCTCCGCGGACGGCAACAAGCTGCCCGACGAAGTCGAGCTCGACATCGAGCGCCAACTCGAGCAACCGATGGAATGCGCGCCGTCCGAACGTCTGGGCAAGGCGCGGCGTCTTGACGACGCCGGCGGGCGTTACATCGAGTTCTGCAAGAGCACCTTCCCCGCGAGCTTCGACCTGCGCGGGCTGAAGCTCGTCGTCGATTGCGCGCACGGCGCCGCGTACGACGTCGCACCGCACGTGTTCCACGAACTCGGCGCGGAAGTCGTGTCGATCGGGGTGTCGCCCAACGGCTTCAACATCAACGATGGCTGCGGTGCGACCGCGCCCGACGCGCTCGTGCGCGCCGTGCTGGAGCACAAGGCCGACCTCGGCATCGCACTCGATGGCGACGCGGACCGCTTGCAGATCGTCGATTCGACCGGCCGTCTCTTCAACGGCGATGAATTGCTCTACGTGCTGGTCAAGGACCGCATCGCGACCGACGGAAAAGTGGAGGGCGCCGTCGGCACGCTGATGACCAACATGGCCGTCGAAGTGGCGCTGAAGGAAGCCGGCGTGCAGTTCGTGCGGGCCGCGGTCGGCGACCGTTACGTGCTCGAGAAGCTCCGCGAAAACGGCTGGCTGCTGGGCGCAGAAGGTTCGGGTCACATCCTGTCGCTCGACCGTCACTCGACCGGCGACGGCATCGTCTCGGCGCTTCTCGTTCTGGCGGCGATCCAGCGCAGCGGCAAGTCGCTTGCCGAATTGCTGCACGGCGTGAGCCTGTTCCCGCAGAAGCTCATCAACGTGCGCATGAAGGCGGGCGCGGACTGGAAAGGCAGCGACGCGATCCGCCGCGCGGTCGAGCAAGCCGAGCGTTCCCTCGAATCGCACGGCCGGGTCTTGATTCGCGCATCGGGAACCGAACCGGTCTTGCGCGTGATGGTTGAAGCGTCGGCGCAGAAGGATGCGGTTCGCTATGCGGAAACGATTGCGCAAGTCGTGAAAGAGGCGACTTCGTAGGCGTTTACTGAAGTTCGTCATCATCGCTGAAAGCGGGCCGCGGCCCGCTTTTTTATTTGCGCCGGCACCTTGACAAGTCGAGCGTGATCTAACTTTCAAGGCGTAAGGCGAATGACACGGTGGCTTCACGAAAAGTCATATTACTGTCACAGACTCCTCCTATATTTCGCGTTGTCGTCTCACACGCATACACGACACACGCTCATAACCCTGGAGGTTTCAATGAAATTGATGCAAACCGCGCTGGCCGGCGTAATTGGCGCCCTGTTCGCCATCTCCGCGCAAGCCGCCGACATCACCGGCGCGGGTTCTACCTTCGCAGCTCCGATCTACACCAAGTGGGCGGACGCCTACCAGAAAACCGGCGGCGGCAAGGTGAACTACCAAGGCATCGGCTCGTCGGGCGGTATCAAGCAAATCATCGCGAAGACGGTGGATTTCGCGGGCTCTGACGCTCCGCTGAAAGATGAAGAACTCGCGAAGGACGGCCTGTTCCAGTTCCCGACGGTGGTTGGCGGCGTCGTGCCGGTGATCAACGTGCCGGGCGTGAAGGCCGGTGAAGTGACGCTGTCGGGTCAGGTGCTCGGCGACATCTACCTCGGCAAGATCAAGAAGTGGAACGACCCGGCGATCGCCGCGCTGAATCCCAAGGTCAAGCTGCCGGATACGGACATCGCCGTGGTCCGTCGTGCCGACGGCTCGGGCACCAGCTTCATCTGGACGAACTACCTGTCGAAGGTCAACACCGAGTGGAAGTCGAAGGTCGGCGAAGGCTCGACGGTGAACTGGCCGACGGGCACGGGCGGCAAGGGCAACGACGGCGTCGCGGCCTTCGTGCAGCGTCTGCCGGGTGCGATCGGCTACGTCGAGTGGGCGTACGCGAAGCAGAACAAGATGACCTACGTCGGCATGAAGAATTCGGCCGGCACGGTCGTCGAGCCGAAGACGGACACGTTCAAGGCGGCGGCCGCCGGTGCGGACTGGTCGAAGTCGTTTTACCAGATCCTGACGAACGAGCCGGGCCAGAACGCATGGCCGATCGTCGGCGCAACCTTCGTGCTGCTGCACGCGACGCAGGAGAAGCCGCAACAAGGCACGGAAACGCTGAAGTTCTTCGACTGGGCGTTCAAGAACGGCGGCCAGGCTGCGAGCGATCTCGATTACATCTCGCTGCCGGATTCGGTCGTCGCCGAAATCAAGACGCAATGGAAGGCGAAGGTCAAGGATGCGTCGGGCAAGTCCGTTGCTGAGTAAGCGCAGTACTCATAGCTGGAAACTGTCCTAAGCTTCTCAAGCTTGGACGGTCAGTAACAAGGAAAGCCGCGCGGCTGGCCGTAACGCCGCCGCGCGGTCTGACACGTAGCGAAACCAAGGTTGCCATGTCGGACACCAACTTAGCGTCGGCAGTGCCGGCGGCGCAGACACAGCGCGCGCCGAGCCGTATCGGTGACATCATTTTCGGCGGCGTGACACGGCTCGCGGCCGTCATCACGCTGCTTCTGCTTGGCGGCATCATCGTTTCGCTGATCGTCGCGTCGATGCCGACCATCCAGAAATTCGGCTTCTCGTTCCTCTGGCGCTCGGAGTGGGATCCGCCCAGCGAATTGTTCGGCGCGCTCGTGCCGATCTACGGCACCGTTGCGACCTCGATCATTGCGCTCATCATCGCCGTGCCGGTGAGCTTCGGCATCGCGCTTTTCCTGACGGAGCTGTCGCCCGCATGGCTGCGCCGGCCGCTGGGCGTCGCGATCGAGCTGCTCGCGGCGATTCCGTCGATCGTCTACGGCATGTGGGGCTTGCTCGTGTTCGCGCCGATCTTCGCGCAATACTTCGAGAAGCCGCTCGGCCATCTGCTCGGTGATGTGCCCGTCATTGGCATGTTCTTCCAGGGCGCGCCGATCGGCATCGGCATCCTGTGCGCGGGCGTGATTCTCGCGATCATGATCATCCCGTACATCGCCTCCGTGATGCGCGACGTATTCGAAGTCACGCCTGTCCTGCTGAAGGAATCGGCGTACGGCATCGGCTGCACGACCTGGGAAGTGATGTGGAAGATCGTGCTGCCCTACACGCGCGCCGGTGTGATCGGCGGCGTCATGCTCGGCCTCGGCCGCGCACTCGGGGAGACGATGGCCGTCACGTTCGTCATCGGCAATACGAACCTGCTCGACAACGTATCGCTCTTTTCGCCCGGTAACAGCATCACTTCCGCGCTCGCCAACGAGTTCGCGGAAGCGAGCCCGGGCCTGCATACCTCGGCGCTGATGGAACTCGGTTTGATCCTTTTCGTGATCACGTTCTTCGTGCTCGCGCTCTCGAAGCTGATGCTGCTTCGCATGGAACGCGGGGAGGGTCGTAAATAATGAGCCGTCCCGCTACCTTCAGTCACGACCCGGACCGCGTGCAGGCCACGCGCAAGAAGCTGCAAAGGCGTCGCCGCGCCACCAACGCAGTCGCGCTGACGCTTTCCCTCGCCGCGATGGCCTTCGGCCTCGTCTGGCTCATCTGGATTCTCTATACGACGCTCAGGCTCGGCATCGGCGGTTTGTCGATCGATCTCTTCACGCAATCGACGCCGCCGCCGAACACCGATGGCGGCGGTCTCGCCAATGCGATCGTCGGCTCGCTGATGCTCGTCCTCCTCGCGACGTGCGTCGGCACGCCGCTCGGCATCCTTGCGGGCGTGTATCTCGCGGAATACGGCCAGAAGCGCTGGCTCGCGAGCGTGACGCGCTTCATCAACGACATTCTGCTGTCGGCGCCCTCGATCGTCGTCGGTCTGTTCGTGTATGCGCTCGTGGTGGCCAAGGCGGGCCGCTTCTCGGGCTGGGCCGGGGTGATCGCGCTGGCTCTGCTGCAGATTCCGATCGTCATCCGCACGACCGAGAACATGCTGAAGCTCGTGCCTAACGCACTGCGCGAAGCCGCGTTCGCACTCGGCACGCCGAAGTGGAAGATGGTGATGTCGATCACGCTGAAGGCGTCGGTCGGCGGCATCGTGACAGGCGTGCTGCTGGCGATCGCGCGTATCGCCGGCGAAACCGCGCCGCTGCTCTTCACGGCGCTGTCGAATCAATTTTTCTCGTGGGACATGAATCAGCCGGTGGCAAACCTGCCGGTGACGATCTACAAGTTCGCGATGAGTCCGTTCCCGCAGTGGCAATCGCTCGCGTGGGCCGGTGTGTTCCTGATTACGCTCGGCGTGCTGGGTCTGAATATCCTGGCGCGTGCGATCTTCTCGAAGAAATAAGGGCGGAGTGATTCCATGAATATGGTCGAAAGTGGTGTCAACCACCTGAATTCGAAGGTTGAAGCAGCGCCGGTCGAGCGCGGCCCGGTGCCGGGCAGCGTGCGTCCGACGCATGCTTCGCAGCCTGCCGATTCCATCAAGCCGAAGATCGAGGTGAAGAACCTCAACTTCTTCTACAACAAGTATCACGCGCTTAAGAACATCAACCTGCGTATTCCGGAGAAGAAGGTGACGGCCTTCATCGGTCCTTCGGGTTGCGGCAAGTCCACGCTGCTGCGCACGTTCAACAAGATGTACGCGCTCTATCCGGAGCAGCGCGCCGAAGGCGAAATCCTGATGGACGGCGCGAACCTGCTCGACACCACGCGTGACATTTCGCTGTTGCGCGCGCGCGTGGGCATGGTGTTCCAGAAGCCCACGCCGTTCCCGATGTCGATCTACGACAACATCGCGTTCGGCGTGAAGATGTTCGAGCAGCTTTCGCGCTCGGAGATGGACGATCGCGTGGAATGGGCGCTCACCAAGGCCGCGCTCTGGACCGAAGTGAAGGACAAGCTGCAACAGAGCGGCTACGGTCTGTCGGGCGGCCAGCAGCAGCGTCTTTGCATCGCGCGCGGCATCGCGATCCGCCCGGAAGTGCTGCTGCTCGACGAGCCTTGCTCCGCGCTCGACCCGATTTCGACGGGGCGCATAGAAGAGCTGATCGCCGAACTGAAAAGCGATTACACGGTTGTCATCGTCACGCACAACATGCAGCAGGCGGCGCGTTGTTCGGACTACACTGCCTATATGTACCTCGGTGAATTGATCGAGTTCGGCGATACCGAAAAAATCTTCATCAAGCCGGCCCGCAAGGAAACGGAAGACTACATCACGGGCCGCTTCGGCTGAACGTCAGCCAGGTCAACAGAAAGGCATAAGGAGCATACATGTCCGATAAACATCTCTCGAGCCAGTTCGACGCCGACCTCAACGCGGTGTCGTCGAAAGTGCTGGAAATGGGCGGTCTGGTCGAGTCGCAGATTATCAACGCGATGCAGGCGCTGAACGAATTCGATATCGGCATCGCGGATCAGGTGATCGCGGCCGAAGCGCGCCTGAACACGATGGAAGTCGAGATCGACGAGGAGTGCAGCAACATCATCGCGCGCCGTCAGCCGGCTGCGCGCGACCTGCGTCTGCTCATGGCGATCTCGAAGACGATCACGAATCTCGAGCGCGCCGGCGACGAAGCCGAGAAGATCGCCAAGCGCGTGAAGCGCATCAACGAAGACGGCGCGGGCCGCACGGTGAACATCGCCGAGATCAAGCTTTCGGGCGAGATGGCGGTGTCGATCCTGCGCCGCGCGCTCGATGCGTTCGCGCGTCTGGACACGGTGGCCGCCGCGCAGATCGTGCGCGACGACAAGGCCATCGACGACGAATTCCGCGCCTTCGTGCGCAAGCTCGTGACCTACATGATGGAAGATCCGCGCACGATCTCCGCGGGCCTCGACTATCTGTTCATCGCGAAGGCGGTGGAGCGCATCGGCGATCACGCGAAGAACATCGCCGAGTTCATCATCTATATCGTGAAGGGCACGGACGTGCGCCATGTCTCGCGCGACCAGCTCGAGCGCGAGGCGCTCAGCTGATCGGCCGCGCGCAATCGTTTTAACTCAAGCAAAAGGTCAAGAGGTGCCGATGCCCAGCAGTATCCTCGTCGTCGAAGACGAACCCGCGATCTCCGAGCTGATTTCGGTGAATCTTCAACATGCGGGACATTGCCCGATTCGCGCGTACAACGCGGAGCAGGCGCAAAACCTGATCAGCGACGTGCTGCCCGATCTCGTGCTGCTCGACTGGATGTTGCCCGGCAAGTCGGGCATATCGTTCGCGCGCGAACTGCGCAACAACGAGCGCACGAAGCACATCCCGATCATCATGCTGACCGCGCGCGGCGACGAGCAGGACAAGGTGCTCGGCCTCGAGATCGGCGCGGATGATTACGTCACGAAGCCGTTCTCGCCGAAGGAACTGATGGCGCGCATCAAGGCGGTTCTGCGCCGCCGCGCGCCGCAGCTGACGGAAGACGTGGTCGCGATCAACGGCCTGCGCCTCGATCCGGCGACGCATCGCGTGGCGGCGAGTCATTCGGGCAACGACATCAAGCTCGATCTCGGCCCGACCGAGTTCCGGCTGCTGCATTTCTTCATGACGCATCCGGAGCGCGTGCACAGCCGCACGCAACTGCTGGATCAGGTGTGGGGCGATCACGTATTCGTCGAAGAGCGCACGGTCGATGTGCACATCAAGCGTCTGCGCGCCGCGCTCAAGCCGGCGGGCTGCGATGCTATGATCGAAACGGTGCGCGGCAGCGGATACCGGCTTGCGAAGAGCGCCTGAGTCCGGGTTCAGCGTCGTCCGCTTCAACGTTCCGCATCAACGTCACTCAGACTCGCCGACAACATGAACATCATCTGGACGCGTGCGATCGTGTCCCTCGCGCTGCTCGCCGCGCTCTGCGTCGCGATCGGCGCATTCGCGGGCGTGCGGGTCGCACTCGCCTTCGCGGTGCTCATGCTCGTCGTGCAAGGTTTCTTCGTCACCTATCACATGCAGCGCCTGTGGCGTCTGCTCGAAGCGCCGGTCTACGGCGAAGTGCCGAGCGCGCTCGGCATCTGGGGCGAAATCTACTACCGCCTGCACAAGCTCGCGAAGCGCTGGCACGCGCAAGTGCGCCAGGTCGAGCAACAGCATGCGCGCTTCATTCAGGCGATCCAGGCGTCACCGAACGGTGTGGCGATGCTCGACGATCACGACCAGATCGAGTGGTGCAACGCGATCGCCGAGAAGCACTTCGGGCTCGATGCAAAGCGCGACTTGCGCCAGCACATCACGCATCTCGTGCGTCATCCGGATTTCGTTCGCTACCTGAACGCGCACCACTACGAAGAGATGCTCGTGATGCGCGGCATGGGCGTGAGCCGCAAATACACGGTGTCGGTGCAGGTGTTTCCGTATGGCGATCATCGCAAGCTGATTCTCACGCAGGACATCACCGAGCTGGAGCGCACGGATTCGATGCGACGCGACTTCGTCGCCAACGTCTCGCATGAACTGAAAACGCCGCTCACGGTGCTCTCCGGCTTTCTCGAAACGATGCGCGAGCTGCCGCTCGACGAAGCCGACCGCAGGCGCTATCTCGACATGATGGAGCAGCAGGCGTCGCGCATGCAGAACATCGTGCGGGATCTGCTCGTGCTCGCCAATCTGGAAGGCGACATGCGTCCGCCTGGCGAAGAGCTGCTCGACATGCGTGCCGTGATGCGCCACCTGGAAGACGATGCGAACAATCTGTCGAACGGGCGGCATCGCATCACGTTCCATTGCGACGATGCGCTGACCATCGCGGGCGCGGAGACGGAAGTGATGAGCGCGCTCGGCAACCTCGTGACGAACGCGGTGCGTTATACGCCGGATGGCGGAACGATCGAAGTGACGTGGCAGCGATTGAAGGAGCGCGCGGTGTTCACCGTGCGAGACAGTGGGCTCGGCATTCCGGCGGAGCATATCCCGCGTTTGACCGAGCGTTTCTATCGCGTGGATCGTAGCCGGTCGCGGGATACGGGCGGCACGGGGCTCGGGCTCGCCATCGTCAAGCATGTGTTGCAACGGCACAATGCCGAGCTCGATGTGAAGAGCGAGGTGGGGAAGGGGAGCATGTTCATCGTGCGGTTTCCTGGGTCGCGGACAGCGTTGAGGAAGTCGCTGGCCGCGTGAGGGGCTTCTGGTTTTTTGCTTTCGCTTTCGTCGGATACCCATAAGACATCGGGATCCGGCGAAAGCGAAAGCAAATAAAATCAGGCGCAAAACTTCGCAAGCAACCCCAACTGGGCGTTGCGAATAGCCTTGCCAGGCCGACGCTTGCGATAGTGCCCATCGCTTTGCATCACCCACGCCGATTGATTGTCACCGAGACACACCGACAACCCTTCGGCAATTACGCGCCGCTTCAGCCTCCGATCGCGTATCGGAAACGCCACTTCCACGCGTCTGAAGAAGTTGCGATCCATCCAGTCGGCGCTCGAAAGAAACACATCTTCCTTGCCGTTCGCATAGAAATAGAAGATGCGATGGTGTTCGAGAAAGCGCCCGACGATCGACCGGACCGTGATGTTCTCCGACAGATCCTCCACACCCGGCTTGAGCGAACACACACCACGCACGATCAGATCGATCTTTACGCCCGCATGCGACGCCTCGTAAAGCGCGGCAATGACGGTAGGCTCGAGCAACGCATTCATCTTCGCGACGATGCGCGCACGCCGCCCCGCGCGCGCATGCTCGGCCTCGGCGCGAATCGCTTCGATGAGCTTCGCATGCAGCGTGAACGGCGATTGCCATAGCTGATTGAGCGCAATCTCGCCGCCGATGCCCGTCAGTTGCTGAAACACGTGATGCACGTCCTCGCACATCTCCTGATCGGAAGTCATCAGGCCGAAGTCGGTATAGAGACGCGCCGTGCGCGGATGATAGTTGCCCGTGCCCAGATGCGCGTAACGCTTCAGCACGAGCTTGCCGCCTTGCGACACACGCCGCACGATCAGCATCATCTTCGCGTGGCACTTGTGGCCGACCACGCCATACACGACATGCGCGCCCACGGCTTCGAGCTGTGACGCCCAATTGATGTTCGTCTCCTCGTCGAAACGCGCGAGCAGCTCGACGACGACGGTCACTTCCTTGCCATTGCGCGCGGCCTGCATGAGCGCGTCCATCAGCGGCGAATCGGTGCCCGTGCGATAGATGGTCTGCTTGATTGCGACGACCTGCGGGTCCTTCGCCGCCTGAAGCAGCAACTCCAGCACCGGCTGAAAGCTCTCGTACGGATGATGCAGCAGGATATCGCCCTGATCGACCGCATCGAAAAGATTCGACGTGTTCGCGATCGCCTTCGGCACGGAAGGGATATGCGGCACGAACTTGAGGTCCGGCCGGTCGACCATCTCGGGCAACTGCATGAGGCGCACGAGATTGACCGGCCCGTTCACGCGATACAGATCGCGTTCGCTCAACTGACCTTCGTCGAGGAGGCGCCGCACGAGATGCGGGGGCGTTTCCGCCGACACTTCGAGACGCACCGCGTTGCCCAGATGCCGCGCTGGCAATTCGCCCTGCAGCGCGACGCGCAGATTGGTGATTTCGTCCTCGTCGACGAAGAGCTCGCTGTTGCGCGTAATGCGAAACTGATTGCAGCTGCGCACGACGAGATGCGGGAACAGGTCGTTCACGAAGTGCTGCATGAACGAACTCAGCAGCACGAAACCATGCGGATACCCCGACAGCGCTTCGGGCATGCGCACGAGGCGCGGCAACGCGCGCGGCGCCTGGACGATGCCCATCATCGCCTGCCGGCCGAAGGCGTCGGTGCCCTCCAGCTCGACGACGAAGTTCAGGCTCTTGTTCAGCACGCGCGGGAACGGGTGCGCGGGATCGAGCCCGATCGGTGTGAGCACCGGCAGCAATTCGCTGTGAAAGTATTCGCGCGCCCATGCGGTCTGCTGCTCGGTCCAGTCTTCCGCGCCGTGGAAATAGATGCCTTCCATTTCGAGTGCGGGCAGCACGATGTCGTGCAGCATCGAGTATTGCTGGCGCACGAGACGCTGCGCGCGCTCCGAGACGAGGTCGTAGACGTGCTGCAGCGACATGCCGTCCGGCGACAGCGAGCCGGGGTTGTCGCGCATCTGCTCCTGCAGACCCGCCATGCGGACTTCGAAGAATTCGTCGAGGTTACTGCTGGTGATGCAGATGAAGCGCAGGCGTTCCAACAGGGGAACGGTCGTGTCGGCGGCTTGCGCGAGGACGCGCTCGTTGAAACCTAATATGCCCAGTTCGCGGTTGAATAGCGGATAGCGTATGGACATCGGAGGGAGGGAAGGTGTCTCGATCAGATGGGCAAGGGAACTCTCGGATGCTCTCACAGTATCATGTGTTTTTTATGACAGAACGATTGTCACAAATTCTACTCACATTGCGAATAGCGTCGCTAGCGCAAACGCGCGGTTCCGAACGAGCGGCGAGGGCCGTGGGCCGCGTCGGCATAGAATAGAATTCGTGCGCTGCAACAGCGCCGCTGTGACAGTGCCTTTCCCCACTTCACGACTCTGGATATCCGATGGTCACACATCCCCATCTACTTGCCGCCGTCGACCTCGGATCGAACAGCTTCCGGTTGATCGTGGGACGGGTCGAGGAAACGCCCGCGGGCAGCCAGATCTATCAGGTCGACGCGCTGCGCGAACCCGTGCGGCTCGGCGGCGGCCTGTCCAAGGACAAGCTGCTCGATCGCGCGTCGCAGGTGCGCGGCTGGGAGGCCCTGAAGCGTTTCGGCGAACGCCTGCGCGATTTCCATCCCGATCACGTGCGGGCCGTCGCCACTAACACACTGCGGGTCGCGAAGAACGCGCACGATTTTCTCGTCGAGGCGGAAGCCGCGCTCGGTTTTCCGATCGAAGTGATCGCGGGGCGCGAGGAAGCGCGCCTCATCTACGCGGGCGCGGCGCACTCGGTGCCCGCGAGCGCGGGCAAGCGGCTCGTGGTCGATATCGGCGGCGGCTCGACGGAGTTCATCATCGGCTCGCATTACACGCCGATTCACATGGAAAGCCTCTATATCGGCTGCGTGAGCCATAGCCGCCAGTTTTTTCCGGCGGGCAACGTCGACGAATACACGATGCGTCAGGCGGAACTCGCCGCCAAACGCGAAATCCAGATTATTTCGAGCGAATACAAGGGCACCGGCTGGGATCAGGCGATCGGCTCGTCGGGTACGGCGCGCGCGCTCGCGGAATTGATCGAGGCGAACGGTTTCAATGACGAAGGCATCACGCACGGCATCTCGCGCGGCGGCCTGGAGAAACTGAAGCGCGCGCTCATCAAGGCCGAGAACGTGAACCGGCTAAAGCTCGTCGCGCTGAAAGCCGATCGCGTGCCGGTGCTGGCGGGCGGCTTGTCGATCATGCTCGGCGTGTTCGAGGAGCTGGGCATCGAATACGCCGACACGACCGACGCCGCGCTGCGTCTCGGCGTGCTGTACGACCTGCTCGGGCGCTCACAGCATCAGGATATGCGCACGGTGACGGTCGAAGGCTTCAAGCGCCGTTATGGCGTCGATGCCGCGCAGGCCGAGCGCATCGGCGAACTGGCGATCAGCTTCTACGATCAGCTCGACGAACCCGACGAGGACGTGCGCGAGGAAAATCGCATGTTCCTCGCGTGGGCGGCGGCGCTGCACGAGATCGGCTTGTCGATCGCGCATAGCGCCTATCACAAGCATTCGGCGTATATCGCGAGCAACGCCGACATGCCCGGCTTCTCGCGCACCGATCAGGCGCGTCTCGCCACGCTCGTCCTCGGGCATGCGGGCAAGCTCGGCAAGCTCGCGCAGTCGCGCGACATCGAGTGGACGTTGCTCTTCTGCCTGCGCCTCGCGGCGTTGCTGTCGCGCCGCCGCACGGATGTCGGGCTGCCCGGCATCGAGGTGAAGAAAGCGCGCGGCGGTTTCGAAGTACATGTGCCCAACGAGTGGGTGACGAACAATCCGCTCACCGATTACAGCCTCGTTCAGGAAGCGATGGAATGGGAGAAGATCGGCCGGCCGTATCGCGTGGTCTACACGGGCGACTGATGCCGCGATGAGAATGAGAAGGCCCCGTCGAGCGGGGCCTCTTCGTTTCGGGGCTTCAGCGTCCCTGCATGTCGCCGATGAAGTGCCGCGCATAACGCGCGTTGATATCGGAGAGACGGAAGAGGGTGAGGAAGTCGGCGGTGTTGAAGTCGGGATCCCAGGCGGGTGCGCCGCAGATCTTCGCGCCCAGGCGCAGATAACCTTTCACGAGCGGCGGCGGGCTCACGGTCGCGCCCGTGCGCAGTTCCTCGACGGGCAGCGGCGTGTGCGCAAAGGCGCGGTATTCGGGCGCCGTGAGCGCATTGGCCGGCAGCGAGGTATAGAGATTCGCGGCGTAATGCCCGCCGTCGATCATGCCGACGCTCGCGCAGCCGAGCATCGTTTCATAGCCGTTTTGCATCATGTACGCGGCGAGGCCGCCCCACAGCGACATGATCACCGCGCCGTTGCGATAGTCCGGATGCACGCACGAGCGGCCCACTTCGACGAGCTTCGGCCGCAGATGCGTCAGGCGCGACACGTCGAACTCGCTTTCGGCGTACAGACGGCCGATGCGCGCGGCCTGATGCGGCGGCAGCACGCGATACGTGCCCACGACCTGCAGCGTGTCGAGATCGCGCACGAGCAGGTGATCGCAATAGGCGTCGAAGGCATCGACGTCGAGGCCCGCGGGGCCGGACAGATGCGCGCCCATTTCTTCGGAGAACACGCGGTAGCGCAGGCGCTGCGCGTCGCGTAGCGCGTCTTCGTCACGCGCCCACGCCACTTGCAGGCGCTCGCGGCCCGTGACGGTTTCGGACGGACGCGGAAGGTGGCGGCGCGAATCGAGCGAGAGCGATGACGCTCCGAGTTGCAGGAAGGGCGTCGGCAAATCTTGCATTGGCGTTCCTCGACAGGACGTGGCTGTGGCTTCAAGTCCTCGCCAATGTAGTAATGCACGGTGACGCTCGCATGGCATCGCAATGACGTTTCGATGAAACGACACGCGCATGAACGCGAGCTTGCGCCGCCGCTGCCGCGCTCAAAGCAGATCGGGATTGACCACCGCGCGCAGCACGACGTGGCCGTCGCCGCTGCGCGTGCGGCCCTGGAACCACCAGATGCCGGCCTTCTTGATCGACCATTCCGATTCGTGGCCGGTCATGAGGAGGGCGGCGACGCGGCCGAGCGTCGGCTGATGCCCGATCACGACGACCGTCTCCGCGACGCCCTCCGGCCAGCCGGCCGCATCGAGCACGGCCTGCGCGCCGTTGCCCGGCGCGAGCGCGTCGATAACGCGATAGCGGTCGCCGAAGGCCTCGGCCGTCTGGATCGTTCGCGTCGCGGGACTGGCGAGCAAGACGGCGTCATCGTCGATGCGCGCCTTCAACCATTTCGCGATGCCTTGCGCCTGCTTGCGTCCGCGCGACGTGAGTTGCCGCGCGAGATCGCTCGACGCCTGATCTTCCGCTTCGGCGTGACGCCAGAGTATGAGGTTCATGGGGTGTCTCCGGATGATGAGGTTCGCTCTCGGACGAAGCAGAAAGATGCGTGCCCGCGTTTTCCGTTGCGAACGCGCGCCGGGCACGTTACAATCTGCGGCTTCTCGGAGCGTAGCGCAGCCTGGTAGCGCATCTGATTTGGGATCAGAGGGTCGAAGGTTCGAATCCTTTCGCTCCGACCACGATACACGAAGGGGTTACAAGTTACGGCTTGTAGCCCCTTTGTCTTTTCGACGCTCGTTCGGGAGTCTCATGCCGCGCATCGTTTCCGCCGTTGTCTGCATTGCACTCGTCGCGTTCGGCCTCGCCGCCTGCGCCGACAGTTCTCATCAGAAGCACGAACCGCAAGATCCGCCCGACTACAAGGGCGTGCCGACGGACATGACCCCGCCGTCGATGATCACCGATCCGGTCAAGCCTCAATAAGCGCCAACATCGGGGCTTCTGATGACCCGCGCTGACTGTTCGCGCGGACATCTTGCGCGGGCTGGCGCCGGTATCAAAAGCACACGCCGTGTCATGACTGTGTGCACGACGCCGCCGGATGCGCCGGTTGCGGCAAATGCTACCTGTCACACGTTTTCAGAAGGTTCCTTCGAGCGGAACAATTGCCGGACGAGTATCATCGGGCGAACGTGTTTCAAAGTGTATCTGTCATGGATCTGCTCTGGGTTTTCGCTGCCGTCGCACCGCTCGCGGTCGGATCGCTCGTTGCGTTTGCGGCGCATATCGATCCGCTGTCGGGACATTGGCGCACGCCGGGCGCGAAGAAGCCGAAGGACGACGCGGCTGACGCGTGACGGCCGGCGCGTCGCACTGCTCGCCGAGGCATCACTGTTTGCAGCGGATCACCATCGAGCGATTCTTGATGTTCGCCCCGAAAATTCCGCCGACGGAACCACCCGCGGTCGCGCCGGTGTCGGCGTCCTTCGACACCACGTCGTAACCGTACGCCCCGCACATTTCGCCCGCCTGCTTGTAGCAGGCTGCCCAGGTCGTGCTCGCATCGCTGCCGCTGCAGTTGATCGCGAAGCCCGTGTCGCCCGAAGGCAGGTAGGTCATCGTCGCCGTGTGCGCGCATCCGGCGAGTGCGCCGGTCAAGGCCAGCGCCGCGCCGAGCGCGGCCGTGTTCATCCTCATCGTCAATCTCATCAATCTTCCTCGTAACGTCCGCCGGACTTCTTAACGCGGCGGTAGATAGCGCGCCGGGTCCGTCGAGCGGCCCATGTAGCGCACTTCGAAATGCAGCATCGTGCGGTCGCTGTCGGTATCGCCCATTTCGGCAATTTGCTGGCCCTGTTGCACGGTCTGGCCTTCCTTTACCAGCAGCGCCCGATTGTGGGCGTAGGCAGTCAGATAATCATCGTCGTGCTTGACGATCAGCATGTTGCCGTAGCCGCGCAGGCCGTTGCCCGCGTAGACGACACTGCCGGTGGCGGCAGCCACGACGGGCGTGCCCGCCACGTTGGCAATATCGATGCCCTTCGAGTTCTTGCCGTCGAAGCCGCGGATGATGCTGCCCTGCGCCGGCCAGACGAGCGTTACGCCCGGTCCCGCCTTGTTCTGCGACGAAGCCTGCGCGCCGGCATCGCTCTTCGCGCTGCCGCCCGCTCCCGCACTCGATGAGCCCGCCGCAGCCGCGCTGCCCGCCGGCGGCGCGATGCGCAGCACTTGTCCGACCTCGATGGCGTCGGGATTCGTGAGGCCGTTCCAGCGCTTGATGTTCGAGACCGTGGTGCGATTCTCGCGCGCGATCTTCGACACGGTGTCGCCACGCTCCACGCGATAAAAGCCCGGCGCGACCGGCCCCGTTCCACACGCGGCCAACGCTGCGACGAGCGATGCGCAGACGAGCCGTCGAATTCTTTTTTGCAAACCTGACCTCGTAAAGCACCGCCGCGAGAAGTGCGCAGCACAGTCGCACGGCGAATCAAAAGGCAGGATTTTACCGTCTCGGGTTTCCCCGAACAGAAAGACGCCGCGTGCGGCCTTGCGTCGGCGCCGTTCGCCTTACTCGCCGTGCGTGACGGCGAGCCTGAGCGATGCCGTCTCGGTCTTGCCCGGCGCGAGCCAGCGCAGGCCGCGGCCATTGTGAATGGCGTCGGGCAGGCCGATCCACGGCTCGACGCAATAGAAGTCCGAGGTGTCCGATTCGGTCCAGGTCGTCACCGCGTACCACGGCACGGAGTCCGGCTGCTGCAGTTCGAAGGCGATCGTGCGCTTAAGGCCCGGCAGCTTGAGCAACATGGGTTCGTCGGACTGTTGCGTGAGGCAGTGAAACGTATCGACGATGCTCGGGTCAGCGAGCGAATAGCGCGGCAGCCCGGGCTCGGCTTCGCTGATCGAGCCGTCCGCGAGTTGCCGGCGCCGTTCGGTGTGCGGCAGCTCCACGCTGCTCTCGGCGCGCTGCCCGTGCGGCAGATGGAAGTAGAAGTGATGCCCGGCGTAGTAGGGCAGCGCGACTTCGCCCGGATTCGACGTCGTGAGTTCGACTTCGAGCGTATTGCCGTCGACGATGCGGTATGCCGCCTCGAAGCGAAATGCGAACGGATAGCCGTCGCGGGTCGCGTCGCTGTCGACGAGCGTCATGCGCAGGCCGTGCCCGTCCGCATCGCGCGTCCAGGAGAAGGGCAGGTTGCGCGCGAAGCCGTGGGTCGGCAGCGCATGCACGACGCCTTCAGGGTCGCGCCATTTGCCGATCTCGCCGTCGACGAAATGACGCCCGAGAAACGGGAAGAGCAGCGGATTGCCGCCGCGGATCTTGGCCGGATTGGACCAGTCGGGTCCGTTGGGTCCATTGGGTCCGTTGGGTCCCGTGGGCCAGTGCAGGACCGCATCGCCACCGACGCGCCAGGTCATGAGCCGCCCGCCCGCCTGCGGAGCGAGCTGGATGGCGGCGCCGTCGCGCTCGATTTCGATGACGTCAATTTCCGGTGACATGATGGCAGGCGCTCCGTTGAATGGCGAGGCGCCGCGCACGGCGATCCGGCGCGGCTCGACCCGACGATTCTGCCTTGGAATTCCGTCCGGAAAAACCCTTTGCGGGAAGTTGCGACTAAGCAAGGCTTATGCAATATGTTGTTATATGCTTCCAGTGTTAGGAATCAGACGGACAAGGAGCAACCATGGATCTGGCGATGGCAATGGGCGTCGCGATGTTCGGCCTCTTCGGCGCGAGCACGGCAGTCTTCCTCTACAAGCTGACGGCCTGACGGGTAACGCGGTCCGCAACGCCGCGCAGTGCTACCTGCGCGCGCTTTCTTTCGTATAGCCTGTAGTCCGCTTGCGATCATTCTTCGTTTTCCCGACGATTGACTGTCGGTGCAATTTGTGTGCGGTTTGCGCTTGGCGCTCGATTTCCCCCCCGGCATAATCGGTCCCGTTTGCGCGCCGTATCGGCTTTTCCTTCCTGTTCCAATATCCCCCTGCCTCGTTCGGCTTCGCGTGATGCGAGGGATGGAACTGCACGGCGCGTCCTTCTTCCTCCTCAAAAAAGGACCGACGCGTGACTCTGTGGTTTCTCGTATTCTTGAGCGTGCTCCAGGGCGTGACCGAACTCTTTCCGGTCAGCAGTCTCGGGCACACCTTGCTCGTTCCCGGGCTGATCGGCATGCATATCGACAAGCATGCGCCGCAACTGCTGCCGTTTCTGGTCGCGTTGCACCTCGGCACGGCCATCGCGCTGCTATGGTATTTCCGCACGCGCTGGATCGCGCTGATCCGCGGCTTTTTCGCGTCGCTCGGCGGCCGCAAGAACGACGAGGGCCACATGATGTGGGCGCTCATCATCGGCACGATTCCGACGTGTATCGTCGGGCTGGTGCTCGAAAAGCGGCTCGAGGCAATTTTTCACGATTTGCGGATCGTCGCGGCGGCGTTGATCGTCAATGGCGTGCTCCTGTGGCTGGGCGACCGTTTGCAGAGAAGCCGCGCGACACGAGCACCCGAGAAGCTCACGTTCAAGCAAGCGTTTCTGGTGGGCCTTGCGCAGATCGGCGCGCTGATTCCGGGTTTTTCGCGCAGCGGTCTGACGATGATCGCGGGCGTGGGCGCGGGCCTCACGGCGCAGGCTGCAGCGGAATTCTCGTTTCTGCTCGGCACGCCGATCATCTTCGCGGCGGGCGTGCTCGAATTGCCGAAGCTCTTTCATGCGCCGGGGCAACTGGCCGATTCGCTGCTGGGCGGCGTGCTGACCGGCATCGCGGCGTATCTCAGCGTGCGTTTTCTGATGCGCTACTTCGAAGGGCACGGCAAGCTCGCGTCGTTCGGTGTGTATTGCGTGATCGCGGGCGTTTTCTTCCTCGGCTGGTTCACGATGCATCCGCAGCCGGTGTGACGAACTCGGGACTAGCGAAGCGGCGAATGAGGTAAAATCGCGATCTCTTCTGATCAGCGGCTGCTTTTTTCTGCATTGCCGCGCTCCGGTTCTCCGCCCTTAGCTCAGCTGGATAGAGCAACGGCCTTCTAAGCCGTAGGTCACACGTTCGAGTCGTGTAGGGCGGGCCACATGCCTGCGTCGAGCCCAGTCTTTGCGACTGGGCTTTTTGTTTTCATGAAGCCCGCACGCGCGCACACCCGCGCAAATCGCCCGGAACGTCAGCATCACTAATCGAATCGGCGCCCGCCCTCCACCTGGCCCGCTTCCTGCCCATCCTCCACCCGTGCGCGTGCCCGATCTTCGCAAATCCCGCGCCCCGCAACGCATCGGAGAAACTAACCATCTCGTACAAGCGAGCGTTCCGCCCATCCGCGGTGCGCCGATGCGTCATCGTGGCGCGCGGTGCGCCATAACGGTGACGGCGACAAGCCGAATCGACGCAAGAGGAATGACTTGAACAAACGAGCATACGAAACCAGCCTGGCGCAATGCTCGCTATGGAACCGCAAGCAGGCGCGCCTGCAACCGGAGTCGCGGCGCGTGCTGCTCGCGCTGCCGGAGCGCATGCTCGGCGCATCGCTCGCGTCCTTGTTCGAACTGAAGGGCTTTCCGGCGCAACTCGCGGTGGACGCGTCATCGCTCAAACATATCGCGCGGGAATGGCGTCCGCATGTGCTTTTTCTGGATACTCGCGTCGGTGGCTGCGGCAATTACGCGCTGGTCCGCGCGCTTCGCGAGCTCGATGACGACGCGAATCGCCTTGTCATCGCCATGAGCGGCTTTCTGCCCGAAGAGCCGATCGCGCGTCTCAAGGAAGCAGGCTACGACGGACACTGCCGCCGTCCGTGCCCGGTGTGGCAGATGACCGATTTGCTCGACGAGTACTTCGCATGTCACGCGGTGCGTTGAGGGCGCCGTCCTGTTGCCGCATCGCGTGCGCATAGCTGCGCGGCCCGAAGACGACATTCAGCGCGATCATCGCGAGAAGGCTCGCCGCCAGCATCATCCACGACATCGAAAAACCGCCGCTCACATCGCGAACGACGCCCGCGACGACCGGCGCGATCGCCGCAATGACGAAACCCACGCCCTGCACGAACGCGACGAGCCGCGCGGCGAGTGCGGGATCGTCGGCGTGATCGAGGGTCAGCACGAGCGAGAGCGCGAACACGCCGCCGAGCCCGCCGCCGAGCAATGCAACGACCGCGAGCGGCGCCGCAAGCGGCGCGACGAGCAGCAGACCGAAGCCCGCCAGTTGCGCGGCGAGACCGAGCGCGAGCCACGGACGATGGTCGCGGCCGCGCCCGAAGCGGGCGGCCGCCATCGGCAGAAGCAAGGCCGACGACGCCTGGAAGACCGTCAGCATCGCCAGTAGCGCGCCGCTCTCGGTCACGCCGCGGCCGAGTTGCTGGTAGTACGCGGGCATCCATGCGACGAGGCTCGTATAGCCGCCATTGACGAGCCCGAAGAAGATTCCGAGCGTCCACGCCCGCCGATTGACAAAGAGCGATGGCGCGGGCTTCGCGTGACGCGCCGACGATGCGCGAGGCAAAGCGTCCGCGCGCATCAGGAGCATCCATGCCGCAAGCGCAGTGAGCGCGGGCAACGCCCAGAACGCAAGCCCCGCCTGCCACGACATGCGCGACGCGACCGCGGGCGTGATGCTCGCGCCGAGTCCGCCGCCCGCCATGATCGATGCGGAATAGAGGCCCATTGCGAAGGGCAGGCGCGCGGCGAAGCGCGTCTTCATGACGCCGGGCAAGAGCGCCTGAATGACCGCGACGCCCGTGCCCGCGATCGCCGCGCTCGCGATGAGCGCGGCCGCGTCGCCGGCGAAGCGTCGTCCCGCGCAGGCAGCGACGATCGCGATGAGCCCGATCGCCACGCCGCGTGCCTGGCCGACTGAACGTGACAGCGCGCTCGCGCCGAACGCGCATGCGCCCATCGCGACGACGGGCAGGCCGGTCAGCATCGACGCGCCGCGGAACGACAATCCCGTCGCGTGGAGGATCACGCCCATCAGCGGGCTGATCGAGGTGAGCAGCGGCCGCAGGTTGAGGCCGATCGCGACGATCACCGCGAGCCACGCAAGGTTCGATGCGCGCGGGTTCATCGCGTGAATTCCGGCGAAATCGGCACCCCGTTCGCCATCACGAAACGCCGCGGCGGACGCATCGCGACGGCTTGCGCGATCGTTTCCGCATCGACGAGCACGAGGTCCGCGCGCATGCCCGGCGCGAGACCGTAGTGCGCGAAGCCGCACGCGCGGGCCGCTTCGATCGAGACGCAATCGAACGCGGTGGCGAGATCGTCGTCGCGGCGCAGGTCGTAGCGCATCGCGATCAGCATCGCGCGCTCGAGCATGTCGGGCGAGCCGAAGGGCGTCCACGCATCGCGAATGCCGTCGTTCCCGCCGAAGAGCGTCACGCCCGCCGCGCGCGCTTCGCGCAACGGCGGAACGCACACGGATGCGGTCGCGGTCGTCAAAAGCGCGACGTTCGCGCGCGCGATGCGTTCGAGCAACGCGCCGCGCCGCGCGTCGGTCAGCGAGCCGAGGCAGAACGCATGGCTCACGACGACGCGCCCCTGATAACCATGCGCTTCCACGCGATCGAGCAGCAAGTCGAAGGTGAACGCCCCGAGATCGCCGGGCTCGTGCAGATGCATGTCGATGGGCTTGCCGTGCTTCGTCGCGATCGCGAATGTCGCGTCCAGCGAGGCGGCCGGATCGCCGTCGATCGAAGAAGGGTCGAGCGCGCCGAGCACATCCGCGCCATGCGCGAGCGCGGCGTCGAGCAGCTCGCGCGTGCCGGGGCGCTTCAGCATGCCCGATTGCGGAAACGCGACGATCTGCATGTCGAGCACATCGGCGAGCGCGGCGCGCGTTGCGCAAACGCCGTCGAGATGACGCAGGCCCGCATCGGTGTCGATATCGACATGCGTGCGCAAGCGCGTCGTGCCTGCGCGCAGGAAAGCGAGCGCCAGCGCGCGCGATGCCTTGGCGGCGTCGTGGCCGCTTTCGCCGCGCCAGCGCCGCTCGTTCTCGATGCGGTCGGCGAGGCGCGGCCCGACCGCGTTGCGATACCACGGCATGCCCCACGTGGTCTTGTCCAGATGCGTATGTCCTTCGACGAAACCGGGCAGCAGCAGCGCGAGCGCGCCGTCGATGACGATATCGCCCGGCGCGGGCTTGCGCTCGCCGTGCGGCGCGATCGCGCCGATCGTCGTGCCGTCGACGCGCACATCCACCGGCGCACCGCCGAACGGTCGTGCGTTGACGATCCAGGTCGATGGTTTCATACGATGGAATCCTCCCGTGCGTCGCTCGATTTGGTTGACCATTCTAGCAGCGTTTGGTCAACCAAAAATACGCCAGATCTGATAGGCCGGATTCGCGTCCGGACGCGGGCGCTCGCTACAATGCGACTCAATGCAAGCACGACCGGGCATCATGGCATCACGCAAGCACACATCATCGAATGAAACCGCGAGCGCAACGTCGGCCGACGAACGCGTGTACGCGGCGATCACATCCGCGCTCCTGCACGGCAAGCTCGCGCCGGGCGCGCAGCTCGTCGAGCGCGAGCTCGCCGCCGCGTTCGACTGCACGCGCGGCACGATACGCAAGGTGCTGGCAAGGCTCGGCGCCGAGGGCAAGCTCACGCTGGAAGTGAATCGCGGCGCGTTCGTGCCTTCACCCACGCCCGCCGACATCAGCGAGGTCTATCGCGCGCGGCAGGTGGTGGAGGCGGGCATCGTCGCGGCGCTGTGCGGCACGCTGACTGCGCAGGCGAAGCGCGCGTTGCGCGCGCACGTGAAAGCCGAGCGGCGCGCGGTGAAGGCGGGAAGCGTGGAGGAGTGCGTGCGCCTCGCGGGTCACTTTCATCTGCTGCTCGCGGAACTGGCGGGTGCGCCGGAAGTGCACGCGTTTCTCGCCAAGCTGGTTGCGAAGACCGAACTCTATAAGGCGCTCTTCGATCCGTCGAAATTGTCGAACTGCGCGTCGGACGAACACGGAAGACTCGTCGATGCCCTTGAGGACGGCGATCTCGCTGCCGCGCTCACGGCGATGCGAACGCATATCGACGAACTGGAGGCGCGCGTGCTCGCGCAGGCGAGCGGCGCGCGCACGAACGATCTGGCGACGCTATTTGCGGGCGCGTGAGCATCGGCACAAAAAATACGGGCCGCGGCTTGAGGGCCGCGGCCCGTCTCGTTTCAGCGCCGACGAGCAGTGCTTACTGCGAGAAGTCGAGCGCGGCGGTCAGATCGCCCATCGCCTTGCCGCCGTTCGCGACGAGCGCGTCGTCACGCGATTTCAGGCCCGGCAGTTCCGGCAAGCCGAAGCGTTTGGTGATGAAGCGCAGGATCGACGTCGTGTCGTATTGCGTGTGATCGACGAAGCCCTTCTTCGCATACGGCGAGATGATGAGCGCCGGAATACGCGTTCCCGGGCCCCAGCGGTCGCCCTTCGGCGGCGCGACGTGATCCCAGAAGCCGCCGTTCTCGTCATACGTCACGACGACGACCATGTTCTTCCACTGGGGGCTCTTCTGCAGATGGGAAATGAGATCTGCGATGTGCTGGTCGCCCTGCGCGACATCGGTGTAACCCGCGTGCTCGTTCAGGTTGCCCTGCGGCTTATAGAACGCGACTTGCGGCAGCGTGCCCGCATCGATCGCCTTGATGAACTCCGAACCGTTCGTGCCGCCATCGAGCAAGTGCTGCGCGCGATTGGCGGTGCCCGGTGCGAGGTCGGCGAAGTAGTTGAACGGCTGATGGTGCGTCTGGAAGTCGGGCACCACGTTGACCGCGCCGTTGATGACCGAACGATCGGCGAGCGCCGCCGCCCACGAGCCGCCGTACCATGCCCAGCTCACGCCGGCCGTGTTCAGCAGATCGCCGATGTGCTGTTGCGTTTGCGGCGGCAGCGTCGTCGGCTGGCTCGGGTCCGCGAGGTTCGGATCGCCGCCGGTGACCGGCTTGTTACCGCTCGGCTGATACGGCGGCTGCATCGTGTTGACGGCATAGAAATCGGGCGTGAGCGTGCCCGAGTTGACGAACTGCGCGTCGGCCGAGCCGGTCAGCGCGGAAGGCGGCGGATTGGTCTTCGTCTTGAGCGACACGCCGTCCGCATTCACTGCCGAAATCGATCCCTTCGCGACGCTCGTGTCCGCGTTCGGATAGATCGGCGTGCACGCGCAGACGAGCCACTGGTGGTTCAGGAACGAACCGCCGAACGCGCTCATGAAGAAATTGTCCGCGAGCGTGTACTGCTGCGCGATCTTGTAGAGCGGCAGCTTGTCCGGCGGCGTGTCGTAGTGGCCCATCACGAGACCGCCCGAGTCGCCCCATGCGGCGAACTTGTCGTTCTTGCCGCCGTCGATCTGCATCTGGTTCTCGTAAAAACGGTGATACAGATCGCGCGTCGTGACGTTGAGCTGCGTGTTGAAGCCGTTGGGATCGTCGATCGCGAACGGCGCGTTCGGCAGGTTCGCCGTCATCGCTTCGGAGATCGCGGGTGTCACGCCCTTCGCCGTCAGGCCGGTCCAGATCGACGGCAGCGTCGCGAGCACGCTGCCGTCGCGGTCGAGCTGCCGGGAGTTGGCCGCCGTCACGTTCTGCAGGCCGTTCGCGCCGGGGAAGTGCCCATAGAGGTTATCGAAGCTGCGGTTTTCCGCGTAGATCACGACGACGTTCTTAACCGAAGAAATATCGTTGTCTTGATGATCGTCGCCGCCGCATGCGTAGAGGCCGAGTGCGAGAGCGGCCGCGAGCGGCACCACGCAAACGAGTTTGTTGTTCATTGAGATTCTCTCTTGGTTTGGAGACCGGCGCGTGACGCGGGCGTCGTCGTCAAAAGCCTTTGCCCGCCGGCGTGGGCAGTGTCGCAACGCAAATTGACGCAGCGATGTAACCAGGCTTTCGTTTGCGTAATGTTCGCTTAATAAAGTTCTTCCTTGTCACATGAAAGACATGCGCACGACATACGCTTCGGCATCTTTCGATTCCGATCCGCACGTCCATGTCTTCGATGCGTTTGCCGTTCGTCCTTCTTGCGCTCGCGCTCGGCGCGTCATCGGCGGTAATGAGCGGCTGCGATTCCCATGCGGCGGACAACGGCGCGAGCGGGCAGACGCAGGCCGCGACGCGCATCGCGGCCGAGGCGGCGCCGCATGGTCAATCGCGCGCGGAGGTGTTCGCGCATGTGAAGCAGATCACCTCGCTCGGCGAGAAGCTGTTCTCCGATCCGTCGCTGTCCGGCTCCGGCAAGCTCGCGTGCGCGTCGTGCCATAGCCCGAGCCATGCGTTCGGTCCGCCCAACGCGCTATCCGTGCAGCTCGGCGGCAACGACATGCATCAGCCGGGATTCCGCGCGGTGCCTTCGCTCAAGTATCTGCAGGCGGTGCCCGCCTTCACGCGCCATTTTCACGATTCCGACGATGAAGGCGACGAGAGCGTCGATGCCGGCCCGACCGGCGGGCTCACGTGGGACGGCCGCGTCGATCATGGCTCGGACCAGGCGCGCATGCCGCTCTTGTCGTCGTTCGAGATGGGCAGCACGCCGGCGAAGGTCGCGGCCGCGGTGAAGGCATCGTCCTATGCGGACGACTTCCGCGAGGCGTTCGGCGCCGATGTATTCGACAGCGACGACAAGGTGTTCGCCTCCGTGCTGCAATCGCTCGAAGCGTTCGAGCAGACGCCTGAAAAGTTTTATCCGTACACGAGCAAGTACGACGCGTTTCTCGCGGGCCGCGCGAAGCTCAACGAGGCCGAGATGCACGGCCTGCGGCTCTTCAACGACGAGAACAAGGGCAACTGCGCGTCGTGCCACATCAGCCAGCGCGCAAAGGACGGCTCGCCGCCGCAGTTCAGCGACTTCGGCCTGATCGCGATCGGCGTGCCGCGCAATCGTGCGCTGCCGGTCAACAGAAACCCGAACTTCCACGATCTCGGGGCATGCGGTCCCGAGCGCCGCGACCTGACGGGCCAGGACGAGTATTGCGGCATCTTCCGCACGCCGTCGTTGCGCAATGTCGCGACGCGCAAGACGTTCTTCCACAACGGCATCTATCACAACCTGGAAGACGTGGTGCGCTTCTACGTCGAGCGCGACACGAACCCGGAGAAGTTCTATCCGGTGTCGAAGAAAGGCGTCGTCCAGAAGTTCGACGATCTGCCGAAGCGCTATTGGCAGAACGTCAATACCGAGCCGCCGTTCGATCGAACGAAGGGTGACAGGCCCGCGCTCGACGAAGCCGAGATCAGGGACGTCGTCGCGTTCCTCGATACGCTCACCGACGGCTACGATCCGGCGAAGGACAGGAACGCGCAGAAGGGCATCGGCATCGACGAAATGAACTCCACTTCCAATTGACGCAAGCCCGCGTGGCCCGGGCCGCCGAACGCCGCGCGTCATGCTATCCTCCTTGCGACCCGCCCCTACGGGCCGAGTTGATGAATCGCCGTTGCCGCTCTTTGCATCTGCAGGCGGCATACTCATCCGCAAGAGGAACATTCAATGCCGATCACACATCGAGCGCTCGCTCGCGCTTCTTTCCCGACTTTCGCGGCAGCCGCGCTCCTTGCTTTGAGCACGGGCGCAACCGCCGCGAATCTCGGATTCCTGAACAACACGCCGATCACCTACATGAAGCAGCGCGACCTGCAGGCGCTCAACAACGCCGCGCAGACCGCGCTCAATACCAAGCAGGACGGCGAATCGCTCGACTGGGACAACAAGGGCACGGGCAACACGGTCCCGATCAACGGCACGGTCACGCCGCACGAAACGTTCGAGTCCGATGGCCTCAAGTGCCGCAAGGTCACGCTCATCGCGCAAGCCAAGGGGCAGACGCAGACCTGGACGCCGGTGGCCTGCAAGGCGAGCGACGGCAAGTGGAAACTCAAGAAGCAGTGATGAACGGGCAGAGCCGTCGATGACCGCCCGTACCGTATCGTGCGGCGTGGTCATGCTGAACGCGCAGGGCGACGTGCTGCTCTGCCACGCGACCGAAACCACGCACTGGGACGTGCCCAAGGGCGCCGCCGATCCCGGCGAAAGCCCGCGCGAGGCGGCGTTGCGCGAGCTCGTCGAGGAGACGGGCATCGTGCTGCCCGCCGCGCGGCTGAAGGATCTCGGACGCTTCGTCTATCGTCGTGACAAGGACCTGCATCTCTTTGCGGTGCGCGTGAGCGAAGACGAAGTGCAGCTCGAGAACTGCGTGTGCGAATCGTATTTTCCGCGCTATAGCGACGGCACGATGATTCCCGAGATGGACGCCTACCGCTGGGTCAGCCCGGCGGACGTCGATAAATTCGCGAGCCGCAGCCTCGCGCGTCTGTTCGAGACGACGCTGTCGCTCGCGCAACTGCACGAGACGCTGTAGTCAGTCGACTGTGCGGTCATTGGGATTGGCGAAGAGCGCCTTCATTTCGGGCGACATCGGAAATTGCAGGTTCATGCCATCGGGCGGAATCGGGCGCATGAACCAGGTCTCGTAGAGCTTCGCGGCTTCGCCGGAGCGCTGCATGTTGGCGATCACGTCATCGACGATACGCTTGAACACGGGGTCGCCCTTTCTCATCATGCAGCCATACGCCTCGTTCGCGAGCGATGCGCCCGTCACCGTGTACTCGTTGCGCGCCGCGCCTTCCTGGGCGATCTTGCCGTAGAGAAGCGGATCGTCCATCACGAACGCCACCGCGCGATCCGACTTCAACGCGGCGAACGCTTCCGCATGATCGCGCGCGCTGATGATGCGCAGATTCAGCTTCTTGTCGATGCTCATCTGCCGCAACATGCGCTCATCCGATGTACCCGCCGTGGTCGCCACTGTCTTGTTCGCGAGATCCGCGTAGTCGCGAATGCCCGACTTCTTCTTCACGGCCATGCGGATGCCGTACTGGAAAAAGCTGTTCGAAAAAGCGACGAGCGGGTCGCGGTCGGCCACATGCGCGGTCGAGCCGCATTCCAGATCGACCTGATTGTTCACGACATAAGAGATGCGGTTCGCCGACGTGACCTGCACGTTCTTCACCGCGAGATTGGGCATGTTGAGGCGCTTCTTGATCTCGTCGACGACTTTGAGTGCGATGTCGTACGAGTAGCCGACCGGCTGTTGCTTCACCGTGTAGGAGAACGGCACGGACGACTCGCGGGTGCCGAGCACGATCGCGCCGTTTTCCACGATCTTGCGCAGCGTCGCGGAAGGCGGCATCTGATCGACCGTGGCCTGCGCCGTGGCGAGTTCGGCGGCGATGGCGCCGTGCGCGCCGGCGGATGCGAGCAGGAGCAAGGAGGCGAGGGCGGCGCTTCGTTGCGCCCATGTGCGGCGCTGCGCGAAGTAGTGCGGCTGCTTCATGATGTCCTCGTGAGAAGCGGCGTGCGATGAGTCCGGCAAGATTCATCGAGGGCGCCGCGTGGCTGCGCGGCGCCTTGGTCCTGTCGATATCAGGCCGGTTTGCCCCAGCTGTCGCGCAGGCTCACGATGCGGTTGAACACCGGCTTGCCCGGCTGCGAATCCAGCCGGTCCGCGACGAAATAGCCGTGCCGCTCGAACTGGAAGCGGTCTTCGGCGTGCGCGTCGCGCGCGCTCGGCTCGAGATAGGCGTTCACGACGCGCTTCGAATCCGGATTGAGCGCGTCGAGGAATTCCGCGCCGCCCGCGCCGGGCTGCGGCTCCTTGAAGAGGCGGTCATACAGGCGCACTTCGGCCGCATACGCCGTCGCCGCGCTGACCCAGTGGATCGTGCCCTTCACCTTGTAGTTGTTCGCGCCTTCCGTGCCCGATTTGCTGTCCGGGAAATAGTTGCAATGAACGGCGATCACGTTGCCGTTCTCGTCCTTGTCCGCGCCCGTGCATTCGACGACGAAGCCGTACTTCAGCCGCACCTTGTTGCCCGGGAAGAGACGGAAGTAGCCCTTCGGCGGCGTTTCCTGGAAGTCCTCGCGTTCGATCCACAGCTCGCGCGAAAACGGGAACGCGCGCACGCCGCGATCCGGGTGATGCGGATGCACCGGCGCGCTGCACGTCTCGCTCTGCCCTTCGGGATAGTTGTCGATGATGAGCTTCAAAGGATCGAGCACGCAGATCGCGCGCGGAGCTTTGTCATCGAGATCGTCGCGCAGTGCGCCTTCGAGCACGCTCATGTCGATCCACGAATCGACCTTCGTCACGCCGACGCGCTCGACCATCAAACGGATGCTTTCCGGCGTGAAGCCGCGCCGGCGCACACCGACGATGGTCGGCATGCGCGGATCGTCCCAGCCGTCGACGTGATTGTCCTGCACGAGTTGCAGCAGCTTGCGCTTGCTCGTGATCGCATACGTGAGGTTGAGGCGCGAAAACTCGATTTGCTGCGGCAGCGGACGCTGGAAGACGCCATCGTCCGCGAGTTGCGCGAGGAACCAGTCGTAGAGCGGGCGATGATCCTCGAATTCCAGCGTGCAGAGCGAGTGCGTGATGTTCTCGATCGCGTCCGACACGCAGTGCGCGTAGTCGTACATCGGGTAGATGCACCACGTGTCGCCCGTGCGGTAGTGATGCGCAAAGCGGATGCGATAGATCACCGGATCGCGCATGTTGAAATTCGGCGAGGCCATGTCGATCTTGGCGCGCAGCACGTGCTCGCCTTCCTTGAACTCGCCCGCCTTCATGCGGCGGAAGAGGTCGAGGTTCTCTTCGGGCGTGCGGTCGCGATACGGCGAGTTGATGCCCGCTTCGGTGGCCGAGCCGCGCGTCGCGCGCATCTCTTCGGCCGTCTGACTGTCGACGTATGCCTGGCCCTTCTTGATGAGCATCTCGGCGAACTCGTACAGCTTGTCGTAGTAGTCGCTCGCGAAGTATTTGTGCTCCGCGCCGTCCTTGTTCCAGTCGAAGCCGAGCCATTTCACGGCGTCGATGATCGAATCGACGTATTCGACGCTTTCCTTCTCGGGGTTCGTATCGTCGAAGCGCAGATGGCACACGCCGCCGTAATCCGCGGCGAGGCCGAAGTTCACGCAGATGCTCTTCGCATGGCCGATATGCAGGTAGCCGTTCGGCTCGGGCGGAAAGCGCGTCTCGACCCGCTGCGACCATTTGCCGGAGCGGTTGTCGTCTTCGATGATGTTGCGAATGAAATTGGATGGCGCCGGAGCGTCGTTGCGATCGGTGTTCATGCGAAAGAGAGTGCCAGCGGGTGCGCTCGCGCGCGTGAGACGGTTCGGGAAGCGTTCATCGAGGCCGTTCGGCCCGGAACACGTACGAAGGCCTTGAATATTGGGTCGATTCTACCTTACGCAACCGTCGGGAGCAGGCTGCGGAAACGTTGTTGGAGCGCTCGCGGCCGGTTTCGTCGCGCGATTCGCACAGTCGCGCCGTTTCGCGAGTTCCGTTACATGGTTTACGCCCGGCGACGCGCATCGTAACCACCGTAACCGGACGTAAATCGCGTTGAAGGGCGCGGGTGCGCAA
The DNA here is from genome assembly GCF_023631365.1 of Caballeronia sp. INML2. Classification (NCBI taxonomy): domain Bacteria; kingdom Pseudomonadati; phylum Pseudomonadota; class Betaproteobacteria; order Burkholderiales; family Burkholderiaceae; genus Caballeronia; species Caballeronia sp. INML2. The sequence goes on along the minus strand of NZ_JALQDH010000023.1, from coordinate 176,248 downwards.
TTTTAAGATCGGCTCGCCTGCATCGACCGCGTCTGGTTGTACGGCGCGGGACTGCGCGACAAGCACAACACATCACAACGACAACACCAGGAAGCCCATCATGAAAAAGATCGCCATCACGACGCTCAAGTTGGCCGCCGCCGCTGCGCTCGTATCGAGCCTCGCGGCCTGCGCAAACGTGTCGCGCCAGCAGGCCCACGCCGGAGTCGGCGCGGCTGCGGGCGGCGCGCTCGGCTACCTGGTCACGGGCGGGCCGATCGGCACCGTCGCGGGCGCGGCGGCGGGCGGTTTGATCGGCGCCGGCGTTCGTTGATCCTGACAATCCCGCGCGCACTCGCTCAGATTGCCTTCGACGCCCGCAACTGCGCGATCTTCGCCTCGTCGTAACCGAGCACGTCGGCGAGCACGCTCGTCGTGTGCTCGCCCAATAGCGGCGGATGCGTGCGCGCTTCGGGCGGCGTCGCGCTCATCTTGATCGGGCTCGCGACGAGCTTGACCGTGCCGGCCGTCGGATGCGGCAAATCGATCTGCATCTTGCGCGCGAGCACCTGCGGATCTTCGAAGACTTCGCCGAGATCGTTGATCGGACCGCACGGCACGCCGGCGGCTTCGAGTTCGGCGATCCATTCGTGCTTGCCCTTGCTGCGCACCATGTCCGCGAGCAGCGGCACGAGGATGTCGCGGTTGCGCACGCGCGACGGGTTCGCCGCGAAACGCGAATCGTCCGCCAGTTCGGCGCGGCCGCCCGCTTCGACGAACTTGCGGAACTGCCCGTCGTTGCCCACGGCGACGATGATCCAGCCATCGCTCGTCTGGAAGGTCTGATACGGCACGATGTTCGGATGCGCGTTGCCCCAGCGGACCGGCGGCTTGCCGCTCGCGAGGAAATTGGTGTTCATGTTGGCGAGCATCGCGACCTGAACGTCGAGCAGCGCCATGTCGATGTATTGCCCTTCGCCCGTGCGGTCGCGGTGCGCGAGCGCGGTGAGCACGCCGATGGTCGCGTACATGCCCGTCATCAGGTCCGCGATCGCCACGCCGGCTTTTTGCGGGCCGCCGCCGGGCTGGCCGTCGCGCTCGCCGGTGATGCTCATGAACCCGCCGATGCCCTGCACGATGAAGTCGTAGCCCGCGCGCTGCGCATACGGCCCCGTCTGCCCGAAGCCCGTGACCGAGCAATAGACGATGTCCGGCTTCACGGCCTTCAGCGACGCGTAGTCGAGCCCGTACTTTTTCAGTTGCCCGGCCTTGTAGTTCTCCAGCACGACATCGCTTTGCGCGGCCAGCTCGCGGACGATCTGCTGACCTTCCGGCGTGGCGATATCCACCGTCACCGAACGCTTGTTGCGGTTCGCCGCGAGATAGTACGCGGCCTCGTGCGTGTCCTCGCCGCCGGGCGTTTTCAGGTAGGGCGGCCCCCAGTGGCGCGTGTCGTCGCCGGTTTCGGGCCGCTCGATCTTGATGACGTCCGCGCCGAAATCGGCGAGGGTCTGCGCGCACCACGGTCCCGCCAGCACGCGGGTCAGGTCCAGCACGCGGATATGGCTCAAGGCTCCCATTCGTCGGTTCGCTCGCTCAAATTTGTCTCCGGACTGCGAATGTCGCACAGAACCGCCGCGCGCGCGATACCGGACCTGCCGCGCGCCCGGTCGGACGCGGCGAATCCCGTATAATCGACAATCACCCTCGCCACGCCGGCCAAGGCTCGCAGAGAGCCGCCCGCGGGCACCATCAAGAAACCGAAGACACGCCCCGTACGCTATGAAAGCCGCCGAAATACGCGAGAAATTCCTGAAGTTTTTCGAATCGAAGGGCCATACGATCGTGCGTTCGTCGAGCCTCGTGCCCGGCAACGACCCGACGCTGCTGTTCACCAACTCGGGCATGGTCCAGTTCAAGGACGTGTTTCTGGGCAGCGAATCGCGTCCGTACTCGCGCGCGACCACCGCGCAGCGCAGCGTGCGCGCGGGCGGCAAGCACAACGATCTGGAGAACGTCGGCTACACCGCGCGCCATCACACGTTCTTCGAGATGCTCGGCAACTTCTCGTTCGGCGATTACTTCAAGCGCGACGCCATCCACTATTGCTGGGAACTGCTCACCAAGGTCTACAACCTGCCGGCCGACAAGCTCACGGTGACCGTCTACAAGGAAGACGACGAGGCCTTCGACATCTGGGCGAAGGAAATCGGCGTGCCGGTCGAACGCATCATCCGCATCGGTGACAACAAGGGCGCGCGTTACGCATCCGACAACTTCTGGCAGATGGCCGACACCGGCCCGTGCGGTCCGTGCTCCGAAGTGTTCTACGACCATGGCCCGGAAATCTGGGGCGGCCCGCCGGGATCGCCCGAAGAAGACGGTGACCGCTTCATCGAGATCTGGAATCTCGTGTTCATGCAGTTCAACCGCGACGCGCAGGGCAACATGACGCCGCTGCCCAAGCAGTGCGTCGACACGGGCATGGGCCTCGAACGCCTCGCCGCCGTGCTGCAGCATGTGCACAGCAACTATGAAATCGATCTGTTCCAGAACCTCATCAAGGCCGCCGCGCGGGAAACCGGCACGCCGGATCTGGAAAACAACTCGCTTAAGGTGATCGCGGACCACATCCGCGCGTGCTCGTTCCTCATCGTCGATGGCGTGATTCCCGGCAACGAAGGCCGCGGCTACGTGCTGCGCCGCATCGTGCGCCGCGCGATCCGTCACGGATACAAGCTCGGCAAGAAGGGCGCGTTCTTCCACAAGCTCGTGGCGGATCTCGTCGCCGAAATGGGCGCGGCGTATCCGGAACTGAAAGAAGCTCAACAGCGCGTGACCGACGTGCTGCGCCAGGAAGAAGAGCGCTTTTTCGAAACCATCGAGCACGGCATGTCGATTCTCGAAGGCGAACTCGCGGAGCTGGAAAAGAAGGGCGTCAAGCAACTGGATGGCGAACTCGCGTTCAAGCTGCACGATACCTACGGCTTCCCGCTCGACCTGACCGCGGACGTGTGCCGCGAGCGCGGCGTGACCGTCGACGAACCCGCATTCGACGACGCGATGGCGCGTCAGCGCGACCAGGCACGCGCGGCGGGCAAGTTCAAGATCGCGGCGGGCCTCGAATACTCGGGCGCGAAGTCGACCTTTCACGGCTACGAAAAGGAAATCTTCGACGACGCCAGGATTCTCGCGCTGTATGTCGAAGGCGCATCGGTGAACGAGGCGAAGGACGGCCAGCAGGCGGTCGTCGTGCTCGATCACACGCCGTTCTATGCGGAGTCGGGCGGTCAGGTCGGCGATCAGGGCGTGCTCGCGAACGCGAACGTGCGCTTCGCCGTCGCGGATACGTTGAAGGTGCAGGCCGATGTCGTCGGTCATCACGGCACGGTCGAGCAGGGCACGCTCAAGGTCGGCGATGTCGTGAAGGCCGAAATCGACGCCGTGCGCCGCGCCCGCACCGCGCGCAATCACTCGGCCACACATTTGATGCACAAGGCGCTGCGCGAAGTGCTCGGCGGCCACGTGCAGCAGAAAGGCTCGCTCGTCGATGCGGACAAGACGCGCTTCGACTTCGCGCACAACGCGCCGATGACGGATGACGAAATCCGCCGCGTCGAGCAGATCGTGAACAACGAGATCATCGCGAACGCGCCGGGCGTCGTGCGCGTGATGCCTTACGACGACGCGGTGAAGGGCGGCGCGATGGCGCTCTTCGGCGAAAAGTACGGCGACACCGTGCGCGTGCTCGATCTCGGCTTCTCGCGCGAGCTCTGCGGCGGCACGCACGTGCGGCGCACGGGCGATATCGGCTTCTTCAAGATCGTGATGGAAGGCGGCGTCGCGGCGGGCATTCGCCGCGTCGAGGCGATCACCGGCGACAACGCCGTGCGCTACGTGCAGGAGCTGGATCAACGCATCAACGCGGCGGCGGGCGCGCTGAAGGCGCAGCCTTCGGAACTCACGCAGCGTATCGCGCAGGTTCAGGAGCACGTGAAGTCGCTGGAAAAGGAACTCGGCGCGCTGAAATCGAAGCTCGCGGCAAGCCAGGGCGATGAACTCGTGTCGCAAGCCGTCGATGTATCCGGCGTGCAGGTGCTTGCCGCGCAACTCGAAGGCGCGGACGTGAAGACGCTGCGCGAAACCGTCGACAAGCTGAAGGACAAGCTCAAGAGCGCGGCGATCGTGCTCGCATCCGTAGATGGCGGCAAGGTCAGCCTGATCGCGGGCGTGACGGCGGATGCGTCGAAGAAGGTGAAGGCGGGCGAGCTCGTCAACTTCGTCGCGCAGCAAGTCGGCGGCAAGGGCGGCGGTCGTCCGGACATGGCGCAGGCGGGCGGCACCGAGCCGGCCAATCTGCCGGCCGCGCTCGCGGGCGTGATGGGCTGGGTTCAGCAACAGCTCTAAGTCGATTCTTCCGCTGCATGACGGCTCGGTCCCTTCGGACCGGGCCGTTTTTTATTACAGCCTGTCAGGCACACTGCGTGCAACGCTCCCGTCACGTTCAACGAGAAGAGGGAGATGCATCATGAGTCGCAAAATCGTATTGATCGCACTGACGTCCGCCATGCTCGCCGCAACGGGCGCGGCACAGGCGAAGGGTTGTATCGAAGGCGCGGCGGTCGGCGGCGTGGCGGGACACGTCGCGGGCAAGCACGGGACGGCGGGCGCGGTAGGCGGCTGCGCGATCGGCCATCACGAGGCCAGCAAGAAGGACAAGAAGGCGCAGCAGGCGAACGCGGCGAGCGCGCCCGACGCCAAGTAAGACAGCAAACCAGCATTGCTCGGATCGGCGCCACGGCGCGCGTCGATCCGAGCCGCTAGAATGGCCGGATTGCGGCCGCGCGACGTCACCCGTTCGCGCGCCTCGTTTTGACAAGGCCATCACAGCGATCCCATGACAGCGCCCACGGACCCGATCCAGCACTTCGCCTCCGACAATTACGCGGGCATCTGCCCCGAAGCGCTGCAAGCGCTGATCAATTCCAACACCAGCGGCCACGAGCCCGCTTACGGCGACGATTCGTGGACGACGCAAGTCTGCGATCGCATCCGCGATCTCTTCCAGACCGATTGCGAAGTCTTCTTCGTGTTCAACGGCACCGCGGCGAATTCGCTCGCGCTCGCTTCGTTGTGTCAGTCGTATCACTCGGTGATCTGCCACGAGCTCGCGCATATTGAAACCGATGAATGCGGCGGCCCCGAGTTCTTCTCGGGCGGCTCGAAGCTGCTCACCGCGCGTGGCGAGAACGGCAAGCTCACGCCCGATGCGATCGAAGAACTCGTCACGAAACGCGCGGACATCCACTATCCGAAGCCGAAGGTCGTCGCGCTCACGCAGGCGACGGAAGTCGGCACCGTGTACACGGTCGAGGAAATCCGCGCGATCGCCGCGATTGCGAAGCGCCGCCATCTGAAAGTTCACATGGACGGTGCGCGTTTCGCCAACGCGGTCGCGACGCTGAACGTGCATCCGTCGGAGATCACGTGGCGCGCGGGCGTCGACGTGTTGTGCTTCGGCGGCACGAAGAACGGCTTGCCGGTGGGCGAGGCGGTCGTGTTCTTCGACAAGGCGCTCGCCGCCGATTTCGCCTATCGACTCAAACAGGCGGGGCAGCTCGCATCGAAGATGCGCTTCATCTCCGCGCCGTGGCTCGGCCTGCTCGACAACGACGTGTGGCTGCGCAACGCGCGTCATGCGAATGCGATGGCGCAACTGATGGCCGAGCGCCTCGCCGACATTCCCGGCGTGAGCCTGCTCTTCAAGCCCGAATCAAACGCGGTGTTCGCGGAACTGCCGGCGCGCGTTGCCACGGCGCTGCGTGCGAAGGGCTGGCGCTTCTATCAGTTCATCGGATCCGGCGGCTGCCGTCTGATGTGCGCATGGGACACGAAGCGCGAGACCGTTGAACGGTTCGTCGATGACGTGCGCACGTTGGCCGCGTCGATCTAACCCCGATTGACACGCGCGTCGCAGCGCTCCAACATGCCCGCACATTCCTCACCGGTTCCCGCGCCATGGCCTACATTTTCTACCTGACCCATATCCACCTCGGCTACGACGCGCTTCAGGCGCTGGAAAGCGAATGCGCGCGCATCGGGGTGAAGCGTCCGCTCGTCATCACCGATAAAGGCGTCGCGGCGGCGGGCCTCGCGAATCGTGTGATCGAAAGCGCGAAGCTCGGCGCGCTGCCGGTGTTCGACGACACGCCTTCGAATCCGACCGAAGCGATGGTCCTGCGAGCCGCGGAGCAGTACCGGCGCGAAGATTGCGATGGCCTCATCGCGGTGGGCGGCGGCTCGTCGATCGATCTGGCGAAGGGCGTTGCGATTGCGGCGACGCACGACGCGCCACTGACGACCTTCGCGACGATCGAAGGCGGTAGCGGCAGGATCACCGAGCGCGCCGCGCCGCTGATCGCGGTGCCGACCACGTCGGGCACGGGCAGCGAAGTGGCGCGCGGCGCGATCATCATTCTCGAGGACGGGCGCAAGCTCGGCTTCCATTCCTGGCATCTTTTGCCCAAATCCGCGATCTGCGATCCGTCGCTCACGCTCGGCCTGCCGCCGGCGCTCACCGCCGCAACCGGCATGGACGCGATCGCGCATTGCATCGAAACGTTTCTCGCGCCCGCGTTCAATCCGCCCGCCGACGGCATCGCGCTCGACGGGCTCGAACGCGCGTGGGCCAACATCGAGCGCGCGACGCACGACGGCCAGGACCGCGACGCGCGCCTGAACATGATGTCCGCGTCCATGCAGGGCGCGATGGCCTTTCAAAAGGGCCTGGGCTGCGTGCATTCGCTGTCGCATCCGCTGGGCGGGCTCGCGGTGAACGGCCGCACGTCGCTGCATCACGGCACGCTGAACGCGGTGGTTTTGCCCGCGGTGCTGCGCTTCAACGAGAGCGCGCCGTCGGTCGTCGCGGAACGGCGCTTCGCGCGCATGCGCCGCGTGATGAATCTCGCGGAGCACGCCGATGTCGCGCAGGCCGTGCACGACATGACCGCGCGCCTCGGCTTGCCGACGCGTCTCTCGCAGATGGGCGTCGACGAGAGCATGTTCGACAAGGTGGTGAAGGGCGCGCTCGCGGATCATTGCCACAAGACGAATCCGCGCGAGGCGAGTGCCGGCGATTATCGACGCATGCTGACGGAGTCTCTTTAAGCAATGAGCAAGCCGGTTCCGACCACGCGCGCGGACTACGCGCACTTTCTCGCGATCAGCACGCGCTGGTCGGATAACGACGTCTACGGGCATATCAACAACGTCGTCTACTACAGCTACTTCGACACGGTCGTCAACGAGTATCTGCTGCGCGCAGGCGTGCTCGATTTCAGCGAGGGCGAGACCACCGGCCTCGTCGTCGAGACGCGCTGCAACTTCTTTGCGCCGGTGGTGTTTCCTGAGCCGATCGAAGCGGGCTTGCGCGTCGAGCGGCTCGGCAACACGAGCGTGCGCTACGAAGTGGCGATCTTCACGCAAGGCTCAGACACCGCCGCCGCGCAAGGACACTTCGTGCATGTCTATGTGGATCGCGTGACGCGCAGGCCGGTGCCGCTGCCCGCGCCGCTCGTCGATGCGCTGAAGCCGCTCATCAACGGCTGAGGGTCGCGTTTTGCTCCAGTGGTTCTGCGTAAGTCTGCTCAACGGCGTGAGCGTGGGATTGCTGCTCTTCATGTTGTCGGCGGGCCTTACGCTGATCTTCTCCATGCTCGGCGTGCTCAACTTCGCACACGCGAGTTTCTATATGCTCGGCGCGTATGTCGGGCAGGCGCTCGCCGCGCATGGCGGATTCTGGTCCGCGTTGATGCTCGCGCCGGTCGTCGTGGGCATCGCGGGCGCCTTGTTCGAGCGATTGTTGTTGAGACGCGTGCATGCGCGCGGCGCGCTCGGGCAAATGCTGCTCACGTTCGGCGCGGCCATCGTGATCGGCGAAGGCGTCAAGCTCGTATGGGGGCTCGGGCCCTTGCCCGCGTCGATTCCTTCCGTGCTCGACGGTCCGCTTTTCACGCTCTACGGCGCGTCGTTCGCGCGCTACCGCGTGTTCATGATGACGATCGCGGTCCTGATGCTCGGCGCGCTCTGGCTGATACTGCGCATATCGAAGACGGGACTCGTCGTACGCGCGGCGCTCACGCATCCCGCAACGGTCGAAACGCTCGGCCATGACGTGCCGCGCGTGTTCACGATGGTCTTCGCCGTCGGCACCGCGCTTGCCGCGCTCGGTGGCGTGATCGGCGCGCCGCTCGCCGTCATCGAACCGGCGATGGCCGATGCAATGGGACCGATCGTGTTCGTCGTCGTCGTGATCGGCGGGCTCGGATCGCTGGGCGGCGCGCTCGTCGCGTCGCTTCTAATCGGCTGCGTGCAGACCTTCGCCGTGGGCGCGAGCGTGTCGGCGGGCAGCATCGCAGCATCGCTCGGCCTGACGCTGCCGCCCGCGTGGAGCGCGTTGACGGTCGCGCAGCTCGCGCCCGTGCTGCCCTATCTCGTGCTGGTCGCGATGCTGGCCGCGCGGCCGCGCGGACTCTTCGGCGAGCGCATGCAAGATGCGTAAGTTTCTTGCGCTCGCGCTGGCGCTCGCGCTGCCGCTCTTCTTCGATCGATCCTGGCTGCTCGCCTACAGCGCGCAGACCGCGACGCTCATCGTTTTCGCGCTCTCGTACAACTTGTTGCTCGGCGAGACCGGCCTGCTGTCGTTCGGCCACGCCGTATATTCGGGGCTCGGCGCATTCGCCGCCGCGCATGTGTTCAATCGCTACGGCGTGCCGTTGCCGCTCCTGCCGGTCGTCGGCGGATGCGCCGCGATGCTCGTCGCCGTCGTGTTCGGCGCGATCTCGACGCGGCGCGCGAGCACGCCTTTCGCGATGATCACGCTCGGCATCGGCGAGCTCGTCGCCGCGTGCGTGTGGCTCGTGCCCGGATGGTTCGGCGGCGAGGGCGGGGTGACGATCGACCGGGCGAGCGGGCCGTCGTTCTTCGCATGGACCTTCGGGCCGCTCCGTGAGGCCTATGCGCTGATCGCGTGCTGGTGCGTCGTATCGGCGCTCGCGATGTTCGCGTTCTCGCGCACGCCGATGTGCCGCCTCGCCAACGCCGTGCGCGACAATCCCGCGCGCGCGGCGGCGATCGGTTTCGCACCGGCGCGCGTGCGGTTTCGCGTGCTCGTCGTGTCGGCGTTCTTCGCGGGCATCGCGGGCGTGCTGGCGCTGATCAATGTGGAGCTGGTGTCATCGGAAAGCGTGGGCATCGCGCGCTCCACGAGCGTGCTGGTCGCCACGGTGATCGGCGGGACCGGCGCGTTCTTCGGGCCGGTGATCGGCGCGGTGCTGCTGACGTTCTTCAGCGTCGCCGTGGCGAGCGTGACCGCCGCGTGGCCGATGTATCTCGGGCTCTTTTTCATGTGGGTCGTGCTCGCCGCGCCGGAGGGCGTCGCGGGTGTCGTCAGGCGCGATGCGCGATCGCTGTGCTTCGGGGCGTTCAGCGCGATGGTCTGGGGCGTCGCGGTGGTCGTTCCGGTCGAAGCGCTCTATGCGGGACGAATCGATGCGCGTGCGTGGCTCATCGCGTTGGCGTGCGCATTGCTGGGTCTGTGGCTCACACGACGCGCGAGGGCCGCGCGATGAACGCCGCGCTCGAACTGCACGGCGTCACCCGACGCTACGGTGCGACGCAGGTGTTGCGCGGCGTCGATCTGCGCGTCGCGCAGGGCGAACGGCATGCGCTCATCGGACCGAACGGCGCGGGCAAGTCCACGCTTTTCGATCTGATCTCGGGCCGTGCGCGGCCGGATGACGGGCGCATCGTCGCGAACGGGATCGACATCACGGGCGAGCCGCCGCAGCGCGTCGCCCGAACGCTTGCGCGCAGCTTCCAGACGACGAGCGTATTCGGCGGCTTGTCCGTGCTCGACAATCTGCGTTGCGCGGCGCTCGGCGCGTCGTCATCGGGCTTTCTCGACCGATGGCTGCCTTCGCGAAAAATCGATGCGCGCGCACACGCGATGCTCGATGCCATCGGCCTTGCCGAACGCGCCTGCGAACTCGCCGCGCGTCTCACCTATGCCGAGCAACGCGCGCTCGATCTGGGCATCGCGCTCGCGACCGATGCGCCGCTCATCCTGCTCGACGAACCCACCGCCGGCATGAATCGCGCGGAAGCGACGCGCGCGCTCGCCTTGATCCGCGCGACGACGGAAGGGCGCACGCTGCTCGTGATCGAGCATGACATGGACGCGGTGTTCAGTCTCGCGGATCGCATTTCGGTGCTCGTGCGAGGGCGCGTGATTGCGACCGGCACGCCTGCTGCCATACGTGCGAATCGTGACGTGCGGCAAGCGTATCTCGGCGGAGTCGCGCCATGAGCGCTACATTGCGCATCGAAAATTTGCGTGCGTGGCATGGCGCGGCGCAGGCGCTGCACGGCGTGAATCTTCGTATCGCGGAAGGGGAAGTGGTCGCGCTCGTCGGCCGCAATGGGTCGGGGCGTTCGACGCTCGCGAAAGCCATCATGGGACTCGTGCGATGCGCGGGCGATGTGCGGTATGGCGAAGTTCAGCTCGTCGGGTTGCGGCCGCATCGCATCGCGCGGCTCGGCATCGGCTATGTGCCCGAAACGCGTGACGTGTTTCCGTCGCTGACCGTGCGCGAAAACCTGTTGCTCGGTGAACGCAAAGGCACGCGCTTTTCGCTGAGCGACGCGTATCGATTGTTTCCCGTGCTCGAGGAGCGCGCGTCGGTGAAAGCGGGTGCGCTATCGGGCGGCGAACAGCAAATGCTCGCGCTTGCACGCACGTTGACGGGCGATCCGTCGCTCGTCGTCATCGACGAACCCGGCGAAGGACTCGCGCCGCAAGTGCTCGCGCAAGTGGCCGCTTGTCTCGCGGCGCTGCGCGAACGCGGTGTGGCGATGCTGCTGATCGAAGAACGATTGACGATCGCGCGCATGCTCGATGCGCGCGTCGCGGTGATGGGGCATGGGGCGATTCAGTTCGATGGGGCGTGGGAGAGGCTTGCTCAGGACGAGCAAGTCATCGGCGACTGGCTTTCCATCGGCTAGGTCGACGCCTTGCTATCCCGCTCCACGATCCACTCGTGCTTAGGATCGTTCTTGAAGTGCCACGTGCGCTTGCTGCCCGCCATCACGTTCAGATAGTAGTTGTCGTAGCCATACGGCACGACCACCGGATGATATCCACGCGGCACCATCACGACATCGTGATTCTCGACGGCCATCGTTTCGTCGAGGTCGCGCTCGTCGGTATAGACGCGCTGAAACGCAAATCCTTGCGGCGGATTCAACCGATGATAGTACGTCTCTTCGAGCGAACTTTCGACCGGCACGTTGTCCTGATCGTGCTTGTGCGGCGGATAGCTCGATGCGTGTCCGCCCGGCGTGCGCACTTCGACCACGAGCAGGGACTCGGCCGCTTCCGTTTGCGGAAGAATGTCGCACACATAGCGCGTATTTGCGTTTTTGCCGCGCGTCGAGCGCTTCATCTGCGATGGCTCGATCAGCCGCGGCGGATACTCGCCCTTCGCGGGTGCGCTCGCGACGCCGATTTCCGCATCGCGTTCCGCACGCACGATCGCCGCGAGCTTCGGCGGCACATAGACCGCATAGGGCGCGGCGTCCTCGAACACGCTGTCGCGCGAGCCGATCGACTGATAATGCTCGTCGCCGGCCTCGACGCTCACGGTGCCCGTCAACACGACGATGCAGCTTTCGCGATCCGCGTCATACACATGCACGACATCGCCCGCGTTCAGGCGATACGCCGCGAAGCCGACATGCTTCCAGCCCGCGGAATCGGGCGTGACGCGCGCGATGGTTTGTCCCTCGCGCGATGCTTTCACCAGCAGGCTCATGCTGCCTCCTTGTATGTTCCGTCGACGAGCGCGCGCAGCGTGCGATAGCCCTTCTCGGCATATGCATAGCTCGGCGCGATCACCGGATCCTGTTCCGCTTCCACGACGAGCCAGCCGTCGTAGTCATGTTTCGCGAGACACGCGATGATGCCCGGGTAGTCCACGCAGCCATCGCCCGGGACGGAGAACGCGCCGTTGATGACCGCATCGAGAAAACTCCAGTTGCGGTTGCGCGCGAGCTTCACGATGTCCGGCCGCACGTCCTTGCAATGCACATGACATACGCGGGCGATGTGCTTCTGCAGCACGCTCAGGGCATCGCCGCCCGCGAACGTGATGTGTCCTGCGTCGAACAGGAGACCGACCGCATCGTTCGTCAGGGCCATCAGACGATCGACGTCCGCGGTCGTCTCGACATACGCCCCCATGTGATGATGATAGGCGACGCGCACGCCGCGCGTGAGTGTGAATTCGGCAAAGCGGTTCAGACGCTCGGCGTACTGGTTCCACTGCGCATCGGAGAAGAAGCGCGGACGTTGGTAGAGCGGACGCGGCGCGCCCTGAATCGACTGCGCGACTTCGCCGTAGACCATCACGGTTGCGCCGTTTTTCGCGAGCAGGTCGAGGTGCGGGCCTACGGCTTCGATTTCCTCCTCGGCGGTGCGCTCGGCGAGCCTGCCTGAGTACCAGCCGGATACGAGGGCGAGATCGTATTGGGCGAGCAGCGTCTTGAGCGCTTGCGGTTCGCGAGGGAACTTGTTGCCTAGTTCAAAACCTTCGTAGCCGATCTGTTTTCCTTCGCTTAGTGCGGTAGACAGAGGGGTCTCTCCGCCGAGCGAGGGCAGGTCGTCGTTCATCCACGACAGTGGGTTTATGCCTATGCGTACGTTTATGGGCATTGTTTGGTCCTCGGGTTTTCGTTTGCCTGGGTTTTTTGCGTTTGCTTTTGCTTTCGCTTTCGCCGGATCCCGTTTTCGTATTGGTTTATTAGCACTGCCCCTATGCGGGGCGGCAGTCACTTTCTTTGCTGCTGCAAAGAAAGTAACCAAAGAAAGCAGCTCGTTAGGCCCGCGGTCACACGCAGTTTGGCCACGCTTGCCATGTGATCGTGGGCTACCTAAGTGTCGCCCCCACAAGACTAATCGGGCTTGGCTCGCGCACGGTCTGTCACCGCGCGTCGCACAGCGGAGCGGTTCAGCACCAAATGGCTCCAGCCCGCTTCGCGGCCGACCGGTCCATCGGGTCTGCCCGAACTTTCTTTACTAACGCCTCCATCTCACTGCAAGTGCAGACCGATGTTGTCCCTTGCAAACCCAGCGGCAGCGCGTAGCGCTGTGCCGAAGCCGTTTGGTGCTGAACCAGCTTCGTTTGAGTACTAGCTAGTCAGACCGTGCGCGATCCCCGTCCGATGGGGCCTATGAGGGCACTCGCTACTGAGCCCACGATGGGCTGGCAAGCATGGCCAAACTGCGTGTGACCGCGGGCGTCTCGAGCTGCTTTCTTTGGTTACTTTCTTTGCAGCAGCAAAGAAAGTGACTGCCGCCCCGCACAGGGGCAACGCCAATAAACCAACAACAAAGCAGGCTTCCACGAAAAACCCCTTAAAGTCCCCTAGCCTCGAGCGCCCGCTCATAAGCCTCACGAGCAACGACGACCGCCGCGCGGTCCGATACTTCCGGCACGGCGACTTCCCACCACCATCCACCTTCCTCAGTGGGCCGAGCCGGATCGGTATCAATCGAAATCAGATAACTTCGATCTGCGGCCCGCGCGCGCTTCATCGCGGCTTGCAGCTCGTCGATGCTCGACACATGCTCCGACAAAGCCCCAAGCGCGCGCGCATGCATCGCGAAATCGATCTCGGGCGCACCGGGCGCGCCTTGCCTGCAATCGTCGATGAGATTGTTGAACGGCGCCCCGCCACAAGCCTGCTGCAATCGATTGATGCACCCGAAGCCGCGATTGTCGAGCAGCACCACGATGATTTTTGCGCCCAGCATCACCGAAGTCGCAAGTTCGCTATTCATCATCAGATAGCTGCCGTCGCCGACAATCACGATCACCTCGCGCTCGGGCCGCGCGAGCTTCACGCCCAGACCGCCTGCGATCTCATAGCCCATGCACGAATAACCGTATTCGACGTGATAACCGCCCGGTCGTCCGGTGCGCCAGAGCTTCTGCAAATCCGCAGGCAAGGTGCCGGCCGCACACACGACGATATCGTTCTCGGGCGATGCATCGTCCGAACGCTGCACCGCGCCGATGACATCGGCCTCGCGCGGCAACACGCCGTCCGCGAGTGGCGTGTTCGTCACATGCGCGACGGTCTCGCGCCACTCGTTCGCGAGCCGGTGCGCACGCGTCGTCCATTGCGGCGATGCGCGCCAGTCGCCGAGCGCCGCCGACAACGCATCGAGCGCGACACGCGCATCCGCCTGCACGGCAACGGCGTTCTGCTTCAACGCATCGAACGGATTCGCGTTGATCGCCACGAGCCGCGCCTGCGTGAAAAGCGTGTTCGATCCCGTCGTGAAATCCTGCAAGCGCGTGCCGACAGCGAGCACGCAATCGCTCGCATGGGCGAGTTCGTTCGCGCCCGATCCGCCCGTCACGCCGATGCCGCCGACGTTCAACGCATCGTCCCACGCCAGCGCACCTTTGCCCGCCTGCGTCTCCGCAACGGGAATGCCGTGCCTGTGCGCGAAGGTGCGCAAGGCATCGGTCGCGAGTCCGTACAGCACGCCGCCGCCCGATACGATCATCGGTTCACGTGCTTCGCGCAGCATCGCGGCGGCGCGTTCGATCTCGCGGGGAATCGGCGCGGGTGCATGGAACTCGACGACGGGCGGCGCGAAGAACGATGCAGGATAGTCATAGGCCATCGCCTGCACGTCCTGTGGCAACGCGAGCGTGACGGGGCCGCACAAGGCCGCGTCGGTGAGCACGCGAATCGCGCGCGGCAATGCGCTCAACAACTGCGCGGGATGCACGATGCGATCGAAGTATCGCGAGACCGCTTTCAATGCATCGTTCGCAGACACGCCGCCATCTTGACCGTCCTCGACTTGCTGCAGCACAGGGTCCGGCGCGCGCGACACGAAGATATCGCCAGGCAACAGAAGAACAGGCAAGCGATTCACATGCGCGAGCGCGGCGGCGGTCACGAGATTGGTCGCGCCCGGGCCGATGGACGTCGTCACCGCCATCATGCGGCGGCGCATGTGCGCCTTCGCATACGCGATCGCGCCATGCGCCATCGCCTGCTCGTTGTGCGCGCGATACGTCGGCAATTCATCCCGATGCCGATACAGCGCCTCGCCGATTCCCGCGACATTGCCGTGCCCGAAGATCGCGAACACGCCGCCGAAAAGCGCTTCTCCGTTACCGGTACGAAGCGCCGCGAGATAGCGCACGACGGCCTGCGCGGCGGTCAGTCGAACGGTCGCCGAAGTCGCGGCCGTCTCCGTTTGTGTAGCACGCTGGTTCATGCGGCTTGCTCCTGTTTGATCTGGCGATCGTCCACATGCGACGCGCCACGCGCTTCGCGCCATGCGCCGATCAAAGTTTCGAAGGTACGGCGCACGCGCGCGATCAATTCGCGGTCGTCGATCTCGTTTGCGAGCCACGCATGGCTCGGTTCATGAAAAATCGTGCGTCCGACGGTGAAGCCCTTGCAGGTCTTCGACGATGCCGCAGCCTTGAACCCGTCGCGCAACTGATCGACGGCCGCCGACAGCCCGAGCAGCACGACGCCGCGGCAATACGGATCGCGTTCGGCGATCAGCGCATCGATCGACTGCCACTGCTTCGCGCTCATCGGTTCGAGCTTCCACCATTCCGGATAGATGCCGAGGTTGTAGAGACGCTTCAACGCGCGATACACGGTGTCATCGTCCACGGGCGGACCGTTCTTCGGCACGATCACTTCGAGTAAAAGCTCGTTGCCGCTTTCCTGCACGGCATCGTAGAGCGCGCGCAACTGTGCTTCCTGTTCGAGCCGCACGTCATGCGGATGATCGGGGTGATATTGCACGAGACACTTCGCAACCTGCTCGCGCGGCCATTGCACGAGCGTCGTGCCGATCGAGCGGCCGTGATCGAACACGAGCGGCATCGAGCCCGGCAATTCGACCGGACGTCCGACCCACCAGCCGCGGCCCGTGGCGGCGTTCAGCGCATCCTGGCCGTAGCGGTCGTCGATCAGCACGCCGATGCGTCCTTCGACCCCGAGTTCCTTTTCGGTCTGCGCGACGGCATCGACGAACAGGTTTTTCAATGTGGCGATGCGCGTTTCGCTCGCGCCCGTCTGCTGCGCGAGATCGAAGAACTGGTTGCGATGATCGAACGCAAAGCCGAGCACTTCATCCCATTGCTTGCGCTTCGGGCTCACGCGGTGCAGCCGCGCGAGCGTCGCATCGCGATCCGGTCGGCGCATGCGTGCGGGATCTTCGCTGGCCGCGGCGAGGAAGTAATCCAGTTCGGCAGGCGTGGGCATTGCGGGCGCGCAGCCGTGACGCGACACGACGAGCGCGCCGCATGCATTGGCCGTTCGCGCACAGGCTTCGAGCGGCTCGTCGCGCAGCCAGCCAGAGAGGAAGCCGGACGCGAACGCATCGCCCGCGCCGAGCACGTTGAGCACCTCCACTTCGACGCCGCCGTGTATCGGCGCATCGTCGATGGAGGCGGGCACCGCGCCCTCGATGATCGAGCAGCCGAGCGGCCCGCGCTTCACCACGAGCGTCGCGTTCGTGACTTTGCGGACCATCGCGAGCGCGTTGATCAGATGGTCCTTGCCGCCCGCGATGCGAAACTCTTCTTCCGTGCCGATCACGAGATCGATCAGCGGCAGGATGCGCTGAAGATGCGCGGTAACGCCTTCGTTCGCGATGAAGCGCGTTTCGCCATCGGCCTTGCCCGTGAGACCCCACAGCACCGGCCGATAGTCGATGTCGAGGATCGTGCGCACGTCGTTGCGCCGCGCATAGTCGAGCGCGCGGCGGCTCGTGCGGTTCACCTGCTCGGTCGAGAAGTGCGTGCCCGTGATGAGCAATGCCTTCGACGACGCGATAAACGCTTCGTCGAAATCGGCTTCATCGACGGCCATGTCCGCGCAGTTCTCGCGATAGAACACGAGCGGAAACGTGTCGCGGTCTTCGAGGCCGAGCAGCACGAGGGCGGTGAGCCGTTCACGATCGATGCGCACATGGCTCACGTCGCAACCTTCGCGCTGGAGCGTCTCGGTGAGAAAGCGCCCCATGTGATCGTTGCCGACGCGCGCGAGCATCGACGAAGCGAGACCGAGCCGTGCGCAGCCGAACGCGATGTTCGCGGACGAGCCGCCGAGATATTTCGCGAACGTCGATACGTCTTCGAGGCGCGCGCCGACCTGCTGCGCATAGAGATCGACAGCGAGACGTCCGAGGCACACGATATCGCGTGTTCGGTCCGGCGCGAAGCGAGAGGTGGTTTGTGTTGGCATGGCTTGAATGTCCTCAGATCGTCGCGCCTTCGAGTTCGGTCATCATCTGCTGCATTTCGGCGCCGCCCGCCATCATGTCGAGCACTTCGTTCTTGCTGATGGTGTCCTTCGTGAACGTGCCCATCGAGCGGCCGCGATTGAGCAGCGTGAACGAATCGCCGATCGGATAGGCGTGATGCACGTTGTGCGTGATGAAGATCACCGAGATGCCTTTTTCGCGCGCCTTGTGGATCAGCTTCAGCACGTTGAAGCTCTGCTTCACGCCGAGCGCGGCGGTCGGTTCGTCGAGGATCAGCACGCGTGCGCCGAAGTGGATCGCACGCGCGATCGCAAGGCATTGCTTCTCGCCGCCGGACATCGTGCCGATGGGCTGATGCGGATCGCGCACGTTGATGCCCATTTCCGCAAGCTTGGCGCGCGAGGTTTCGGCGGCGAGATCGAGATCCATCACGCTGAAGAGGCCGAAGCGCTTCTTCTGCGGTTCGCGACCCATGAAAAAATTACGCGCCACCGAAAGCAGTGGCACGAGCGCGAGATCCTGATACACGGTCGCGATGCCGAGATCCAGCGCTTCCTTCGGCGATTCGAAATGGACCGGCTTGCCATCGACCAGATAGTCGCCGGAAGAGGGCGCATGCACGCCCGCGAGCGTCTTGATGAGCGTGGACTTGCCCGCGCCGTTGTCGCCGAGCAGGCAATGCACTTCGCCGCGCTTGAGCCGCAACGTGACGCCGTTGAGGGCGATCACCTTGCCGAAAAACTTGCTGACGTTCTCGAGTGCGAGGATGTTGTCGTCGTTCATGTCGGTTCTCCTCTCATTGAGCCTGCGAGACGCGGCGGCGCACGTAGTGGTTGAAGAGCACGGCGATCAGCAGCATCACGCCGAGGAACACACGGAACCAGTCCGAGCTCACGTTCGTATAAGTGATGCCGATCTGCACGACGCCGAAGATCAGTGCGCCGAAGCATGCGCCGACCACCGAGCCGTAACCGCCCGTCAGCAATGTGCCGCCGATGACCGCCGCGATGATCGCCTCGAATTCCTTCTGCAGGCCGCGGTCGGCCGCCGCGGAACCGATGTCGCACACTTGCAGCACGGCGAACAGGCACGAGCAGAACGCGGTCAGCACGAACAGCGAAATCTTCACGCGCTTCACCGGCACGCCGACGTTCTTCGCGGCATTCGCATCGCCCCCGACCGCGAGAATCCAGTTGCCGTAGCGCGTCTTGGCGAGCACGAACGCGCCGATTGCCGCGAGCACGAGCCACCAGATGATGACCTTCGGAATGCCCGGCACGAGCGGCTCGCCGCTATCGAGCAACTTGCCGATGCCCATGTGCGCGAGCCAGGTGAACACGCCGTGGAGGGCGACGCCATGAAAGAGCGTGTTGGCGATCGGATCGGCCTGCGCGAGATCGCCCACGCCGGAGATGATGGTGCGGTCCGCGAACATGATCGACAGCGCGAGCGTCAGGCCGCGCAGGATGAACAGGAAGGCGAGCGTGACGATGAACGAAGGCAGCCGCGTCCTCATCACGAGATAGCCGTTCAATGCGCCGAGCAGCATCGACATCACGAAGGCGAAGAGAATGGAAAGCGACAACGGCCAGTGAAAGTAGACCGAGGGCAACGCTACCATCATGCCCGCGAAACCGATCATCGAACCGATGGACAGGTCGAACTCGCCCGCGATCATGAGAAGACACGCGCCGACCGCGAGCAGCCCGAGATAGGCGGCGACCTGCGACCAGTTCATGACGCCGTCGAGGTTGAACATGCCCGACGAACCCGCGCCGAAGCCGAACACGAGGAACACGAGCACCGTGCCCGAAATGGCCGCGAATTCAGGGCGATTCAGCAAATGACCGAACCACGATTGCCGGCGTACGCGCTCATCCGAGGGCTTCGCGTTGTCAGGTGTGTCAGCGGTGTCCTGCTGAGGATTCACGTGGGGAGGGTAATGCTTGCCGGCTACGCCCATGATGGCTCCTTGAGACTCGAGACGAAGTTCAGTTCAGCGGCGATGCGCGCGCCCCTGCCGCGTCCGCGAACGGACGCAGTAAGGACACAGTGGACTTGAGAAAAGCGGGCGGTTCCTGGCTTACCGAAGCCGCCCGAAGAAGGTCATGCCGGGATCAACGATATTGACCGGCGTACTTCACGACCTTGTCGAGATTTTCTTTGGTGATGAAGCCCGGACCCGAACGAATGTTCCTGGGGCCGTACGACGGTTCCAATCCGTAGGTTGCGAGGCGTGCCTTGAACTTCGGATTCGCTTCGAGAATCTGGCGGATCTTCGCCGGATCGGTGGTGTGCTCCTTGTGGACGATCGCGAGTACCGCCACCGGGATATAGCCTTGCAGATACGGCTGCTGATCGATCGCGAACTTGATCGTGCCGTCCTTGATCGCTTTCGCGATGTCATCGGAGAAGTCGAAGGTGACGAAATAGACCTTGTTTTGCAGGCCCATTTGGGCGACTGCCTTGAGCGTCGCGGAAGCGGGCGTCGGTCCGAGCGTGAGGATCGCTTGCGTGTCCGGATGATTGCGCAGGAACGCCGAGACTTTCGACTGGATCTCGGTCGGGTCCTGGCCCGAATCGAGCGTCGCGGCCTTGTAGTCGACACCGAGCGCATCGGCGAAACCGCGGCAGCGATCGAACGAAACCGTGTTCGTCGCGATGTGGTTCACGCACAGAAACGATTTGATGCCCGCGGCCTTCGCCTTTTCGCCCGCCGCCTTGCCCGCGACATATTCGGGCTGGCCGACGTGCATGATCGCGCCCAGTTGCGCGCTTTGTTCTTCGGTGCCCGAGTTGATCGTAACGAGTGGAATTTTCTTCGCGGTGACCTTGTTGAGCGAACTCTTCAGCACGTCGAAGTCGGCGATGGTGGTGATGACGCCGTCGTAGTTGCGCGCGGCGGCCTGCTCGATCAGACGCGACATGTCCGCGATATCGCCGTTCGGCGGATTGCGGTAGTCCGTCTGCACGTTGAAGTCTTCATCCGCCTGCTTGATCGCGTTCTTGATGGTGTTCCACCAGGAATCCGAATCCGGCGCGTGGCTGATCAGCACGAACTTCGCGTCGGGCGCCGCGTGAGCGGGACTCGCCGCCATCAACGTTGCGCTGCACAACGCAGCAGCAGCCACCAGCGCGCGCAGCGCGGCCCGACCGTTGCAAAGGGTCATTGTCTCCACCTATCTCGGTTGTTGTTTGGTGTGATGTCTCGCGAGCCGACCTTTTGATGTGCCTTGCTCAGGACCAAGAGTAGGTCAGTTTTCGGTGGTCTGCAACAGATATTTTATTGGTTCAGCAAATGGAAAATACATTCCAATTTGCTTGCCGCGTTCCTATAATCGGTTCTACGACGAACATCGAAAGAGCCTCTGATGGATGACGCCAGCACCGACGTACAAAGCGTCGACGAACTCATGCAGCGGATCACCGACGCGTACGACTCCCTGCCGCGCCAGTTGAAGAGCGTCGCGAGCTACATCGAACAGCATCGCCAGAGCGTGATGATGGATCGCACGAGCGATATCGCGAGTGCATGCGGCGTGCACGCGTCCGCGGTCGTGCGTTTTGCGCAGCGCTTCGGCTTCTCCGGCTTCTCCGACTTGCAGGCCGTGTTCAGGCAGGCCTACACGGGCGCGGGCGGCTCGCAGCAGAGCTATCAGCAGCGCATCCGCAAGCTCATCGACGAGAAGGCGGGCGAGGCGTCGGGCCTGTCGGTGGCGCGCGAGTTCATCGCGGCGAGCCGCACGGGTCTCGACGAGCTCGAAGCCGGCCTCGACGACGCGCAGTTCGAAGCCGCCGTCGACATGCTTTCGCAGGCCGAGAACATCTATGTGATCGGCGTGCGCCGGTCGTTCGCGGTGGCAAGCTACATCGTCTATGCATTGCAGCACACGAAGAAGCGCGTGCATCTGATTTCGGGCTTCGGCGGCATGTTCCGCGAGCAGGTCCGCAGCGTGAAGAAGGGGGATGTGGTGGTCGCGATCAGCTTCGCGCCCTACGGCAAGGAAACGCAGTACTGCGTGCGCGCCGCGCAGCATCACGGTGCGAAGACCCTCGTCATCACCGATAGCCAGCTTTCGCCGCTCGCGCGTCACGCGAGCGCGAGCCTGTTCGTGAAGGAAGGCAGCGCGTTCGCGTTCCGTTCGCTCACGAGCACCATTTGCCTGTGCCAGGCGTTGTTCATCGCGCTCGCGTACCGGCTGGAGTTGAACGTCGAGGAATCCAAGGAGACAGGTGGCTATGACGATTGATGTGGCGGTGTTCGGGGCAGGGCGCATCGGCAAGATCCACGCGGCCAATCTCGCGCGGCAGCCGGGCGTGCGTTTGAAATACGTCGTCGATGTGAATCGTAACGCGGCGTGCGCGTTGGCGGCTTTATATGGAGCGCAGGTCGCCGACGTCGACGGCGCGATGGGCGATGCCTCCGTCGCTGCGACCGTCGTATGTTCGAGCACGGACACGCATGCGGATCTGATTCTCGCCTCCGCGGCGCAGAAGAAGCATGTGTTCTGCGAGAAGCCCGTCGATCTCACGATCGAGCGCGCGCGTGCGTGCGCCGATGCTGTCGCGCAAGCGGGCGTCGTCTGCATGATCGGCTTTCAGCGCCGCTTCGATCCCACGTTTTCGGCGCTGAAGACGCGCATCGATGCGGGCGAGATCGGCGAGCCGGAGATGCTGATCGTCACGAGCCGCGATCCGGGCGCGCCGCCGGTCGAGTACATCAAGCATTCGGGCGGCATCTTCAAGGACATGCTGATCCACGACTTCGATATCTTCCGCTGGATTCTCGACGACGAAGCCGACACGCTGCACGCGACGGGCAGTTGCCTGAGCGATCCGGCCATCGCCGATGCGGGCGATATCGATTCGACGGCAGTGACGATTCGCACGAAGCGCGGGCGTCTGTGCCAGATCAACACGGCGCGGCGCGCGGCGTATGGCTACGATCAGCGCTTCGAGTTGCTCGGCAGCGCCGGCATGCTGCAAGCGGGCAACGTGCGGCCGACGGAAGTCACCGCCTATACGACAGCGGCGGTCTCGAGCGACAAGCCCGAAGCGTTCTTTCTGGAGCGCTATCGCGCGGCCTACGCGGCGGAAATCGCGCATTTCTTCGATGCGGTCGAGTCGGGCAAGCCGGTGCGTACGACGGTCGCGGACGGATTGAAGGCGCTGGAACTGGCCGAAGCCGCGACGTTGTCGTGGCGCGAGAAGCGCATCGTCACGCTTGGGGAGAACGTCGCATGAATCCGTTGCGCGTCGGTATCGTCGGACTGGGGCGGCTCGGGCGCCGGCATGCGGAAAATCTCGCGTGGCACGTGCCGGGCGCGAGACTCGTCGCGGCGTGCAGCCCGGTGAAGGAAGAGCGTGCGTGGGCGGAGGCGTCGTTGCCCGAGTTGTCGCTACATGCGGACTACGATGAACTGCTCGCGGACGCTTCCATCGACGCGGTGTGGCTCGTCACGCCCACGTCGCTGCATGCGCGGCAGATCATCGCCGCATTGCGCGCGGGCAAGCACGTGTTCTGCGAGAAGCCGCTGTCGCTCGATCTCGCCGAATGCGACGCCGTGCTGGAAGAACATGCGCGTCATGCGCATCTGCATGTGATGATCGGCTTCGTGCGGCGCTTCGATGCGAGCTATCGCGATGCGTTCGACAGCATCGCGAAAGGGGCGATCGGCCGGCCCTTCATGGTGCGCTCGCAGACCTGCGACAAGAACGATCCGGACGGCTTCTTCGTGCGATTCGCGCCGACATCGGGCGGGCTCTTTCTCGATTGCAGCGTGCATGACATCGATCTCGCGCGCTGGCTGCTCGGCAATCCGCGCGCCCGGCGCGTATATGCGAGCGGCACCATTGCGATTCACGACGGCTTGCGCGAGTGCGGCGACATCGACAACGGCGTGGGCACCATCGAGTTCGAGGACGGGCGGATTGCGGTGTTGTACGCATCGCGCACGATGGCGCATGGGCACGACACGCAGACGGAGGTGATCGGCACGGCGGGCGCGCTGTCGGTGGGGCGCAATCCGCGCGCGAACCGCGTCGAGATCGCCGATGCAAACGGTATGCGCAATGCCTGCACGCCGACGTTCTTCGAGCGCTTCGAGGATGCGTTTTTGCGCGAGACACAGGCGTTCGTGGCGTTGCTCGCGGACGGGAGACCGACCGGGCTCACACTGGAAGATGCGCGGGAAGCGACGCGTATCGGCATCGCGATGCGGCAGGCTTATGAAAGCGGGCGGGCGGTGGAGTTGTGACTGCTGCGCTAGAATCGAACCTTCACCGAGCGCTCACCCACAGGCAAAGAAAGGTTCAATCGCGATGGAAGTTCACAAGGAAGTCGACGCGCGCGGGCTCAACTGTCCGTTGCCGATTCTGCGGGCCAAGAAGGCGCTCGCCGACATGACGAGCGGTCAGATTCTGAAAGTGCTCGCAACCGACCCGGGATCGCAGCGCGATTTCGCGGCGTTCGCCAAGCAGACCGGCAACGAGATCGTCGAGTCGACGTCGCAGGACAAGACGTTTATTTTTCTGATGCGTCGTCGCTGAAAGAGACAAACAGGCGTCCAAAGACAAAATGCCCGTCACGCAGGTGACGGGCATTTTTGTTCAACCGGATCGGCCAGTGCTTCAGCCTTCGAGAATCGGCGCGCGGTTGCGCAGGTATTCCTCGAAATCGGCCTTCACTTCCGGATGACGCAGGGCGAACTCCACCGTGGCCTTCAGATAGCCCAGCTTGCTGCCGCAATCGAAACGGGTGCCGTGGTACTTGTACGCGAGCACTTGCTCGTCCGACAGCAGCGATTGGATCGCGTCCGTCAGTTGCAGTTCGCCGCCCGCGCCCGGCTTCAGCGCGCGGATGTGATCGAAGATGCGCGGCTTGAGCACGTAACGGCCGACCACGCCCAGGTTCGACGGCGCCACGGCCGGTTCCGGCTTCTCGACGATGCCCGCGAGCTTGAAGATATTGTCTTCCCACTCCTTGCCGTCGATGACCCCGTAAGACTTCGATTCCTCAGGCGGGATTTCTTCGACGCCGATCACCGAGCTGTGATAGTGGTCGAACACTTCGATCATCTGCGTCATGACGGGCGGCTTGCCGTACAGCAAGTCGTCCGCGAGGATCACGGCGAACGGGTTGTCGCCGACGAGCTTCTCGGCGCACAGCACCGCGTGGCCGAGACCGAGTGCTTCGGCCTGACGAACATAGAAGCAGTCCACGTGGCTCGGCTTGATGCTGCGCACGAGTTCGAGCAGCTTGTCCTTGCCGCGCGCCTCGAGTTCCGCTTCGATCTCATAGGACTTGTCGAAATGGTCTTCGATGGCACGCTTGCTGCGACCCGTCACGAAGATCATTTCTGTAATGCCGGCCGCCATCGCTTCCTCGACCGCGTACTGAATCAGCGGCTTGTCCACGACAGGCAGCATTTCCTTCGGGCTTGCCTTGGTCGCCGGTAGGAACCGCGTGCCCAGACCCGCGACGGGAAAAACCGCTTTGGTAACTTTTAGCATGTGATGACCCTGATCCTCTTAATCATTGAAACGTCGAGACAACCGGAACGGATCGATAAATGATTCGAACCCCCAATTTCAGGCGGGCAGACGCAATAATTGGGCCTGAAGTTTCTCGATGGTGGTTCCGTATTCTGCCAGCCTTTTGCGCTCCTGTTCAACGACGGCCGCCGGTGCTTTTGCAACAAAGCTTTCATTCCCCAGCTTCGCGTTACATTTAGCGATCTCGGCATTCAGCCGGTCCACTTCCTTCGTCAGACGCTCACGCTCCGCGGCGACATCGATCTCGACTTTCAGCACGAGCTTGCTCGTGCCGACGATCGCGACCGGCGCGCCATGAGCCTCTTTGTCGAGGGCGGCTTCGTCGTCGATGATCTTCACTTCGGAAAGACGCGCGAGGGCGGCGATATACGGCGCGAACGTGGTGAGGCGCGCCGCGTCGCCGTGCGCGAGCAACGGCACCTTCACCGCGGGCGACAGATTCATTTCGCCACGCAGATTACGACATGCATCGATGACACTCTTCAGTTCGGCGGCCCACTGTTCCGCGGATTCGTCGATCTTTTTCTGCTCGGCGCGCGGGTAGGGCTGCGTCATGATCGAAACGTCGCCTTCCTTCGCGCCCGACGGGAACGCGTCGGTCAGCGGAGCGACCTTCTGCCACAGCGCCTCGGTGATGAACGGAATGATCGGATGTGCAAGGCGCAGCACCGTTTCCAGCACGCGCAACAGCGTGCGGCGCGTCGCGGTCTGCTGTTCCGGCGTGCCGTTCTGGATTTGCACCTTCGCGAGTTCGAGATACCAGTCGCAGTATTCATCCCACACGAACTTGTAAATCGCGTTCGCTACGTTGTCGAATCGATAGTCCGCGAAGCCCTTCTCGACTTCCGCCTCCACGCGCTGAAGCAGCGACACGATCCAGAAGTCGGCCTGCGAGAAATCGGTGTAGCCGCCCGGACCGCAATCGCCCGGCTTGCACGCGCCCGGATTCGCGAAGCCGCAATCGTGGCCTTCGCAATTCATCAACACGAAACGCGTGGCGTTCCACAGCTTGTTGCAGAAGTTGCGATAGCCCTCGCAGCGCGCGAGGTCGAAGTTCACGTTGCGGCCGAGCGTGGCCATCGACGCCATCGTGAAGCGCAGCGCATCCGTGCCGAACGACGGAATGCCTTCGGGGAATTCCTTGCGCGTCTTCTTCTCGATCTGCGCGGCGGCCTTCGGGTTCATGAGGCCCGTCGTGCGCTTCGCGACGAGCGATTCGAGATCGATGCCGTCCACGATGTCGATCGGGTCGAGCGTGTTGCCCTTGCTCTTCGACATCTTCTGACCTTCGGCGTCACGCACGAGGCCGTGCACATAGACGGTGTCGAACGGCACCTTTCCGGTGAAATGCGTCGTCATCATCACCATTCTGGCGACCCAGAAGAAGATGATGTCGAAACCGGTCACGAGCACGGAAGAGGGCAGGAATGCCTCGAGCTCCTTCGTCTTGTTCGGCCAGCCGAGCGACGAGAACGGCACGAGCGCGGAGGAGAACCACGTGTCGAGCACGTCTTCATCGCGCTTGAGCGGCCCTTTGTAGCCTTGCGCGTCGGCATCGGCGCGGGCCTCTTCCTCGGTCTTCGCGACGAAGATCTCGCCGTTCTCGCCGTACCACGCGGGAATCTGATGGCCCCACCACAACTGACGCGAGATGCACCAGTCCTGAATGTCCTCGAGCCACTGATAGTACGTCGTGGTCCAGTTCTCCGGCACGAACTTGATCCTGCCGCTTCTCACGACATCGAGCGACGTCTCCGTGATCGACTTGCCAGGATTGAACGTGCCTTCGGGCGCGGGCTTGGTCATCGCGACGAACCATTGGTCCGTGAGCATCGGCTCGATCACGACCTGCGTGCGATCGCCGCGCGGCACCATCAGCTTGTGCGGCTTGACGGATTCGAGCAGGCCGAGCGCTTCGAGATCCTTCACGACCTCCTTGCGCGCATCGAAGCGGTCCATGCCGCGATACTTCTCGGGCGCGTTGTCGTTGATCTTCGCGTCGAGCGTGAGGATCTCGATCTGCGGCAGCTTGTGGCGCTGGCCGACGGCGTAGTCGTTGAAATCGTGGGCGGGCGTGACCTTCACGACGCCGGTGCCGAATTCGCGATCGACGTATTCATCGGCGATGACGGGGATTTCGCGATCGCAAAGCGGCAGCACGACCGTCTTGCCGATCAGATGCTGATAGCGCTCGTCATCCGGATGCACCATCACGGCGACGTCGCCGAGCATGGTTTCGGGGCGCGTCGTCGCAACCGTCAGATGGCCGGAGCCGTCCGGCAGCGGATAGCGGATATGCCACAGGCTGCCGTTCTCTTCCTCGCTCACCACTTCGAGATCCGACACGGCCGTGCCGAGCACCGGGTCCCAGTTCACGAGACGCTTGCCCCGGTAGATGAGGCCTTGCTTGTAGAGCGTGACGAATACGTCACGCACGGCGGCCGACATCTTGTCGTCCATCGTGAAGTACTCGCGCGACCAGTCGATCGACGCGCCGAGGCGGCGCACCTGATTCGTGATCGTCGAGCCGGACTGCTGCTTCCATGCCCAGACGCGCTTCAGGAATTCCTCGCGGCCGAGGTCGTGGCGCGAGACGCCCTGCGCGTCGAGCTGGCGCTCGACGACGATCTGCGTCGCGATGCCCGCGTGGTCCGTGCCCGGCACCCACAGCGTGTTCTCGCCGAGCATGCGGTGATAGCGCGTGAGACCGTCCATGATGGTCTGGTTGAACGCATGCCCCATGTGCAGCGTCCCGGTGACGTTCGGAGGCGGCAACTGGATGGAGAAATTCTTCGCGCCTTCTTTGAACGTGGGCGCGCAAAGGCCGCGTTTTTCCCATTCCGGGCCCCATTGGGACTCGATCTTTTGAGGCTCGAAGCTCTTCGCAAGCGTGCTGTCGCTCATTTGTGGAATCTGCCGAAAAATGCGTGAAAAAATGCGGGGGAATCCCCAATTATAAGGTTCCGCGCGGTCCGTCGGACGAATTCGGGCCGTGGGCGGGCGCGCTGCGGCAGCCGGCGACTCCATCAGCGCGGTCTTATAATGACCGGCCCGTCGCCAGAATTATTTCTGGCCCGCTCTCCTGCCGCTGCACTTTCCCATGCCCGACCTGCTCGCGAATCTGAACCCCGAACAACTTGCCGCCGTGACGCTGCCGAACGAGCCCGCGCTCATTCTCGCGGGCGCCGGCAGCGGCAAGACGCGCGTGCTCATCACACGCATCGCATGGCTGATCCAGCAGGGCTATGCGTCGCCGCCGACGGTGCTGGCCGTCACCTTCACGAACAAGGCCGCGCGCGAAATGATGGCGCGTCTCTCCGCGCTTCTGCCGATCGACACGCGCGGGATGTGGATCGGCACCTTTCACGGCCTGTGCAACCGCATGCTGCGCGCGCATTACCGCGACGCCGGCCTGCCGCAGGCCTTCCAGATCCTCGATACGGCCGACCAGCTTTCGGCCATCAAGCGTCTGATGAAGGGCCTGAACGTCGACGACGAAAAGTATCCGGCGAAGAACCTCCAGTACTTCATCAACAACGCGAAGGAGCAGGGCTTGCGTCCGAAAGACGTCGATGCCACCGACGCGTTCAACCGCAAGTTCGTCGAGCTCTACGAAGCTTACGATCAGCAATGCCAGCGCGAGGGCGTCGTCGACTTTCCGGAGCTGCTGCTGCGCTGTCATGAGCTGCTCGCGCACAATCCGCCGCTGCGCGCGCACTATCAGGCGCGCTTTCGCAACATTCTCGTCGACGAGTTTCAGGACACGAACAAGCTGCAATATGCGTGGCTGAAACAGCTCGCGGGCGAGCACAACGCGATCTTCGCGGTCGGCGACGACGACCAGTCGATCTACGCATTCCGCGGCGCGAACGTCGGCAACATGCACGACTTCGAGCGCGAGTTTCGCGTGCGCAATCTCATCAAGCTGGAGCAGAACTACCGCTCGCACGGCCACATTCTCGATACGGCGAACTATCTCATCGCGAACAACGCGCGGCGGCTCGGCAAGAATCTGCGCACCGACGCGGGCCACGGCGAGCCGGTGCGCGTCTACGAGGCCGCCACGGATTCGCAGGAAGCGGGCTGGATCGTCGAGGAGATCAAGGCGCTCATCAATACGGGCGTGTCGCGCGGCGAGGTCGCGGTGCTTTATCGCAGCAACGCGCAGTCGCGGACCATCGAGCATACGCTCGTGAACGCGGGCATTCCGTATCGCGTGTATGGCGGCCTGCGCTTTTTCGAGCGTCAGGAAGTGAAGCATGCGCTCGCGTATCTGCGTCTGATCGACAACCCGAACGACGACACCGCGTTCGCGCGCGTCGTCAATTTCCCGACGCGCGGCATCGGTGCGCGTTCCATCGAGCAACTGGCCGACGCGGCGCGTCTCTACAACTGTTCGATGGCCGCCGCCGTGCCGTATGTCACCGGCAAGGCGGGCTCGAGCCTCGGCGCGTTCGCGACGCTCATCGCAAAGATGCGCGCCGAGACGCAGCAGATGAGCCTGTCGGAAACGGTCGAATACGTCGTGCGCGCGAGCGGTCTCGCCGCATTCTATGAAACCGAGCGCGAAGGGCAGGATCGTCTCGAGAACTTGCAGGAACTCGTGAACGCCGCGGCTGCGTTCGTCAGCGAGGAAGGGTACGGCCTCGACACGCCCGCGCGCTCGATTCCGCTGCGCCCGGGCGCGACATCGGCGCCGGAGATCGCGGCGGTGAGCGAGGACGGCGAGATCGAAGTGCTCGATGCGCCCGGCATCGCCGATCCCGCGCAGAATCCCGACACGATGACGCCGCTCGCCGGTTTTCTGTCGCACGCGTCGCTCGAAGCCGGCGACAACCAGGCGCAGGCCGGCCAGGACGCCGTGCAACTCATGACGGTGCACGCGGCGAAGGGCCTCGAGTTCACGGCGGTGTTCATCACCGGGCTGGAAGAAGGTTTGTTCCCGCACGAGAACAGCGCGCAGGAATCGGACGGGCTGGAGGAGGAGCGGCGTCTCATGTACGTGGCGATCACGCGGGCGAAGGAGCGGCTTTATCTGTCGTTCGCGCAGAGCCGCATGCTGCACGGTCAGACGCGCTACAACATCCGCTCGCGATTCTTCGATGAACTGCCGGAAGGCTCGCTCAAGTGGCTCACGCCGAAGATCGAGGCGGGCGCGCGCTGGGGCGGACGCGCCGACAACGCCGGCTGGGGCCGCGACTGGTTCGCGCGTCCCGGCCAGGAACGCGGGGGTTCGACCTACGGCGGCAGCCAGGCGAGCGCCACGCTGCCCGCGTTCGCGAACGAGCAGCGCGCGGCCGAGTCCGGCTTCAAGGTCGGCCAGGCCGTGTTTCACACGAAGTTCGGCGAAGGCACCGTGACGGCGCTCGAAGGCTCCGGCGGCGACGCGCGCGCGCAAGTGCGCTTCAAGCGCCACGGCGAAAAATGGCTCGCGCTCTCGGTCGCGAAGCTCCAGGCCGTGGAATGAGCATGAAGCGGCTCGGGATCATGGCGGCGCTGCCGCAGGAACTAGGTGATCTGATCGCGCAGATGCAGGCGGCGGGCGAGGTTCGCACGGTCACGCTCGGGCGGCGCGAGTACTACGTCGGCGAGGCGCATGGCCGGGCCGTCGTGGTCACACTGGCGCGCATCGGCAAGGTCGCCGCGGCGGCGACCGCGAGCGCGCTGATCCACGTCTTCGAGGCCGATGCCATCGTCTTCACCGGCGTCGCGGGCGGCGTGCGGGCGGATGTGCAGGTAGGCGACGTCGTCGTCGCGGATGCGTTGATGCAGCACGATCTCGATGCATCGCCGCTCTTTGCGCGCTACGAAGTGCCGCTGCTCGACCGCGCCGGGTTCGACGCCGATCGCCCGCTTTCCGACGTACTCGCCGCGGCCGCCGGCGCGTTCATCGCCGAGGAGGGCGGCGCGCTGTCGGAACGCTTCGCCGTCGCCGCGCCGCGCGTGCATCGCGGGCTCGTTGTGAGCGGCGATCGCTTCATCGCGAGCCACGACGCGCTCTTCGCATTGCGCGCTGCCTTGCCGGACGCGCTCGCGGTCGAAATGGAAGGCGCGGCCATCGCGCAGGTCTGCTACGAGCACGACGTGCCGTGCGCGGTCGTGCGCACGATTTCCGATACGGCCGACGCTGCCGCGCCCGCATCCTTCGCCGAATTCCTGACGTCGATCGCCGCGACTTACTCGTCGGGCATCTTGTCGCGGTTCTTGCGCGCCGCCGCCTGATTCATCGCCAACGCTCGCCTTCCGGTAGTCCTGGTTTTCATCGAAAATTCCCGCTTGTAGTTGAGAATGATTCTCAATACAATGAGTCGCTCGACGTGAGGCAGTCATCGAGCAAACGGGAGGTCCGACGACATGACCAACGATTTCACCGCCAGCGGCATCACGGGTAAAGAGCGTCCGCCGCGCGAGATGGACGAGCGTTGCGCGATTTCGACGAACGCCGCCAAGGTTCTCGAAACCACGCGCCGCGCATGGAGCGAAGCGGCCACTCAGGCGCCGAAGGAAGCGACGCGTCGTCCGCCGCGCGTCACGCAGCCCAGGAAACGCGTGACGCCGCGGCGTTCGCGCTGGCCGTCGCTCGTCGCCGCGCTGAACTACTGGAGCCCGAAACCGCTGTGAACGCCGCCGATTCCACTTCGACACCCGTCACGCTGCCCTCGCTCGCACTCGACGAGCGCCTTTTCGATGCGAGCCGATTCCCGCTCGTGCGCCTGCGTCCTCGCGCCGTGAAACCTGGTTACGCGTTCGCATGGAGTGCGCAGATGCGACGCCTCCTGGCGCTCGCGACGCCCTTCGTGCTGGTGGCCGAGCACGACGAGAACGAAACCGCCGACGACGCGCGTCTGCGCGCCGCCTGGATGCGCACGCATCGCGCGATGCTCGCCGCATATTGCCGCGGCCTGATCGTGATCGAGCCGCGCATCGCGGCGCGCGCAACGACGCGCGAAACGCTGCGCACGCTGACCGAGGGCAGCGGCGTGCGCATGGTCGTCGTGTCGAGCATCCGGGTCGCGGGCGAGCTTGCGCCGGTGCTGCTCAAGCATGCGGCCGCCGGGCCCGCGCCCGTTCCCGCCACGCGCAGCCGGGCGATCTGACGAGCGGACCGATCAGGGCGCGCCCTGTCTAGCAAGCGTTCGATGGCTGCTCTATCCTGTGTCGACCGGAGCCGGCGCTTCAGCGCCTGTTCCGGTCCCATGCACCGCATTCAAGCCAGCCAACGCCGCTTTGCAGAGGACGCGCATGCCGACTTACCAGGAAGCGTATCGACGGTCGATCGAGGAGCCCGAAGCGTTTTGGGCCGAACAGGCCCGACGCATTCATTGGCAGACGCCATTCGATCAGGTGCTCGACCGCAGCAAGCCGCCGTTCGCGCGCTGGTTCGTCGGCGGCAAGACGAATCTGTGCCATAACGCGGTGGACCGGCATCTGGCCTCGCGCGCGCAACAGGACGCGCTCGTCTATGTCTCGACGGAAACGGGCATCGAGCGCCGCTACACCTACGCCGAGCTGCATGCGGAAGTGAACCGGATGGCCGCCGTCATGCGTTCGCTGCATGTGGCGAAGGGCGACCGCGTGCTCATCTATCTGCCGATGATCCCCGAAGCGCTCTTCGCGATGCTCGCGTGCGCGCGTATCGGCGCAATTCATTCGGTCGTGTTCGGCGGCTTCGCGGCGCCGAATCTCGCGGCACGCATCGATGACGCCGAGCCTGCGCTCATCGTCACCGCCGATGCCGGCGCGCGCGCGGGCAAGGTGATCGACTACACGCCGCTCGTCGACGAAGCCCTGTCTCGCGCCGAATACAAGGTGCCGCAGGTGCTCCTGATCGACCGTCAGCTCGCGCCCGAGCGTCTGCAGGCGAGCTATCTCGTCTCGTACGAGCCGCTGCGCGAGCAATTCTTCGATGCCCACGTCCCCTGCGAATGGCTCGAATCCAACGAGCCTTCGTACGTGCTTTACACGTCCGGCACGACGGGCAGGCCGAAGGGCGTGCAGCGCGATGTCGGCGGTTACGCGGTGGCGCTCGCCGCATCGATGGAGCACATTTTTCAGGGCGCGCCGGGCGACACGATGTTCACCGCATCGGATGTCGGCTGGGTCGTCGGGCACAGCTACATCATCTATGCGCCGCTGATCGCCGGACTGACGACGGTGATGTACGAAGGCACGCCGATCCGTCCCGACGGCGGCGTCTGGTGGCGGCTCGTCGAGCAGTACAAAATCAACCTGATGTTCACCGCGCCGACTGCGATTCGCGTGCTCAAGAAGCAGGACCCGGCGCTGATGGAGAAATACGATCTGTCGAGTCTGCGCACGCTGTTTCTCGCGGGCGAGCCGCTCGACGAGCCGACCGCGCAGTGGATCCAGAGCGCGTTGAAGAAGCCCGTCATCGACAACTACTGGCAGACGGAAACCGGTTGGCCGATGATCGCGATTCCGCGCGGCATCGAGGAATTGCCGACGAAGCTCGGCTCGCCGGGCGTGCCGTCGATGGGCTTCGACCTCAAGCTGCGCAACGAAGCAACGGGCGATACATGCGCGCCGGGCGAGAAGGGCGTCGTCACGCTGTCGTATCCGTTGCCGCCGGGCTGCATGCAGACCGTGTGGCGCGATGACAAGCGTTTCGTCGATACGTACTGGAAGAGCGTGCCGGATCAGATGGTCTACTCGACCTTCGACTGGGGCGTGCAGGATGAAGACGGCTACGTGTCGATTCTCGGGCGCACCGACGACGTGATCAATGTCGCGGGGCATAGACTCGGGACGCGCGAGATCGAGGAGGCGCTGTCGGCGCATCCGGCCGTGGCCGAAGTCGCGGTCGTCGGAATTGCGGATTCGGTGAAGGGCCAGGCCGCGGCGGCGTTCGTCGTGCTGCGCGATGCGGATCGCATCAATGCGCCGGGCGCGCGCGAGGGCATGGAGGCGGAGCTCTGTCACGCGGTGGATTCGCAGCTCGGGGCGATCGCGCGTCCGGCCAGAGTCCATTTCGTGACGATGCTGCCCAAGACGCGCTCGGGGAAGCTGCTGCGAAGAGCGATCGCGGCGCTCGCCGAAGGGCGCGATCCGGGCGAGTTGCCGACCATCGAAGATCCGGGCGCGTTGATGCAGGTGAGAGAAGCGCTGGGAAACTGAGTGCCTGAAACGCGAAGGGCGCGCGATCCGCTGAAGGACCGGCGCGCCCGCCGCGATGCATCACGCCATGTTGCGATCAGCCCTTCGCATGCGCCTCATGCGTCTTCGGCAGCAACACTGTCAGCACGCCGAGCAACGGCAGGAACGCGCAAACCTTGTACACGTAGTCGATGCTGGTGGTATCGGCGAGATGCCCGAGCACCGCCGCGCCGACACCGCCCATCCCGAAGGCGAAGCCGAAGAACAGGCCCGCGACCATTCCGACCTTGCCCGGAATCAACTCCTGCGCATATACGAGAATCGCCGAGAACGCCGAGGCCAGCACGAGCCCGATGATCACCGACAGCACGCCCGTCCAGAAGAGATTCGCATAAGGCATCAGCAGCGTGAACGGCGCGACGCCGAGAATCGATACCCAGATCACCGCCTTGCGCCCGACCTTGTCGCCGACCGGCCCGCCGATGATCGTGCCCGCCGCCACTGCGGCGAGGAACACGAACAGGTGAATCTGCGCGGCCTGCACCGACAGGCCGAACTTGCTGATCAGATAGAACGTGAAGTAACTGGTGATGCTCGCGAGATAGAAGTACTTCGAGAACACGAGCAGCACGAGCACGCTCATTGCCATGATGACCTTGTTGCGCGGCAGCGTGGCATGCGCGACCTGCGCGCGGCCCTTCTTCGTCGCCGGATGACGCTTGTACCAGCGGCCGATGTTGGCCAGCACGAACATCGCGACGAGCGCCGCCGCCGAAAACCACGCGATGCTCTTCTGCCCGTGCGGGATGACGATCAGTGCGGCGAGCAGCGGCCCGAGCGACGAGCCCGCGTTGCCGCCGACCTGAAAGAGCGACTGCGCGAGGCCGTGCCTGCCGCCCGACGCCATGCGCGCGACCCGCGACGACTCCGGATGAAACACCGACGATCCGCAACCGACCAGCGCCGCGGCGATCAGCAGCGTGCCGAAATTGCCCGCGACCGACATCAGCAAGAGACCCGACAGCGTGAAGCCCATGCCGACGGGCAGCGAGTAAGGCTTCGGGTGCTTGTCCGTATATAACCCGACGAGCGGTTGCAGGAGCGAAGCCGTGACCTGATACACCAGCGTGATGAGGCCGATCTGTCCGAACGAGAGCGCGAACTCGCTCTTGAACATCGGATAGATCGCCAGAATCAGCGACTGGATCATGTCGTTCAAAAGGTGCGAGAAGCTGATCGCGCCCAGAACGGAATACACGGTGCGTTGCGTGCCCGTGCTCGCGGAACCCGCGGCGGCGGCGCCGGCCGATGCGCCGGAAGGCGACAAAGCGCCCTTGTCGATGCTCGTTTGCATGATGAATGGCAGAAAAGAAGCGGAAAACGTCCCAGGTTTTTGATCTCTTTCAGTGCGACATTTATGCGCAAGCTGAATTTCTGACAAGTTTAGGCTGTCCCCGTTGCGTTGTCCTGCCAAGCTTTGTCGCGAATCGGACACGATAACCGGCGCGTGTCGCGGTTGTTTCGTCTTACGCAACGATTTTTGGCCGGTTATAAAAAAGCGCGAATGGCGAACGCGTGTTCGCTTCGCAATAAAAAGGCTCAAGAAGCCGGCAAACTTGCCGTACTCCCGGTGGGGACCAGACCAGGGCTCGCCGCACGACGGCTTCGCCCGCAGATCAATTCGGGGATCGATCGATGAAACTGTTTTCGCTACGCACCGCAAAAGACGCGGGCTTCGTGGCGCACGCCGACGCCGCGGCGGCTGAAGCACATACGCACGAGCACACGACGAGGCGCGCGCTGTCCGTCAAGGCATCGCTCAGGCTCGCGTTCGGGCTCGTGCTCGCCGGGACGCTTGCCATCGGCGCGATTTCGCTCACGCAGATCAGCCGTCTGAACGGCGCGACCGAATCCATTTACACGCAAGGCTACGTCGCGAGCCGCGCGGCCGAGGAAACGCGCGGTTATCTGCTGCGTGCGAGCCGCTCGCAGAAGATGCTGCTCACCGCGTCCACCGCGAAAGAGCGCGACGATCTTGGCGCGCAGATCGAGCAGTCGCTCGCGGACATCGTGAAGGAGCAGACGCAGCTCGCGCAATATATCGATCACGCCGACAAGGACGCGCTCGCGCAGCAAAAGAGTTTCTCCACGGCGCTCGCGAAGTGGAGCGACAACCTGCGCACCTTCGTCAAGCTCGTGAAAGAGCAGCCGCTCGATCTTTCGCAGATGAACTGGCAAGTCGGCACGCAGGACGTGTCGCTGCTCGTCGAAACGGGCAAGCTCGAAAAGATGGTCGACGATCTCGTCGCGCGCCGTGGCGCCGCGGCCAAGGCGACGATCGATTCCGCCGCGTTCATCTTCCATTCGTCGTTCGTGATGGTCTCGGTGCTGACGCTCGGCTTGCTCGTGCTCGCGATCGTCGTCTCCGAATGGGTCGTGCGCCGTCTCGCCGGACAGCTCGGCGGCGAGCCCGGCTACGCGAAGGACATCGCGCGGCGCATCGCGTCGGGCGATCTCGCGTATCCGGTCAAGCTCAAGCGCCGCGACGATGCCTCGATGCTGCACGCGCTCTCCGAAATGCAGGCGGGCCTTTCGTCGACCGTCGGCGATATCGCCGCGAGCGCGGAGGCGATCGCATCGGCGTCGAGCGAGATTTCCACGGGCAACGTCGACCTGTCGCGCCGCACCGAGGAGCAGGCCGTCGCGCTGGAGAAGACCGCGGCCAGCATGGAGCAGCTCACATCGACGGTGCGTCAGAACGCGGACAACGCGAAGCAGGCGAGCACGCTCGCCGCAAACGCATCGGCGATCGCGGAGAAGGGCGGTGCCGTCGTCGGCCGCGTCGTCGAGACGATGCAGCGCATCGATGCCAGCGCGAAGAGTATCGGCGACATCATCGGCGTGATCGAGGGCATCGCGTTTCAGACCAACATCCTCGCGCTGAATGCGGCGGTCGAGGCCGCGCGCGCGGGCGAGCAGGGGCGCGGCTTCGCGGTCGTCGCGGGCGAGGTGCGCAGTCTCGCGCAGCGCTCGTCGTCGGCGGCGAAGGAGATCAAAGGCCTGATCGATACGTCGGTGTCGCGCGTGTCGGACGGCTCGGCCTACGCGCAGGAAGCCGGCGCGACGATGGAGGAAGTCGTGAAGGCGGTGCGCCGCGTCACGGACATCATGGGCGAGATTTCGGCGGCATCGGCGGAGCAGAAGACGGGCATCGAGTCGATTGGCGAAGCCGTCACGAAGATGGACGCGAACACGCAGCAGAACGCCGCGCTCGTCGAAGAGGCGGCAGCGGCGGCGCAATCGCTCGACGATCAGGCGCGCGCGCTGAAGTCGCTGGTGGGCAAATTCCAGTTGGCCTGACGCATTACGTCGATATAGAATCGCGGACGGGCGCGGCAGGGCGCCCGGTCTCGCGAAAGTCTTACGCACCTGCCACGCCTTGCATCAACTCCGGATCGAACCGCAACGTCGACCTTTACAGCCGCAGCGAGAACGGCGCAACAAAGGAACAACGTCATGTGGTCCACATCCTGTCCGATTTCTTCTTCCGTTTCCAACAGCGACTTTCTGCGCGAACACGCGCGGCGTCTGCTTCGCCATGCGCGCGACGGCGACACGAGCGCATCCATGCCCGTCTTGCGCCGCCTGCTCGCGGCAAAAGTCACGCGAGCGGAACGTCTCGCGGATCTGCACGCGATGCGCGGCGATCTGCAACTGAAGCATCTTCTTGCGATGCTCGCCGCCGAACTCGGCTACGCGAGCTGGGACGTCTGTAAGCCCGATATCGACGAACGAGCGGGCGCGATTATCGACCGCTATCGGCTCGACGCCGGCGCGTTCAACGACTACGAAAAGAACTGGTTTGCGAACGAGGCGGACGCGCGGGAATGGCAGCGTGCACACGGCGGCTATATCGTGCGATACGGCGAGCAGGCCGTGGCGATTCTCAAGCGGGAATGAGGCAGAAAGGCTGATGCGCGCAAGAAGGAAGCCGATCAGATCAGCTCGACTTCCTTCCAGTTCGCGCTAAGAAAAAAACGGCTCAGTTCCTTCGTAAGCTCGTTCAGCGCGCTCATCTCGGGTGCCGAGATCTTGCGCACGTGCTGCGGGGAAGTCCAGTCGCCGTAGATGAGCGCGACCGTCGAATCGTTCGATTTCACCGGCAGCAGCACGAAAGCCTGCGCCTCGCCGAGTGTGTCCTTGTACCAGCGCGGCAGGCGCGCGTCGATGCGCGCGTCGTGCGCATTCTCGATGAAGATGCCGACCGGATTCGTGATCGCGAGATGGAACACGTCCGGCCGGAAATCCGCGGAGAAGCGCAGTTGCGGCAGCATCGGCCCGACGCCCCCGCCGAGCGCGAGACGCGCGTGGAACTCGTTGTTGGCCTGGCGCACGAACACCACGGTGCGCGACAGGTGCAGGCTCCCGAGAATCGACTCCGAGGCCATCGAGAGCGCGGGCGCGAGGGCATTTTTCGATGGCAACGCGCGCAAGTCTTCGACGCTCGCACCGATGCGCGCTTGCGCCGATACATTCGCGCGAGCCATGGCATCGGCGTTTGCCTGCAGCTCGGAGATCTCGCGGATCACGCCGTCGCTCGCTTCCTCGTTCGCGAGCGCGAGGCTCATTGCCGTGAGCGTCTCGGCGTCCGTCTGGAGCGGGCCGCTGTAGCGGCTGGCGATATCGACGAGCGCCGATTCGCGGCCGTCCACGGCCACGTTCTGCGTGGTGAGCGCGTCGGCGACTTCGGTCGAATAGTTGGAGATGGCGCGCAGCCAGCGCACGTGCTTCGGCACGGTTTCGTCGACGGGCGCGTTGGGATCGGTCGCGCGCATGCCCTCGCGGATCGTCTCGGGCAGGCGCCAGCGATCCGCCGCTTCGAGGCCGATCTCATCGAAGGTGACGCCCAGAAGCGCGGCGCACGCATCGCTGTCCGGAATGTTCTCCGAGGCCGCCTTGCGCCGCAACTGATCCCACTCGTGTTCGAGATAGAACGCGACGAGCAGCTTGCCGATCTGCCGCATCAGCGTGCAGACGACCGCTTCCTCGGCGGAGCGCAAATCCTTGTGCTCGGTGAGCTGCCGCGCGACCGCGCCCGAGAGCAGGGTGCGGTTCAGTTCGAGCTTCGCGTCGATACGGCGCGGCGCGCTCTGATGGAAGTGATCGACGAGCTTCAGTCCCACGACGAGATGGCCGACCGCGTCCATGCCGAGGACCATCAGCGCGCGCGTGACGGTGGTGATATTGCCGCCGAACGCGATGTACATGGCCGAATTGGCGAGGCGCAGCACCTTCTGCGTGAGCCCGACGTCCGACAGCACGACTTGCACGAGCGACGTGAAGTCGAGGTCGTCATCGCTCATCGCGGACACGGTCGAGCGCAGCGCCTGAGACAGCATGGGGAAGTCCCCGCGCTCGCTCATG
Organism: Caballeronia sp. INML2; assembly: GCF_023631365.1. Classification (NCBI taxonomy): domain Bacteria; kingdom Pseudomonadati; phylum Pseudomonadota; class Betaproteobacteria; order Burkholderiales; family Burkholderiaceae; genus Caballeronia; species Caballeronia sp. INML2. The sequence continues at coordinate 136,809 of NZ_JALQDH010000023.1, read as the reverse complement.
CGTGCCCACAACTTGTCCAGTAATTCGGCCTTGGTGCGTGCCATTGCTAAAAGTAAGAAGCCTGTTCGTTACGCGACGGCTGACCCGAGGCGGCCCAACAAATTCAATCCACCCTGACAACGAAATGTACACGTTATTAGGGAGTTACGGCGCGTCCTTCGATTAGAACACGAACGATCGCCCGCTCATGATGACTCATGCAGCACGAGCGTATTCGACTGGAACGAGCGCGCCAGCTCGTCCGACGGCATCGCGTGGCTGATGAGCCAGCCCTGAATATGGTCGCAGCCGAGGTCCGCCAGCAAATCGCGCTGCGCTTCGGTCTCCACCCCTTCGGCGACCAGTTCCAGCCCGAGCGACTGCGCGAGCCCGACGACCGCGCTCACGATCGCGCGGTTGTTGCGGGACGTAATCAGGTTCTCGACAAAGCTGCGGTCGATCTTGAGCTTCGAAAGCGGAAAACGTTGTAAATACGCGAGGCTCGAATACCCGGTGCCGAAATCGTCCACGGCGAAGCGAATGCCGATCGACCTCAGCGCTTCCAGAAGGCGCGTCGCTTCTTCCGGATCGTGCATCAGGAGGCTCTCGGTGATCTCGAAGACGAGCCGGCGCGCGTCGATGCCGGTGAGCGCGAGCGCTTCCTTCACGGCCGCGGTGAAGCGCTTGTCGCGGAACTGCTGCGGCGACACGTTCACCGACACGTAATCGAGCCGGATGCCGATCGCATCCCACTGCGTGATCTGCATGCACGCGGCCTTCAGCACCCAGTTGCCCAGATAGTTGATGAGGCCGATCGATTCCGCGAGCGGGATGAACGTCGACGGCGGCACGAGCCCGTGCACCGGATGATTCCAGCGCATCAGCGCTTCCACGCCGACCACCGCGCCCGTGCGGATCTTCGTGATCGGCTGGAAGTACAGCGAGAACTCGCCGTTGCGCACGGCTTCGTACAGATCCGCTTCGAGCTTCAGGCGCTCGGCGTCGGCGGGGTTGTCGTCGATCGTGTGGAAGACGAGCGCGTTGCCGCCCGATTCCTTCGCCTGCGCGAGCGCCTGGTCGGCCATGCGCAGCAGACTCGTTTGCGCGCCGCTCTTCGCGTTCTTGCCGCTCTGATCCGGATACAGCGCGACCCCCACGCTCGCCGACAAATGCGTGTGCTGCCCGCGATGCCGATACGGCTGCGCGATCGCGGTGAGCAGGCGCCGCCCGAGACCCTCGGCGAGTTCCGCCGTGGTGCCGGCGGGCAGGAGCACGGCGAATTCGTCGCCGGACACGCGGGCCACGCGCTCCCCGTGCCCGGCCGTGTGCTGGATGCGGCGCGCGGTCTCGCGCAGAAGCTCGTCGCCGGCGTCGTAGCCGAGCGCGCGGTTGATGCGCTGATAATCGTCGATGTCGAGCAGCACGAGTCCGGCGTGCGTGCGCATGAGCTCGGCCTCATCCTGCGCCGCGCTGATCGCCGTCTTGAGCGCAACGAGGTTGTCGAGGCCTGTCAGCGGATCGTGGTTGAGCGCGTGCGTGAGCGATGCCTCGCGCTCCCGCCAGTGCGCCACGTCGAACGCGGCGAGCGCGAAACCGGGCGCGCCGCGCGCGGCCGTCGATACGAGCCGCAGCTCGACGCAGACGGGATAGGTGAGCGACTTCACGACGGTCAGCGTCGCCGATTCGAGCCTGCCGCTCGCGCGCGCCCGGGCGACGAGCGCGTGCAGTTCGTCGGCCTCTTCGGACGCGACGAGATCGTGCAGCGTCAGCATGCTCAGATAGTCACGGTGATAGCCGATGAACTCGATGCTCGCATCCGATACATATTGAAAGCGCAGCGCGTCGTCGAGCTGCGCGAGGAAATCGACCGCGCCGAGCGTCGCTTCGGTTGCGCCGGCCAGGGCGGGTGCGGCGGTTACGGCAGTCGCCGCGCTCGTCACGGCGTCGCCGGACGGCTCCGGCGGGCTTGCTTCGGGATGCGCGTCGGGCGCGCGGTCGTGCTCCTTGCGCGCGGTGCTTCCCCATGCGCGCGCGAGCACATCGAGCGCGATGCGCCACGGTGCACGGCGGGAGACATTGATCCGGTTCGCTTGCATGGTCTCGTAGGGTTCTGGCGGCTGCGCTCCCCTTCGTCGGACGAACGGCGGCGCGCGAAACGCCGCGTCTCGCGGGTTCCGGCCGGGACGTGCCGCAATGCGCGCGGCACGCTCTATCAGGCGAGTTATCGGCGTGGTGAGCGATTTCTTTAACCCGTCACGAAGGTGCAACAATTCCGAGAGAGATCAAGTTTGTCCAGGAATTGTCGATATGAAGTTTCATATTATCTGGTCAGGCGAATTCGGTTACAGTGGCGCGTTTTCAGTGAGAACGGTTTCCCCGCGCGTGCGATCGTTGCCGGGCCTTCGTCGCGCTGTTGACCACCAGCATTCCGTTCGCCCCGTTTCCGCCCCATGATCGAATTCACCATGCAGCCGGCCTGCGCCATCGCCAGAATTCCGGAGCCGGCCTTCACGCAAGGCTTTACAGCGCCGCGGCGCGCCTCCGAGCGGTCCGTGCCATGCCCGATTCGTCCGTAAAGCGCGCGGCGCCGGCGAGGCGCGGACAGCGCGTATATGTCGGGCGCCAGCCGATCCTCGACGGCGACGGCGTGCTCGTCGCTTACGAACTGCTCTTTCGCGACAGTCCCGACAATCGCGCGCGCGTTCACGACGACATGCAGGCGACCGCGCATGTCGTCGCGCGCACGATCGGCGAGATCGGCGTGCCGGCGGTCCTCGGGCCGCATCCGGGCTACGTGAACATGAGCCGCGAGCTGCTGTTCGACGACATCGTCCACATCATGCAGCCCGAGCGCTTCGTGCTGGAATTGCTGGAGAACATCGCCTTCGACGAGACGCTCTTCAAGCGCTGCGCGCAATTGCGCAACGCGGGCTTTCGCTTCGCGCTCGACGATGTCGTGCGGCTCGACGATGCGCTGCTCGGCGCACTGCCATCGGTGGATATCGTCAAGGTCGATTTTCTGGCGGCGGATCATGACCATCTGCCCGAACTCGCGGCGGCGGTGAAACGGCGCGGCAAGCTGCTCGTGGCCGAGAAGGTCGAGACGCCCGACGATTTCACGCAAGCGCGCAAGCTCGGCTTCGACTTCTTCCAGGGCTATTTCTTCGCGCGGCCGCAGGTGCTGTCGGCGCGTCGCGCCAGTCCCGCGCGCGGCTCGCTGCTGCGCCTGATGGCCGTGCTCGCGGGGGAGCCCGGCATGCGCGAGCTGGAGGCGGAGCTGAAGCGCAACCCGGACATCGTCGTGCAGTTGATGCGCCTCGCCAATTCGAGTGCGCAGACGCGCGGGCGGCGCGTGTCGTCGCTGCGCGAGGCGATCGCGGCGACCGGCACGCGCCAGTTGATGCGTTGGACACAGTTGCTGCTCTACGCCGACGGCAGCGGCCTGCCGTGGCGCTCGGACCCGCTCCTGCAGCTCGTCGGCACGCGTGCGCGCTTTCTGGAGCTCGCCGCCGAAATGCTGCGTCCCGCCGACGAAGCCTTCTCCGATGCCGCGTTCATGACCGGCATCTTCTCGCTCGTGCATGTGGTGCTCGACATGCAGCCGGTGGAAATTCTCGATAAGCTCCATCTGGCGGCGGAAATCCGCGGCGCCATCCTGGCGGGCGAGGGGCCGCTCGGCGCGCTGCTCGGTATCGCACGGGCGGCGGAGCGGGGCGATGCGTCCGCGATCGACGCGAGCCGGCACGCCCGGCCATCGTTCGAGGCGCTCACGCCCGCCGTGCTCGCGAAACTGCAGTTCGATGCGGCGGCGTGGTTCGCCGGACATCGCATGGATCAGGGCGCGGACGACGCGTAGCACGCCGTCTTCGCATGAACGAGGTCATCGAAAGGAGCGCGCATGAAGAGCAGGCTTTCCAGCTTTATGGTGGGTGGTGCCTTTGCGATCGCGGCGGCGGTGCATCCGCTCACGGCAGGCGCGACGCTCAAGCCCGGCGATCCCGCGCCCGACTTCACCGCGCAGGCATCGCTCGGCGGCAACGTGTACGACTATTCGCTCGCCGACGCGCTCAGGAAAGGCCCGGTAGTCCTGTACTTCTATCCGGCTGCGTTCACCAAGGGCTGTACGATCGAGGCGCACGAATTCGCCGAAGCGGTCGATCAGTACAAGGCCGAGGGCGCGACGGTCATCGGCGTGTCGCATGACAACATCGACACATTGAAGAAGTTCTCCGTGAGCGAGTGCCGCAGCAAATTCCCGGTCGCGGCGGACGCGGACTCGAAGATCATCCGTTCCTACGACGCCTCCATGCCGATGAAAAGCACGATGGCCAATCGCGTGTCCTACGTGATCGCGCCTGACGGCAAGGTCATCTACGAATACACGAGCCTGTCGCCGGACCAGCATGTCGCGAACACGCTGCAGGCGCTGCGTGACTGGAACGCGAAGCACAAGGCGCAGTGATACGTTTCTGTTTCACCGGTTGAGCGCGCGGGAGACGCCATGCCCATCGTCGTCGGATTGATCGCCCTCGGATTGCTGATTTACGGCGCGATCTGGTCGTTCAACGCGCTTCATGCGCATTTCGGGCTGGGAGTGGCCGTCGCCGTGGCGGTCGTCGTATTGCTCGCGATCGCCGCCGGCGTAATGCGCTGGCTCGCGAGCCGCCGCGAGATCGCGCCGAACCTGCGCAAGGGGGAGAGCGGCGACTGGACGCATGAGCTCAAACGCGACTGGGGCGGCGTGCGGGTCGCGGCGGGCAAGCGTCTGTGCGATGTGCGCGTCGGCGACGAGCGCGGCAGCTATATCTTCGCGGACCTGCGCGGCGCGCGCATGCAGGAGCCGGGCGGCGCAAGCGGCGTGTGGCAGGTGGTGCTCGACGTGCAGGATGCGAACCATGGCGCATGGAATCTGCCGATGCGCGATCGCGGCGAGGCGCGCAAGTGGGCGCGGATACTGTCCCTCGCGACGCAGCAGAAGCTCTGATGCGGCTCGGAGTGCGTTGGGATGTTGTCCTGGGCTTCGCCGGGCGAAAGCCTAAAAGCTCTCACGCGTGATACCCGATATCCCCGCGCACCTTCCCGCGAAACACCCAATACGACCAGATCACATAAATCATCAGCACGGGCAGCAGGAACATCGTCCCGATCAGCAGAAACTGATGCGATAGCGGCGCGGCGGACGCATCCCAGAGCGTAACGGAAGGCGGCGCAATGAACGGCCACAGGCTGATCACGAGCCCCGTGAAGGCAAGAAAGAAGAGGCCGATCGAGCACAGGAACGGCATCACTTCCCGGCCTTTTGCAAGGCTCGACCACAGCGTCCACGCGAGCAGCGCGGTGAGCACCGGCACCGGCGCGAACACGAAGCTCTGCGGAAAGCCGAACCAGCGCGCCGCGATGCGCGCATCCTTGAGCGGCGTCCACAGGCTGATGAGCAGAATGAACACGATCACGCCGAAGAGCGCGTAGCGCGCCATGCGGCGGCTCCATTGCTGCAGTTCGCCTTCGGTCTTGAGCACGAGCCAGGTCGTGCCTTGCAGCGCATAACCGAAGATCAGCCCTACGCCGACCAGCAGCGGAAACGGCGCGACCCAGTTCCAGCTCGTGCCCACATAGACGCGGCCTTCGATCGGGAAGCCCTGAATGAACATGCCGAGCACGATGCCCTGCGAAAACGTCGCGACGAGCGAGCCGCAGCCGAACGCGCCGTCCCAGAGCCACTTGCGCGCGCCGATCACCTCGCGGAACTCGAACGCGACGCCGCGAAATATCAGCCCGAGCAGCATGAAGAGAATCGGGAAGTACACGGCCGGCACGATGATCGCGAACGCAAGCGGGAACACCGCGAAGAGCCCGCCGCCGCCGAGGATCAGCCACGTTTCGTTGAAGTCCCAGACCGGCGCGACGGAGTTGATCATGAGATTGCGCGATTCGGGGTCGCGACGCAGCAGGAACATCATGCCGACGCCGAGATCGAAGCCGTCGAGCAGCACATACATGAACACCGCCAGCGCGAGAATGGCGGCCCACAGCGGCACGAGATCGAGCATCGCGTTCTCCGTTTTCGACGTTAATGGCGCCCGCGGCCAGGCGGCACGATATCGTCGTCGCTGACGGGCCGCGTCGCGCCGCCCGCACTGGCCGATACCGCCGAGAGCGGACGCGCCGCGCGTGTCTTCGCGTCCAGTTCGTCCTTCTCGTGCGCATGCGCGACTTCCGCCGGCCCCACGCGCACGAGGCGCCGCAGCAGGAAGAAGCCCGCGCCGAAGATGACGACATAAGCCAGCATGTAGAGCAGCCACGAGAGGCCGACATCGGCCGCGGTGAGCGATGGCGTCACCGAATCCTTCGTGCGCAGGATGCCGTACACGGTCCACGGCTGGCGGCCGGCTTCGGTCGTCGTCCAGCCTGCGACCACCGCGATGAAGCCGAGCGGCATCGCCCAGGTGGCCGCGCGCAGCCAGCGCGGGCTCGTCTCGATTCTGCCGCGTGCGAACTGCACGATGCCCCACAGCACGAGCGCGAACATGAGAAGCGCGATGCCGACCATGATGTGAAACGCGAAGAACACGACGGCCACGGGCGGACGGTCCTCGCGCGGGAAGTCCTTCAGCCCGCGCACGAAGCCGTTCGGATCGTGCGTCAGATACAGGCTGCCGAGCACCGGAATCGAGATCTCGAAGTGATTGCGCTCTTCCTCCTGATCGGGAATCGAAAAGAGATTGGCGGGGATGCGCGTGCCTGATTCCCAGAGGCCTTCCATCGCCGCGAGCTTGGCGGGCTGATGTTGCAGCGTGTTGAGGCCGTGCGCGTCGCCGATCACCATCTGGACCGGCACCATGATGATGAGAAAGATCAGCGACATTTTCACCATCACGCGGCTTTCCTCGAGTGCGCGGCGCTGGCGCAGGTACATCGCGCCGACGCCGAGAATGACGAAGCCCGCCGTCACGAGAAACGCGCTCACCGTATGCCCGAGCCGGTACGGAAACGACGGCGTGAAGATCACGTCAAAAAAGCTCACCACTTCGAAGCGGCCGTCGGGCAGCATGCGATGGCCCTGCGGCGTCTGCATCCAGCTATTGACGGCGAGTATCCAGAACGACGAGATCACCGTGCCGGCGGCGACGAAAATCGCGGACATCACGTGCGCCCATTGCGGCACGAGCTTGCGCCCGAAAAGCAGCACGCCGAGAAACGCCGATTCGAGGAAGAACGCCGTCAGCACTTCATAGCCCATCAGCGGGCCGACGACGTTGGCGGTCGCGTCCGAAAAGCGGCTCCAGTTGGTGCCGAACTGGAAGGGCATCACGATGCCCGATACCACGCCCATCCCGAAAGACACCGCGAAGATCTTCAGCCAGAACGCCGAGAGCCGCCGGTAGACGTCGCGCTTCGTGATCCACCAGTTGAATTCGAGCGTCGCGATATAGCACGACAGGCCGACCGTGAACGCCGGAAGCAGAATGTGGAACGCGACGACCCACGCGAACTGGAAGCGGGAGAGCAGGACGGAATCGACATCCATGAACGCTCCTTTGTTCAGGCTTTTTGCAGCGGCTATGTCGAACGGCGCGCCCCGCGTGGGCGCTTTTTACTTAATACACGGTTTTCATGAACGCGGCCACGCGCCGCGCGACGCGGCACTGCATGCACCGGGCCGCGCATGCACCAGTTTGATACAATCGCAGGTCTGCTCTTAAGGCCATGTGGACGACCGCATGCGCCTCGTTTCATCGGGGACGGCCCCATTTTTAAAGGGAGTCGCCCGATGTCCTGGATTCTTCTTTTCATCGCCGGTCTGCTCGAAGTTGCGTGGGCCGCAGGTCTCAAATCGTCCGAGGGCTTCACTCGGCTCGGACCGTCCATCTTCACGATCATCACGGCTATCGGCAGTTTCGTTTTGCTCGCCATCGCCATGAAACAGTTGCCGCTCGGCACGGCCTATGCCGTATGGACGGGCATCGGCGCGCTCGGCGCATTCGTGTTCGGCATCGTCTTCCTGGGCGAGGCCTTTTCGGCGGCGCGCATCGTGAGCGCGGTGCTGATCGTCGCTGGGCTCGTCGGGCTCAAGATTTCGTCGGGGCACTAAGGCTTCATCGAGGTCTCGCCCGTTGCGTCGGCGCCACCCCGACGTGCGCCGGCGCACCGGGAAGGGCATTCGCTCGAACCGTTGCTGCACCGCGCGTATTTGGGTGGATATAATGGTCTGAGGTCATCCGTTTTCGTCTGATTCCTATATTCCGTTTTTTTGCACTATCTTCGTGGATGTAGGCACCTTCTTTCGAGATTTTCGGTCAGGCCGCTTTTTTCAGCCGGCAAATCGTCCGCCAGCGACGAACGCCGGCAGCAGGCAGCACAAGGGAGGCGGCAATGCTTGAGTCACTTTCGCTCGCAGCGGGCCTGTCATGGGCGAGCGGGCTGCGCCTGTATCTCACCGTCTTCATCGCCGGCATGTTCCAGCGCATGGGACTTGTCCATCTGCCGGATACGCTTGCGGTGCTCGGCTCGCCGTGGGTGATCGGCGCGGCGGCGGTGCTCGCGCTCGTCGAATTTCTCGCCGATAAAATTCCCGCCGTCGATTCCTTGTGGGACGCGGTCCACACCTTCATCCGCATTCCGGCGGGCGCCGTGCTCGCGGCCGGCTCGCTCGGCCACGCCGATCCGGCCCTGCTCACCGTCGCGGCGCTCGCGGGCGGCACGCTCGCCGGGGCATCGCATTTTGCGAAGGCGGGCACGCGCGCGCTCATCAATCTGTCGCCGGAGCCCGTGTCGAACTGGGCGGCATCGGCGACCGAGGACGTCGGCGCCCTCGCGGGCATCACGCTCGCGCTTTTCGTCCCGTTCCTGTTTCTCGTGCTCTTGCTCGCGTTTCTGGTGCTCGCCGGCTGGGCGCTGCCGCGTCTCGCGCGCGGCGTGCATGGTGGCGTGTCGCGCATGGCGAAGCACATGCTGCCGAGTTCCGATCGCATGAACCGGCTGCGGAGCAAGCACGATTGAGCACCGCATTCAGGAACGATCAGGCTGCACTCAAGGCTGGACATTCTCACCCGGCCATCAAACTCGGTTTTATGCAGACGGTGCGTCAGGCATGGCGCATGACCGCGCGTGACTGGCGCGCGGGCGAACTCACGATGCTCCTGCTCGCGCTGGTGCTCGCAGTGGCGGCGCTCTCGAGCGTGGGGTTCCTCGCGGATCGCATGCGTCAGGGGCTCGCGCGCGACGGCCGTCAGATGATCGCCGCCGATTTCGTCGTGCGCGCGGATCATCCCGTCGATCCGATGTTCGCGAAAGAGGCGAAATCGCTCGGACTGGAGACGGCGGGCACCACGATTTTTCCGAGCATGATCAGCTCGACGGCCGCGGAGCCGCTTTCGAGGCTCGCGGCGATCAAGGGCGTGACGCAAGGTTATCCGTTGCGCGGCGCGCTGCGCATCGCGCCCGGCACGGATGCCGCCGATGCGCCTGCGCATGGCATTCCCGCGCCCGGCACCGTCTGGGTCGATCCTGCCTTGCTCGATGCGCTCAAGACCCGCGTCGGCGGCGCGGTCAAGGTCGGCACGCGCACGTTCACGGTCGCGGGCGTCATCACGCGCGAACTGGATCGCGGCTTCTCGTTCGTCAACTTTTCGCCGCGCCTCATGATGCGCGCCGACGAGATCGCGGGCACGGGACTGATCGGGTATGGCAGCCGTGTGACGTACCGATTGCTCGTCGCCGGTTCCGACAGCAACGTCGAGCGGTTCGCAAGATTCGCGCGCGAGCAGGTCGACGGCGGCAAGCTGCGCGGCGTCGGCCTGGAATCGCTCTCCGACGGGCAGCCGCAGGTGCGCCAGACGATCGATCGCGCGAGCCACTTTCTCACGCTCGTCTCGCTGCTGACGGCGCTGCTCGCGGCGGTCGCGATCGCGATGGCGGCGCATCGTTTCGCGCGCCGGCATCTCGACGGCTGCGCGGCAATGCGCTGTCTCGGCGTCAGCCAGCGCACGCTGCGCGCGCTCTTTCTGAACGAATTCCTCGCGATCGGCGTGATCGGCAGCGCGGTCGGCATCGTGCTGGGTTTCGGCGGTCATCTCGTCTTGCTGAACTGGCTCGGTTCGCTCGTCGATGTCGAGTTGCCGCAGCCGAGCGTGTGGCCGGCGTTGCAGGGCATCGCGATGGGCCTCGTGCTTTTGCTCGGTTTCGCGCTGCCGCCGCTTCTGCCGATCACGCGAGTGCCGCCGGTCCACGTGATCCGCCGTGAACTCGGCGATGCGCAACGCGTCGCGCATGCGGCGTATGGCGTCGGCGTGCTGCTGTTCGCGGCGCTGCTGATCGTCGCGGCGGGAGAAGTGAAGCTGGGCGGCATCGTCGCGGGCGGCTTCGCGGCCGGACTACTCGTGTTCGGCGTGATCGCGCGGGCGGCGCTTTGGGCCGCAGCGCGCTTCGTGCGCCGCGAACGCAGCCGCGCGGGCGTCGGCTGGCGTTATGCGCTCGCGTCGCTGGAGCGGCGCAGTGGATCGAGCGCGCTGCAGATCACCGCGCTCGGCATAGGCCTGATGTGCCTGTTGCTCATCGGCATGACGCGCAACGATCTCATCAAGGGCTGGCGCGACGCGACGCCGCCTGATGCGCCGAATCAGTTCCTCATCGACATTCAGCCCGACCAGCGTCAGGGCGTGCTCGACTATCTGCACACGCACGGCCAGCCCGACGCCGGGCTCTCGCCGATGGTCCGCGCGCGTCTCGTCGCGATCAACGGCAAGCCGGTGAATCCGGACAACTATGACAAGGCCGATGCGAAGCGCCTCGTCGACCGCGAATTCAATCTGTCGTACACGACCGAGTTGCCCGGCGACAACCGCGTGACGCAAGGCGCGTGGTTCGGCAAGGACGGCAAGCCGCAGGTGTCGATCGAGGAGGGCATCGCGAAGACCATCCGCGTGAAGATGGGCGACACGCTGCGTTTCGACGTCGCCGGCCTGCCCGTCGAAGCGAGCGTGACGAGCGTGCGCAAGGTCGACTGGAACTCGTTCAAGGTCAACTTCTTCGTGCTGATGCCGCCCGAGGCGCTCGCCGATCTTCCGGCGACCTTCATCACGAGCTTCCATCTGCCGGCGGAAGAACAGCGCGTGATCGACGGCCTGGTCGCGCGTTATCCGAACGTGACGGCCATCGATATCGCGCCGATTCTCGCGCAGATCCATCGCACGCTCGCGCAGGTGATCGGCGCCGTGCAGTTCCTGTTCCTCTTCACGCTCGCGGCGGGTGTGCTCGTGCTGTACGCGGCGCTCGCCGGCACGCGCGACGAACGCGTGCGCGAGTCGGCGCTTCTGCGCGCGCTCGGCGCATCGCACAAACAGGTGCGCTCGGTGCAGGTCGCGGAGTTCGTGGCTGTGGGCGCGCTTTCGGGCCTGATGGCGGCGATCGGTGCGCAGGCCATCGGCTATGTGCTCGCAGCGCGCGTGTTCGAGTTTCATATCGATTTCAATCCGTGGCTCGTGCCGACGGGCATCGTCGCGGGCGTCGCATGCGCCGCGCTCGGCGGCTGGCTGAGCCTGCGGCGCGTGCTGGCGCGGCCCGCGCTGCAATCCCTGCGCGACGCCTAGTTTTCCGAATCTGAGCAATGACCGACGTAACTCCTGAAGACGAAGGGCAAAAGCCGACCGCTTTCGAGCTGATCGGCGGCGAGGAGCGCGTGCGCGCGCTCGTCGACCGTTTCTACGACCTGATGGATCTCGAGCCCGAATTCGCGGGCATTCGCGCGCTGCATCCGCCCACGCTCGACAATTCCCGCAACAAGACCTTCTGGTTCCTGTGCGGCTGGATGGGCGGGCCGGATCACTACATCGACCGCTTCGGGCATCCGCGATTGCGGGCGCGGCATCTGCCGTTCGCGATTGCATCGGGCGAGCGCGATCAGTGGCTGCGCTGCATGGCGTGGGCGATGGAGGACATCGGCCTCGACGAATCCTTGCGCGAGCGCCTTCTGACGTCCTTCTTCGACACCGCCGACTGGATGCGCAACCGTCCCGGTTGATTCGCGCCGTTTTGTATCGGTTCGACGGGGCCGTATCTGCTGCATCATGTTCGGTCGGCGGCGTGCTGGAGGCGCCCATCCCCGAATACAGCAAGGAATAAGAGACATGAGCACACGCGCACTCTTTCGCGAGGATGCCTATCTGACGCGTTGCGACGCGACCGTCACCGCCATCGACGAGCAGGGCATCCACCTCGATCGGACCGTGTTCTATCCGCTCGGCGGGGGGCAGGCCGGCGACGCCGGCACGCTGACGCTCGCGGACGGCACGGTCATCGCCATTGCCGATACGCGCAAGGCGAAGTTCGAAGGCGCGACGCCGGATGACGCCGTGCATGTGCCCGCGCCGGGTCAGGACGACGCGCTGGCGAAGTTCGCGGTCGGCGACACGGTGAGCGCGGAGATCGACTGGGCGCGGCGTTATCGGCATATGCGCCTGCATACCGCGAGCCATCTGATCTGCGCGGTGCTGCCGTTTCCGGTCGACGGCTGCAGCATCACGACCGATTACGCGCGCCTCGATCTGGCGACGGTCGAGCCAATCGAACGCGAAGCCGTGGAAGCGAAGCTGAACGCACTGGTCGGCGGCGCGCACGACGTGCAGACCGAATGGATCACCGACGACGAGATGGCCGCGCGCCCCGAACTCGTGCGCACGATGAGCGTGAAGCCGCCGATGGGCCTCGGCCGCGTGCGCCTGTTGCGCATCGAGAATGTGGATTTGCAGCCGTGCGGCGGCACGCATGTGCGCAATACCGGGGAGATCGGCGCACTGCGCATCGCGAAACTGGAGAAGAAGAGCGCGCGCACGCGGCGTCTCGTGCTCGAACTGGTTTGAGCATGGATCCGCGCGCTCAGGCGGTGCTCGATCTCTGGTTTGGTGAGCCGGGTTCTGCGGAGTTCGGAGCGGATCGCAAACTGTGGTGGCGGAAAAAGCGCGCTTTCGATTCGCTGCTTGCCGAGCGGTTCGGCTCGTTGCTGGAAGCGGCGCAGGTGGGCGGCTTGCAGGATTGGGAGCGCACGCCGCTCGGCACGCTCGCGTTGATCGTGCTGCTCGATCAACTGTCGCGCAATTGCTATCGGAACACGCCGCGCGCGTTTGCGGGCGACAGCCGCGCGCTTGCGCTGGCGCGGACGCTGGTCGAGCGCGGCGACGATCTGCGCCTGCCGAGCGCGTATCACCGCGCGTTCGCCTACATGCCGTTCGAGCATGACGAAGCGCCCGAAAGCCAACGCGAATCGTTGCGGCTCTTCAGAAAACTAAAAGACGAGACGGGCGTTTCGAGTTTTTACGAATCGGCGCTGGAGCACGCGGAGGTGATCGAACGATTCGGACGCTTTCCGCATCGCAACCGGATTCTCGGGCGGCAGATGTCGGCTGAGGAAGAAGCGTGGCTGGCGAAGCACGGCGGGTTCTGAGCGTCGCGCGTTCTAGAACTCCGTCGAGAGTCTTTCGTCGCGCATCCGCTTAGTCTGAGTCGGCTTTGATTCGATCAGCGCCCGCCCGCGACGTCGAGCAGCGCCCCCGTCACATACGACGACGCATCCGAAAGCAGCCACACGATCGACTCGCCGACTTCATCCGCCGTGCCCGGACGGCCGATGGGCGTCGTCACACCGAGCACCTGGGCGCGGTCGGGCTTGCCGCCGCTCGCGTGAATGTCCGTTTCGATCAGGCCCGGACGGATGGCGTTGACGCGCACGCCTTCACGTCCCAATTCCTTCGCGAGCCCGATGGTCAGCGTATCGATCGCGCCTTTCGATCCCGCGTAGTCCACGTATTCACCGGCACCGCCCAGCCGCGCCGCTGCCGACGAAACGTTCACGAGCGATCCGCCCCTGCCGCCGCGCGAACTCGACATGCGGCGCGCCGCCTCGCGCGCGCACAGGTACGCGCCGAGCACGTTGATGTCGAAGATGCGCTTCATGCGCGCGATGTCCATGTCCGCGAGCGCCGATCCGGGCGCGACGATGCCCGCGTTGTTCACGACGCCATCGATCTTGCCGAACGCCTTTTCGGTCGCATCGAACATCGCGATGATCGCGGCTTCGTCGCTCACGTCGCCGTGGATGGCGATCGCCTTGCCGCCCGCCGCCTGCACGGCTGCGACGGTTTCATCGGCGGCGGCCGCGTTCGACGCATAGTTCACGCCGACGGACCAGCCGCGCGCGCCCGCGAGCACCGCGGCCGAGCGGCCGATGCCACGGCTTGCGCCGGTAATCAGGATGACTTTGGACATTCGCTGTTCCTTAGACGGCGTTGCGCTTTTCGGACCACTTGTCGTTCGCGGGCGGAATGTAGCGCGCGAGTTTGCCGATCATCTCGGCGGGTTCGGCGGCGACCTGGATCATGTCGAGATACGGCGCCCGCATGAAACCTTCTTCGACGGTATGGCGCAGCATCGCCAAAAGGGGATCGAAGTAGCCGTTCACGTCCAGCAGGCCGACCGGCTTCTGGTGATATCCGAGCTGCGCCCACGTGTAGACCTCGAAAAACTCCTCGAACGTGCCGACGCCGCCCGGCATCGCGACGAACGCATCGGAGAGGTCGGCCATTTTCTTCTTGCGCTCGTGCATATCGGGCACGACGTGCAGTTCGGTAAGATCGGTATGGCCGACTTCCTTCGCGAGCAGCAGCTCGGGAATCACGCCCACTGCGCGGCCGCCCGCGGCGAGCACTTCATCGGCGATGAGGCCCATCAGTCCGACGCGGCCGCCGCCATACACGAGCGAAAGATCGTTCTCGACGAGCGCGCGGCCGAACGCCTTGGCCGCTTGCGCATAGACGGGGCGGGCTCCGTTCGAGGAGCCGCAATAGACACATACTGCCTTCATTTATCTGGAATCCTTTGTTTCGGTCTTCGATACCTCGTCGCGCGGCGGCAGGAAGTCCGCATACTCGCGCTTCGGAAGCTTACCGGAAACGAGGTCATCGAATAACTGGCGCGAGCGTCCGCGCAGATACGGCGCCATGATCGAGATGATATGCAGGCTCGCCTGATGCAGCTCGGCGCGGATCGCTTCCTGATCGTTGTACTTGCGCGGATTCATCACGTACTGGTACGAAAGCCAGTACGTGGCGATCACGCCGATATTGGTCGCGATCACCTTGATCTCTTCGGGCGTCGCGACCATTTCCTGATCGGCGACGAGCGCCTCGCACAACTGGCTCGCGAAGTGCACCTTGTGCGTGATGATCTGCTTAAAGTGCGTTTCCAGCGTGCGGTTGCGCGCGAGCAGGTCGTTCAGGTCGCGATACAGGAAGCGGTAAGTCCAGAGGAAATCCGCCATGTATTGCAGATACGACCACATCTCGTCGATCGTCGGGCGATGATCGTCAGGAAAGCGCAGGCGCTTCTGAATCTGCTGCTCGAACTGCGCGAAGATGCTGTTGATGATGTCGTCTTTGTTGCGGAAATGGTAGTACAGGTTACCCGGACTGATTTCCATCTCTTCGGCGATCGTCGTCGTGGTGACGTTCGGCTCGCCGATATCGTTGAACAACTTCAGCGACAGCTCGAGTATCCGTTCGCGGGTGCGGCGGGGTGGTTTGGCTTCCATGTCGTCCGACCTTGGGATCGGGCCGCGTCGGCTCGGGATGAGCGTTCGCGCGGCCGCTTCCGTTGCTATTTTTGAGAATGTCGGACGATTATAAACCGGTCGTTCGGCTGCACGGACGCGGGCTTTGCGCGCGGCTCCTCTCTTTTATAAGATACGCGCGAGCCACGCGGATGCAAGCGGCCACACAATCAGGCCCCACGTGATGACGCAGACGCCGAGCGCGACCATCACCGCCGCGCTGCCGAAATCCTTGGCCCGCTTCGACAGTTCGTGGCGTTCGAGCGAAATGCGGTCGATCGCCGCCTCGACGCTCGAGTTGAGCAATTCGACGATGAGCACCAGCAGCACCGACGCGATCAGCGCCGCGCGCTCGACCGGCGCGACCGGTACGAAGAGGCTGCATGGCAGCAGGATCGCGGCCAGCGTCAGCTCCTGCCGAAACGCGCTTTCCTCGCGGATCGCGACGCGAAAGCCGTAGAGCGAATTCTTCATCGCGTGCCACGCGCGCGTGAAGCCGCGGTTGCCCTTGTACGGATTGAAGGGCAGGTCGTCGGGGCCGAGCGGCTCGGTCGGCTGAGACGGCGTATCGTCGATCTCTTCAATGTCGTCGTCGAACGGATCGTGCGCGCGGGCCGCCGCGTACGACCCGGCGCGCGCGTTCGCTTCGGCTTTCTCCTGCGCCACGGCGCGTCGCGTCATGCGGCCGCCCGGTCCGAACTGGCGGCGCGCGACTCGAACTGCCGAAGATGCGAGGCGAACTGCTCCGACGCCGCGCGCCACGAGAAGCGCTCGGCCCACGCGCGCGCATCGGCGCGCTCGATCTTCAGCGCTTGCAGGCAGGCTTCGCGCAGATCCTCGTCGAGCGCGCCCGGGCCGTGTTCGCCGAGCACGTCGATCGGGCCCGTCACCGGATACGCCGCGACCGGCGTGCCGCAGGACATCGCTTCGAGCAGCACCAGGCCGAAGGTATCGGTGCGGCTCGGAAAGACGAATACGTCCGCCGCCGCGTAGACTTTCGCCAGCTCCGGCTGCGACAGCACGCCGAGATAGTTGACGTTCGTGTAGCGCGACTTCAGCTCCGCGAGCGCCGGGCCTTCGCCCGCGACCCACTTCGAACCGGGCAGATCGAGCTTCAGAAACGCCTCGACGTTCTTCTCGACCGCGACGCGCCCGACATACAAAAAGATCGGCCGCGCGGTGTCGAGCACCTTCGAGTCCATTGGACGAAAGATGTCGAGATCGACGCCGCGCGTCCACAGCACGACGTTATCGAAGCCGAAGCGTTCGAGGTCGCTCTTGACGACGGGCGTCGGCGCCATCACCGCCTGCGAGTCGCGATGGAACCAGTGCAGAAAGCGATACGTCATCGCGAGCGGAATGCCGAAGCGCGCTTTCACATACTCCGGAAAACGCGTGTGATATGCGGTCGTGAACGGCAGCTTGTGACGCAGCGCATACGAGCGCGCAGCGAGCCCGAGCGGGCCTTCCGTCGCGATATGCAGCGCGTCCGGCGCGAATGCGTCGATACGCTCGGCGACGCGCCGGCCCGGCAGCAGCGACAGGCGAATCTCGGGATAGGTCGGGCAAGGAATCGTTCTGAATTCGAGCGGCGTGAGCAACTCCACGCGATGACCGAGCGCGGTGAGTTCCTTCGTCGTTTGCGTGAGAGTGCGCACGACGCCATTGACCTGCGGCTCCCATGCGTCGGTAACGATCATGATTTTCATCGGATGCGGCCCAGAGTTGGTGTTGCCTGTCATGGCGTGGCGCGATGGCTAGACGGTCGCGCGTGCGCGCGTCAGGCGCGCTTCCGGCGAGCGCATCACGGTCCAGTAGACGACCTTCAGTTCGCCGTCATAGGTTTCGACGAGCGCCGAGAGACTCTCGACCCAGTCGCCGTCGTTGCAGTAGAGAATGCCGTCGATGTCGCGGATCTCGGCCTTGTGGATGTGCCCGCATACGACGCCGTCGCAGCCGCGGCGGCGTGCTTCGTCGGTCATCACGCGTTCGAACTGGGAAATGAAGTTCACCGCGTTCTTCACCTGATGCTTCAGGTACT
This sequence comes from Caballeronia sp. INML2, assembly GCF_023631365.1. Taxonomy (NCBI): domain Bacteria; kingdom Pseudomonadati; phylum Pseudomonadota; class Betaproteobacteria; order Burkholderiales; family Burkholderiaceae; genus Caballeronia; species Caballeronia sp. INML2. The sequence continues at coordinate 119,191 of NZ_JALQDH010000023.1, read as the reverse complement.
GCGACAGCGACCAGTAATTGAAGCCGAGCCTCGTGCGCACGCGATTGAACCAGCGGTTGAGCAGCAGGATCGCCGTGTAGGCGGTGTCGCCGAGATAGGCGAGCCATTTTGCGTGCTGGATCACGCCGTCGAAGAGATCGCCGTGTACGATCCACAGGCGCTTGCCCGCAAGGGTCGTGTGGAAGGCCTCGCCGCGCACGTGGATGTCGCCGAACGCGAGATCGCAGAACTGCCGCGCGGCTTCATCGTGGTTGCCGGGGATGTAGACGACCTGCGTGCCCTTGCGCGCCTTGCGCAGGATCTTCTGCACGACGTCGTTATGCGCCTGCGGCCAGAACCAGCCTTTGCGCAATTGCCATCCGTCGATGATGTCGCCGACGAGGTACAGATATTCCGATTCGTGGTGCCGAAGGAAATCGAGGAGATAGTGCGCCTGGCAGCCGCCGGAACCGAGATGGATGTCCGAGAGCCAGATCGTGCGATACCGGTGCGGCTTATCGGCCGAATCAGCGAGATCGTCGTGATGGACGGACGCCGTGGCGCGCGAGTCGGACAAGCCCGGCGCGCCAGCGGAAGCAGACTCGGATGATTCGGTGGACTCGGATCGCAGTGCGAAGGGACCGGTGCGCTCGCTATTGTCGAAGCTGAAGGGGGAGGGCGGGTCGATTGCCGGGTGAACTGACGAGTTGAAGGCCATTGGCTCGCGCATCGGGTTTCGGTATGCGCATTGCGCCATGCGGCTGTGACCGAGCCGTGACAGTCACGAGAAGTTCTTATTACTTGGCAGGACGTTGTACTGCGACGATGCGCGTGCCGGCGAGGCGATCATGGAGGAACTGGCGCGCCGGATCGAGCCACACGGCGGCGGCCCACAGCGCGACCCACGCCGCGAAGACGGCGAGCGTCTGCGGTACGGCGAGGGAGAAGAGCGGATGCAGCGCGAGCGGCGGCAGGAACCACAGCCACGCGAGCACGTAGCGCGCGAACGCGCGCGCGGGTCCGACGGGCTGGCCCTGCGCATCGACGACCTTGACGCGCCAGGTCTTCATCGGCAGGGTCTGGCCGCCGTGCGTCCAGAAATACACGAAGTAGGCCGCGAGCACGATGCCGATCCACGACATCAGCCAGTTGTGATGCGTGAGGCCGTTGCGTTGCTGCGTGAGCGTGCTGAAAAGATAGCCGGCGAGGAACACCACGCCGAAGAGGATCACGCTTTCGTAGAGCATCGTTGCGAGGCGGCGGCGCAGCGTGGGCGCGCGCATCGGGTCGACGGTGACGACTGCGGGCTGAGCGCTCACGAGCCGTTGTACATCGAAGGCGCCTGTTGCGGCGATACCGGAATCGGTGTGGCCGGGACGATGCTCGCGGCGTTCGGAATAGCGGGTTGGGTCGGCACGCCGGAGATGGGCGCCGACGGCGCGGCTGCCGCACCCGATCCGCCTTCCGCATGTCCGGGAGCGTGCCCTTGCTCGCGCGCCGTGACGAGGCGATTGATGTCCTTCACTTCGGTCTTGCCCGTAGGCGGCGCGGAGACGATCGTCGGCCGGCGCACGTGCTCGCTCGCGGCCAGTTTTTTCTTCTGCTCTTCGGAGAGCTTCTGATAGGCGTCCCACGCCTTTTCGCGCTTGTCCGGCGGCACCGATTTGGAAACCTGATAGTTCTCGCGCGCGACCTTGCGCTGGTCGGGCGTGAGGCGCACCCATTCCTCCATGCGCTGATGCAGATGCTTCTGAGCCTCGGGCGACATCCGATGAAATCGTGACGCGATCTTCAGCCACTTCTGCTTGCGCTCGTCGGAGAACGAATCCCATTGCGACGCGAAGGGTGCGAGCGCCGCATGCTGCGCTTCGGTGAGGCGGCTCCAGGAGAGCGGGCCGGTGGACGCCAGCGCGGACAGCGTCGAGGCGTTCGAATCGGCCGTCGTGCCGGAGCCGCCGCTCGGCGCCGCGGCGGATGAAGGCGGGACGGCGGCGGGGGAATAAAAGCGCGGATAGGTCGCGGCGAAGGCAACCAGGCCCGCAATCGCGCAACCGAAGACAATCGCGAGACCGCGCTTGTAACTCACCCGAAAATTCCCCCGCTGTACTCAGTGCTTAATGATTGCGCGTCAGATACGCGTTGAACCCGTGATCCAGATAGGCGTCGATCGGCAGGCTGTCGCTCATCATGGCCGCGTCGATATCGGCGAGTTCCGCCTTACGCTGCTGATCTTCCCAATACGCGATGCCCGCCAGCCCGATGACGAGCGCCGCGAGCGGCCAAGCGAGGCCCAGCCCGCCAAGGCGTGCGAGCAGTCCCTTCGGACGACGATCGTCGTCGGTGCCGCCCGTCGTGAGCGTGGCGCCCGCGCCTGCTAGAGCCGGCGCGAACGCGGGCGCGGCCATCGCCACGGCCACTTTCTCCGGCTTCTTGCGCGCGATCGCGGCACGGCGCGCCTCGCGCAGCCGGTCGACGGCGGCAGCCGGAATATTCGACGTGTTCTCGTCCAGCGCGCGCACGACCTTCAGCGCGAACTCGTTTTCCTTCGTTTCAAGAGCGGAACTCATAGCGTGATCCCTTTGGCTTTCAGGGCTTGTGCGAGAGCGTGCGTAGCGCGTGAGCAATGTGTCTTCACGCTGCCCTCGGAGCACCCCATCGCGGCGGCCGTCTCAGCGACATCCATGTCTTCCCAGTAACGCATGAGAAACGCTTCCCGTTGACGCGCCGGCAGTTTCTGGATTTCGGCGTCGATCAGATTCAATACCTGCTCGCGCTCCAGACGGCTCTCGCTGCTTTCGCTGCCGACCGCGCTGTCCTCGGATTCGAAGGTTTCGAGTGGGTCGAATTCGTCGTCGTCGGCGTTGCCGAAGGACGAGAAGAGGCTGACCCAGGTGTTGCGCACCTTCTGGCGACGGAAATAATCGTGCGTCGCGTTCTGAAGGATACGCTGGAATAAAAGCGGAAGCTCGCTCGATGGGCGGTCGCCGTACTTCTCCGCCAGCTTGATCATCGCGTCTTGCACGATGTCGAGCGCCGCGTCGTCGTCGCGAACGGTGTACACGGTCTGCTTGAACGCGCGTCTTTCGACGCTCGCCAGGAAGTCGGCGAGTTCCTTGTCTGATGCCATCCGTTGGGGACCCGGCGCAACGAACTTGCGTCGAAAGGGATCGTGGAGTTCTGGGAAAACCTGCGAATCCTAGCAAAGTTTCGCCGCATCCGGAGCGATTGAGAGGTTTTGTTGCCACTTCCGACCTTCGCACGACCGATTGACCGTTCATTCGACAGGTTGTGCTTGCAAGCCGCTTTCACCCTTGGGGGCGCGCCGTCGGTGCGATCGGCGAATTCGGTAACTTTTTGCTTGACCCGCCGCGCGCCGCGCTGTTACATTTTCTGACTCGCATCATCAGTGAAATGTCTGCTTTGAGGCGAGCCCATGAAGTTCGCCTGTCAAACCTAGACGCGCCGCTTGAACCCGAGCCACAAGCCCGGCAGAGAGCACCCGATCAATTTTTTGCCGAAAATTCGAAAGGTGATGAATGAACATGCCTAGCGCGGAATTCTCCACGTCGGATACCACACCCCCTCACGAAGCTGACTCCATCGGCGGCACCGTGCTCATGCGCGCGCTCGCTGACGAGAACGTCGAATTCATCTGGGGCTATCCCGGCGGCTCGGTACTCTACATCTACGACGAGCTGTACAAGCAGGACCAGATTCAGCACATCCTCGTGCGTCACGAACAGGCCGCCGTGCATGCCGCCGACGCCTACGCGCGCTCGACGGGCAATGTGGGCGTGTGCCTCGTGACATCGGGCCCGGGCGTCACCAATGCCGTCACCGGCATCGCCACGGCCTACATGGATTCGATTCCGCTCGTCGTCATCAGCGGCCAGGTGCCCACCGCGGCCATCGGCCTCGACGCATTCCAGGAGTGCGATACCGTCGGCATCACGCGCCCGTGCGTGAAGCACAACTTCCTCGTGAAGGACGTGCGCGACCTCGCCGCGACGGTCAAGAAGGCGTTCTATATCGCGCGTACCGGCCGTCCCGGCCCGGTGCTGATCGACATTCCGAAGGACGTGTCGAAGGCGCCGTGCAAGTACGAGCCGATCAAGAGCGTGTCGCTGCGTTCGTACAACCCGGTCACGAAGGGTCATTCGGGCCAGATCCGCAAGGCGGTGCAACTGCTTTTGTCGGCGAAGCGTCCGTACATCTATACGGGCGGCGGCATCATTCTCGCGGATGCCTCGCGCGAGCTGAACCAGTTCGCCGATCTGCTCGGCTATCCGGTCACCAATACGCTGATGGGCCTCGGCGGCTATCGCGCGTCCGACAAGAAATTCCTTGGCATGCTCGGCATGCACGGCACGTACGAAGCCAACATGGCGATGCAGAACTGCGACGTGCTGATCGCGATCGGCGCGCGCTTCGACGACCGCGTGATCGGCGATCCGAAGCACTTCGCGTCGTCGCCGCGCAAGATCATCCATATCGATATCGATCCGTCGTCCATTTCCAAGCGCGTGAAGGTCGATATTCCGATCGTCGGCGACGTGAAGGAAGTGCTGAAGGAGCTGATCGAGCAGCTTCAGCACGCCGAGCACGGCCCGGACGCGCAGGCGCTCAAGCAATGGTGGGACGAGATCGAAGGCTGGCGCGCGAAGGACTGTCTGTCCTACGACCGCAAGAGCGAGATCATCAAGCCGCAGTACGTCGTCGAGAAGCTCTGGGAGCTCACCGACGGCAACGCGTTCGTGTGCTCGGACGTCGGCCAGCACCAGATGTGGGCGGCGCAGTTCTATCCGTTCAACAAGCCGCGCCGCTGGATCAACTCGGGCGGCCTCGGCACGATGGGCTTCGGCCTGCCGGCGGCGATGGGCGTGAAGATGGCCTTTCCGGACGACGAAGTCGTCTGCATCACCGGCGAAGGCTCCATCCAGATGTGCATTCAGGAGCTCTCGACGTGCAAGCAGTACAACACGCCCGTCAAGATCATCTCGCTGAACAACCGCTATCTCGGCATGGTGCGCCAGTGGCAGCAGATCGAGTACAAGAAGCGCTATTCCAGTTCGTACATGGACGCGCTGCCCGACTTCGTGAAGCTGGCTGAAGCGTATGGCCATGTCGGCATTCGTGTCGAAAAAACCGCGGACGTCGAACCGGCGCTGAAAGAAGCGCTGCGTTTGAAGGATCGCACCGTATTTCTCGACTTCCAGACCGATCCGACCGAAAACGTATTCCCAATGGTGCAGGCAGGCAAAGGCATCACGGAAATGCTGCTCGGCTCTGAGGATCTATAACGCGGCTTTGTCTCGCGAGGCTCGCGCGCGCCTGTCTTCACAAAGGACATGCGCTGCGCGCGGGTTTTTCGAACACACGCCACTTCTGGACACATTCGGGAATCACGACAATGAAACACATCATCTCCGTTTTGCTGGAAAACGAGCCGGGCGCGTTATCGCGTGTCGTCGGGCTCTTTTCGGCGCGCGGCTATAACATCGAAACGCTGACGGTGGCGCCGACCGAAGACAGTTCGCTGTCGCGGCTGACCATCGTTTCCATTGGCTCGGACGACGTGATCGAACAGATCACGAAGCACCTGAACCGCCTGATCGAGGTGGTGAAAGTGGTCGACCTGACAGAGGGCGCCCACATCGAGCGCGAGCTGATGCTCATCAAGGTAAGGGCGGTCGGAAAGGAACGTGAAGAGATGAAGCGCATGGCGGATATCTTCCGCGGCCGCATCATCGACGTGACCGAGAAGACCTACACGATGGAACTGACCGGCGCGTCCGACAAGCTCGACGCGTTCATTCAGGCGCTCGACGCCACTGCGATCCTCGAAACGGTTCGCACGGGCAGCTCCGGCATCGGCCGGGGCGAGCGGATTCTCAAGGTGTAACGGCGCCTCACCCATTCATTTGCAGCACACGTAGCGCAACCATTCAACGCATCAGGACTCAAGGAACCACCATGAAAGTTTTCTACGACAAGGACGCCGACCTCTCCCTCATCAAGGGCAAGCAAGTCACCATCATCGGTTATGGCTCGCAAGGCCATGCACACGCGCTGAACCTGAAGGACAGCGGCGTAAACGTGACGGTGGGTCTGCGTAAGGGCGGCGCATCGTGGAGCAAGGCCGAGAACGCGGGCCTCAAGGTGAAGGAAGTGGCCGAAGCCGTGAAGGGCGCCGATGTCGTCATGATGCTTCTGCCCGACGAGCAGATCGCCGAGGTCTACAAGAAGGAAGTGCACGACAATGCCAAGCAGGGCGCGGCGCTCGCGTTCGCCCACGGCTTCAACGTGCACTACGGTCAGGTGATTCCGCGCGCGGATCTGGACGTCATCATGATCGCGCCGAAGGCGCCGGGTCACACCGTTCGCAACACGTACAGCCAGGGTGGCGGCGTGCCGCACCTGATCGCGGTGGCGCAAGACAAGTCGGGCGCGGCGCGTGACGTGGCGCTGTCATACGCGGCGGCCAACGGCGGCGGCCGTGCGGGCATCATCGAGACGAACTTCCGTGAAGAAACCGAAACCGACCTGTTCGGCGAGCAAGCGGTTCTGTGCGGCGGCACCGTCGACCTGATTAAGGCCGGCTTCGAAACGCTGGTGGAAGCGGGCTACGCACCGGAAATGGCGTATTTCGAGTGCCTGCACGAACTGAAGCTGATCGTCGACCTGATCTATGAAGGCGGCATCGCCAACATGAACTACTCGATCTCGAACAACGCCGAATACGGCGAATACGTGACGGGTCCGCGCATCGTCACGGAAGAGACGAAGAAGGCGATGAAGGCCGTGCTGAAGGACATCCAGACCGGCGAATACGCGAAGAGCTTCATCATCGAGAACCGTGCCGGTGCGCCGACGCTGCAATCGCGCCGCCGCCTGACGTCCGAGCATCAGATCGAGCAAGTCGGCGAGAAGCTGCGCGCGATGATGCCGTGGATCGCGAAGAACAAGCTCGTCGACCAGTCGAAGAACTAAGCGTCACGATTTTTGCTGAATCGAAAGCCGTCCGGCAGCCCTGTGCGCCGGGCGGCTTTTGCTATCCTACGGTTTTTAGTGCGACGTGAGTCGCATCGACTGGACGGCGCAAGCCGTCCCATTGGTGGCACCTTGGGCCACCCCTTGTGTAGCAAACGAAACCGAGCGCCGTTTGGCTTGGAATCGTAGCTGTAGATGCGCAGGAGTCTTCGGACCCTTGCGCGTAATTGCATTGACCTGATTACCGTCAGGTTCCGCCCAGTTAGCGGCTTCAACTCCGCTAACAAAGCGGATTGGCGTATGTGATTTCAGGGAAGGTCGAGCGCAAGCTCGGTTTGTCATTGTTCAACCTCACGGGATTAGTCCCTATGAGGTAGAGAACCTGCTGTACGACCAGCAGTAGCCTAAGAGGACATGCGTCACTGGCAACGGTGGGGTGTGAAGCTTCTCTGACAATGTAGCCCCCGAAGTTTGGGTGACTGCCTGTTGTGAAACAGGTATTCGGAGACTCCTAGCAGCAAGGGGGTTGAGGCGCTAGGCTGGCTGATACGGTTAACGGAAGTGAACTGCTGATAAACCTCGTAAGTAGGACGATGCCAAAGCTGCTGATAGGCATTAACCAAAACGGTGTGCGGTCGGATAACTCGCTTGAAATTCGGGTTACGTCGTCTGAGGACCGCCGGGGGAAAGGCAGAACCTACGTCAGTCATGTGGCAGGCCGGGAACACGGTAAGCCCGTATCGTTGCCAGTGCAGTTGGGCTGGCAGGCGGCCCGCAAGGAACGCTGTTGACGATGCGGGTAGAGGATGACGGAGAAAGCGAATGACGGGCTGTAATGGTCCGGATAGGGATTGAGACATCATCCCACGCGAAAGCGGGCAGACTTCCGTCTGGTCTACCGTCGCAAGATGGCTGACAGACCTTGTGACTTGGTGAGACACGAGCGCTCGCGTTCGTGCGTAGTACCAGGATGACATATGGGCGCATGCGTCCATATTTGTTCAACTGTTGTTTCCCAGCGGGGTGTGTCTACCCCGCTGGGGAAGATGCGCCTTCTGCTGCGGGAATGATCAACCCAAGGTAGGAGAGCAGCATGAGAGTATCTGTCCGAAAGGATGGATCTGCGCTTTCCCACGTGCCTGACAACTGGCACGCCGTAGATTGGCGTCGCGTCGGACGGAACGTGAGAGGGATGCAGATACGAATTGCGAAGGCGACGCGGGAAGGCGACTGGCGCAGGGTGAAAGCCTTGCAACGGATGCTTACCCGCACGTTGTCCGCAAAGCGGTACGCGGTACGACGTGTTACGCAGAACCAAGGTGCGCGAACGGCCGGAGTCGATCGCGAACTGTGGGATTCGCCTGAGAGCCGGTGGGAAGCCATCGGCAGGTTGAAGCGGCGTGGATATAAGCCTTTGCCATTACGGAGAGTCTTTATCCCCAAGGCCAATGGAAACGAGCGCCCTCTGGGCATTCCGACCATGCGGGACAGGGCGATGCAAGCCCTGTATCTGCTGGCCTTGGAGCCGGTGTCGGAATCGACGAGTGATCCGAACTCTTATGGATTCAGACTCAATCGCTCGACAGCCGATGCCATGTCGCAGATATTCGTCGCAATGTCCCAGAAGGGCTCGGCCCGATGGGTGCTGGAAGCGGATATCAAAGGCTGCTTTGACTGGATCAACCACGACTGGTTGGAAAGCCATGTCCCGATGGACAAGGAGATCCTCCGGAAGTGGTTGAAGGCTGGCCTGATTCACAAGGGGCAGCTACAGGCGACTGAGGCCGGTACGCCGCAGGGAGGCATCATCTCCCCGACGCTGGCAAACGTGACGCTGAACGGGCTGGAGCGTGAACTGATCGCGCACCTCGGTGCGACGTTGGGAATCGCGAAAGCCAAGAAGCTGAAAGTGAATGTGGTGCGATACGCGGATGACTTTGTGATCACCGGCGACTCGAAAGAGATTCTGGAAAACGAGGTCAGGCCTTGGGTGGAAGCATTCCTTGCTGTTCGGGGCTTGCAACTGTCCGAGACAAAAACGCGGATCACCCACATTGACGAAGGCTTCGATTTCCTTGGGTGGAATTTCCGGAAGTATTCGGAAAAGCTGCTCATCAAGCCGAGCAAGAAGAACGTGCAGACGTTCTATCGAAAGGTGTCGGAAACGATCAGTGGCAACAAGACGGTAACGCACGAGGATTTGATCCGATTGCTGAACCAGATGCTACGGGGTTGGGCGCAGTATCACAGCCCCGTCGTAGCCAAGCAGGCGTATAGCCGCATGGAGTCTCTGATCTTCCGGAGACTTTGGTGGTGGTCAAAACGGCGACATCCAAACAAGGGTGCTGAATGGGTGAGGAAGAAATACTTTCATTCAGATGGCGCCCGACACTGGATTTTTGCTGTTCCTGTAGTTCGAGACGATGGCAGTAACGGCTTGACAGAGTTGTACCAGCTTCGCGGTACATCGATCAGGCGGCATCGCAAGATCAAAGGCGACTTCAATCCTTTTGATCCTGATTGGGAGCAGTATGGCGAACAACTGCGACAAGCGCGCATGGAAGCATCAATGCGACATCGCAAGCAATGGGTTTCGCTATACCTATTGCAAGGCGGGCTGTGTGCGCACTGCGGCTGTGCTCTGACACGAGAGACCGGTTGGCACGATCATCATCTGGAGTACCGGATGCATGGTGGTTCCGACGCCCTCTTCAATCGAGTGCTATTGCATCCCGACTGCCACCGACAAGTGCATGTAGGTAAAATTGCGCTAACTAAGCCGGCCCGGTCATAAAGCTGGGCTTTGTACGTAGATTGGAGCCGTATGCGGGGAAACTCGCACGTACGGTTCTTAGGGGGCTCTCCTTCTGCGAAGAAGGGGGGCTACCCTCCTAAAACACAGAACCCGTTCATGAACTATCCTCATCCGATCATTGCCCGCGAAGGCTGGCCGTTCATTGCCATCGCGGCTGTCGTCGCCATCCTCGTGCAAGCGACGGGCGGCTTCGGCTTCGCCTGGTTCTTCTGGCTGATCGTGATTTTCGTCGTCCAGTTCTTCCGCGATCCGGCCCGCCCGATTCCGACCCAGCCCAACGCGGTGCTGTGTCCGGCCGATGGGCGCATCGTCGCGGTCGAAACCGCGCACGATCCGTACGTGGGACGCGAGGCGCTCAAGATCAGCGTGTTCATGAACGTGTTCAACGTGCACTCGCAGCGCTCGCCGGTGGACGGCGCCATCACGAAGGTTCAGTACTTTCCGGGCGCGTATCTGAATGCGGCCGTCGACAAGGCGTCCACCGAAAACGAGCGCAATGCGGTCGTGCTGCAGACGGCGAGCGGGCATACCGTGACGTCGGTGCAGATCGCGGGCCTCATCGCGCGACGCATTCTGTGCTACGTGCACGTCGGCGAGCCGCTCACGCGCGGACAGCGCTACGGCTTCATCCGCTTCGGGTCGCGCGTCGACGTCTATCTGCCGATGGGCAGCCGCCCGCGTGTGTCGATCGGCGAGAAAGTTTCGGCTTCGTCGACGATCCTCGCCGAGTTCGCGCAATAACGCGGAGGACGCGATGGCGGCATTTAAACCGCGCCGTAACCGCGCGCCCGCGACGCCTCCGCGCGCGTTCCGCCGCAACAAGGCGGCTCAGGACGTCGGCGCCGTGGAGACGCGTCGCGCGAAGCGGCAGCAGTTTCTGCGCAAGCGCGGCATTTATTTGCTGCCCAATGCGTTCACCACGGCGGCCTTGTTCTGTGGCTTCTTCGCCGTGGTTCAGGCGATGAACGTCCGTTTCGAGATTGCGGCCATCGCCATTTTCGTCGCGATGGTGCTCGACGGCATGGACGGGCGCGTCGCGCGCATGACGCACACGCAGAGCGCGTTCGGCGAGCAGTTCGACAGTCTGTCGGACATGGTGTCGTTCGGCGTCGCGCCGGCGCTCGTGATGTACGAATGGGTATTGAAGGACCTCGGGCGCTGGGGCTGGCTCGCGGCGTTCGTGTATTGCTCGGGTGCGGCGTTGCGGCTCGCGCGCTTCAATACGAACGTCGGCGTGGTCGACAAGCGCTACTTTCAGGGCTTGCCGTCGCCGGCCGCGGCGGCGCTCATCGCCGGATTCGTGTGGCTCGCGACGGATAACCGCGTGCCGCTCAAGCTCGTGTGGCTGCCGTGGGTTGCGTTCGCGCTGACCGTTTATGCGGGCGTGACGATGGTGTCGAACGCGCCGTTTTACAGCGGCAAGGCGCTCGACGTGCGCTATCGCGTGCCGTTCGCGGGCGTGCTGCTGATCGTGGTGGCGTTCGTGCTCGTATCGTCCGATCCGCCGGTCATGCTGTTCTGCCTGTTCGTGCTGTACGGCTTTTCGGGCTACATCTGGTGGGGATATCTCGCGGTGCGCGGCAGGCCGAATCCGGCGCGCAGTTCGCAGCGGGAGCATTAGAGCGGAATCCGTTCAAGCAAAGAAAAGGCGGCAACCCTCCCGGATTGCCGCCTTTTTTGTTTCTCCATGCGCGTCGATCAACCCGCGACCAGCGTCCCGTTCTGAATGTGCACGCGCTGACCCTGCGCGAACGGCGGCGGGTTCTTGTACGTGAACGTGCGTGTCTTGCCGTTTTCCATCCGGACGCGCACCGAATAATCGGTTTCGCTGCGCAGATGCTTTTCGACCGAGTTACCCGCCAGGCCGCCGCCGAGCGCGCCGAGCAGCGTCATCGCGGTGCGGCCGCCGCCGCGCCCGAACTGATTGCCGACAACACCGCCCGCCACCGCGCCACCGACCGCGCCGATCCCCGTTCCGTGGCCTTCCTGCTTGACGGCGGAGATCGCCTCGACGGTTCCGCAGGCGGAGCAATACGCGGGGTGCTGCTGCGGCTGCTGCGCGTACGATGGCTGCAGGGGCTGCGGCTGTGCGGGCACCTGTTGCGCCTGCTGCTGGGCTGCTTGTTGTTCAACCGCTCGTTGTTGAGCCGCTTGTTGCTGAGCCGCCTGTTGTTGCGCGGCGGTGCGCTGCTGCGCCGCACTGGGCGCCGCGGATTCGACCACCGGCTGCTGCGCAACCGCCGCCGTCTGCGTCTGCGGATTCTGTGCCAGATTGCTCGATGCCTTCGGGAACAGTCCCGTCATCGCGGCAGTGGCCGCAAGGCTCGCGACGATCACAGCGCCCGCTGCCGTCGCGACGAGCGGATGCAGGCGCCGCTGCGGCGGCTGAGCGCCGCCGGAAGAGGGCGACGTGCTGAGTTTGTTGGTTCCGTTATCCATTGTTGAACCTCCGTTTCGAGGCGAAATGCTGCTACCAATGTCCGCTGTTACAACATGTCCGCAACACAATTCTGGGCGAGCCCGGGATTTTCGCTTTTCGGCTTGTAACAATTTGCGGGCGCATCGTGCTTTGATAAAAGCACGACCGGTGCCAACCATTGCAGCGCGCACCCATGGGCCCCCGCCGCCAATCCGGACTTGAAACTTTTACCAGCGGTTACAACAAAATCTGGGGCCGAAAAAAAAGCGCGCCGCGGGGGCGCGCTTTTTTCGCTTTTCGATCGAGCCAGAAACTCAGTCTTCGCGACGCAGATGCGGGAACAGAATCACATCGCGGATGCTCGGGCTATCGGTCAGCAACATGACCAGACGATCCACGCCGATGCCGCAGCCGCCCGTCGGCGGCATGCCGTGCTCGAGCGCGCGAATGTAGTCGGCGTCGAAGTACATCGCTTCCTCGTCGCCGGCGTCTTTCTGATCGACCTGCTTCTGAAAGCGTGCGGCCTGATCTTCCGGATCGTTCAGCTCCGAGAAGCCATTGGCGATTTCGCGCCCCGTGATGAACAATTCGAAGCGCTCGGTGATGCCCGGCACGGAATCCGACGCGCGCGCGAGCGGCGACACTTCGATCGGGTAATCGACGATATATGTCGGTTCCCACAATTGCGATTCCGCCGTCTCTTCGAACAGCGCGAGTTGCAGCGAACCGAGACCCGCGTTCAGGAAAGCCGGCTGCGTCGTATCGACGCCGAACTTCTTCAGTTCCGTGCGCAGGAACGCGGCGTCGGAGAGCTGCCCGTCGGTGTACTGAGGTGCGAATTTCTGAATCGCCTGATTGATCGTCAGGCGATGGAACGGCTTGCTCAGATCGAGCTCGCGGCCTTGATACGTGATGGTCGCTGTGCCGAGTGCATCGATGGCGGCCTGGCGGATCAGTTGCTCGGTGAAGTCCATCAGCCAGCGGTAATCGGTGTACGCGGCGTAGAACTCCATCATCGTGAATTCCGGATTGTGACGCGGCGACACGCCTTCGTTCCGGAAATTACGGTTGATCTCGAACACGCGCTCGAAGCCGCCGACGATCAGCCGCTTCAGATACAGCTCGGGCGCGATGCGCAGGAACATCTGCATGTCGAGCGCGTTGTGATGCGTGACGAAAGGCTTCGCCGCCGCGCCGCCCGGAATCGGGTGCAGCATCGGCGTTTCGACTTCCATGAAGTTCGCCTGCGACATGAAATTGCGGATTGACGTGACGGCCTTCGTGCGCGCCATGAACGTCTTGCGGGACTCCGGCGTGACGATCAGATCGACATAGCGCTGGCGATAGCGCATTTCCTGATCGGCCAGGCCGTGAAACTTGTCCGGCAGCGGACGCAGCGCCTTCGACAAAAGACGCAATTCCGTGCAGCGCACCGACAGTTCGCCCTTGTTCGTGCGGAACAGCACGCCTTTCGCGGCGATGATGTCGCCCAGATCCCACTTCTTGAAGGCGTCGTACGTTTCGACGCCGACATCGGCGGGCGTCACGAAAAACTGGATCTGGCCGCTGCCGTCCTGAACCGTCGCGAAGCTGGCCTTGCCCATTACGCGCTTGAGCATCATCCGGCCGGCGATCGCGACGGGCAGAGGATTCGCCTCGAGCGCGTCCTTGTCCGTTTCGGCGTATTCGCTCTGAAGTGCCGCGGCCTGATGCGTCGGGCGGAAATCGTTCGGATAGGCGACGCCTTGCTCGCGCAGCGCGCGCAGCTTTTCGCGTCGCTCGGCGATGATCTGGTTCTCTTCCAGTTCGGGAGCGGCGCCCGGTTGAGTCGGTTCGGTCATGATGATTCTTGGCTTTTAATGCGCGGATGCGCGGCGAAACGAAGCGAAGCGCGGATATCGCCGATGGATATCCGCGCCGAAAGACTTAAACGCCTTGTTTCAGGCTCGCGCCGATGAAGTCGTCGAGGTCGCCGTCGAGCACGGCGCGCGTGTTGCTCATTTCCACGTTGGTGCGCAGGTCCTTCACGCGGCTCTGGTCGAGCACGTAGGAGCGGATCTGATGGCCCCAGCCCACGTCGGTCTTGCTGGATTCGAGCTTGTCCTGTTCGGCCTGGCGCTTGCGCATCTCGAACTCGTAGAGACGCGCCTTCAGCATCTGCATGGCTTCCGCGCGGTTGCGGTGCTGCGAGCGGTCGTTCTGGCACTGCACGACGATGCCCGTGGGCGCGTGCGTCAGACGAACCGCGGAATCGGTCTTGTTGATGTGCTGGCCGCCCGCGCCCGATGCGCGATACGTGTCCGTGCGGATGTCGGCGGGATTGATTTCGATCTCGATCGAATCGTCGATCTCCGGATACACGAACACCGACGAAAACGACGTATGCCGGCCGCCCGACGAATCGAACGGCGACTTGCGCACGAGGCGGTGAATGCCCGTTTCGGTGCGCAGATAGCCGTACGCGTATTCACCTTCGACCTTGATCGTCGCGCTCTTGATGCCGGCGACATCGCCTTCGGATTCTTCTAGAACTTCGGTCTTGAAGCCCTTGCGCTCGCAGTAACGCAGGTACTGGCGCAGCAGCATGGACGCCCAGTCGCACGCTTCGGTGCCGCCCGCGCCCGCCTGAATGTCGATGAAGCAGTTGTTCGGATCGGCCGGGTTCGAGAACATCCGGCGGAATTCCATGTCCTCGACGCGGGCCCGCAGCGCGGCGGCGTCGGATTCGCAGGCGACGAGCGTGTCTTCGTCCTGTTCGTCGCGCGCCATGTCGAAGAGATCGCTGGCGTCGCGCAGGTCGTTGTCGAGCGCGGTGATGGTCGAGACCACGCCGTCGAGCAGCTTCTTTTCACGACCGAGCGCCTGGGCGTTCTTCGAGTCGTTCCAGACGTTCGGGTCTTCGAGTTCCTTGTTGACTTCGGCTAGACGCGCGGACTTGGCGTCGTAGTCAAAGATACCCCCGTAGCTCGGCCGCGCGGCGGCGCAGGTCGGCCAGAAGGCTTTCGATCGCGTTGAGACGTTCCGCTTCCATTGTCGATCTTCGGCTTCGTAAAAAGATGAAATTATAGCCGATCGACGCCTTCCGCCCGCTGGCGACGGCGCACGCGGATGCGCGCCTTGCAGGCGACACGGACCTGCCTACCGCGCCTCGCGCAGCGCTTCGAGCGCCGCGACGTGCTGCGCGGATTTTTCCGGCTTCGCGCCGATTTTCCTGTCGCAGAAAGTCTTTTCGATTTTCTGTACGCAGACGAAAGTCCGCAATCTTGCTTTGAGGCAACTCAGACAAAGACCGATGAAATCGATAGGGAGCGCCGAGCTTCGCTGGGCGTTTTTTGCGCGAAGAAAATCAGATCGTCGTCTTCGACATGGCGATACATATTGAACACGCCGTGAAACCGAAGGTCCGGTCGCGCTGCACGATGAAATCCGGCTGAAAACCGGTCGGCGATATAGCAGCGCCCGGGGCGTCGAAATATATTCGAGCACTTGCGTCATGACGAAGACGCTATATTCTTCTCGCGATTTGATGGCGGTATCCAACCGATTCGCGCATTCGCTTCGATTCGCTGGTCGGTCAGGAGAACGAGTCGCCGAAGAGGCAATGTCTTTTCGAAATATCCAGTGCGCGGGCGGTAAGCGCGGGATTCAGGCAACCCACCGCGCAAAGCGTGACATTGCGCAAGTTAATTTTTTTCGGCATTCATCGAGAGAAGAAAACGTCGGCTTCCGTAATCGCGTGATTTTAGTTGCGCCGGCGCGGGATGCGTGAGCACGTCCGTGAAAATGACAATTGATTGAGTCGTGCCGGCTGGCTTCCGCATGCGATCGTTTCGCCGAAGCCAGCCTGCTTGTTTCGTCAGACGGAGATCGGGGCGCGAGCGCGCTTCGATTCGAAGAATGCAACGAGTGCCGCGGCGTCTGGTCGACTAACGCCGTTGTGAATAAGGATTTGCTCGATATGCCGTGGAGGACTCACCTCTCGCATTCGCGCATACAGTTCATGTGCGACAGCGACTTTTTCCGGCGGAAAACAGTACATCCAGAGGGCGAAGAATTCGCCCGAAGCGACCGTGGCGGGATGAGCGTTTTGCGCAAGGAACCGGAGCTCGTCGACGTCGACGAGACGAGCCATGTTGAACAGCGCATGAAAGCCAAATGTCGGACCTGCCGGTTCGGTCAGCTCGATGGAAAATCGGTCGGCGATGCTTTCCGGCGCAAAGCGGATTGCATATTCCGTTTCGAGCACCGGGCGAAAGTTTCGACAGATGAGTACGTCTTCCGCGATGGCAGGATCAGGCTGGAATCGTGGATCGTTTGCCAAGATGTGCAAAAGCCGGGTAGAACGCAAGGAGAACCCGCCGTTTCCAACAGCCATGCCATTGGGGGAATTCGGCCAGCGTGCGCCGATGTAGTCGTATTCGAGAAAGTGGTCCGTCCATAGTCCGCCATCCAGAACGAAGCCGTCCCACTGAACGATGAGCACCCACGGCGTGCTGATGTGCTTGGCGAGCTCTTTCAGGATGAAGGCGCTGTACTGTGCCGCCGAGCTAATCGAAGGAATGGAAACGAGTCTCGCATGGGTGTCGATCTGCTTGTCCGTGAGCAGAATGGTCTCCCCGAAGAGGCAGTGTTTCTCTGAAAGAGCGAGTGCTCTCGATGCGAGCACAGGGTTCAGACAGTCCACCGCGCAAAGCGTGACGTTGCGCAGATCTATTTTTTCTTTTGGCATGAGGATCGAGGAAAACCTGGCGGCCGCGCCCTGGCATTGATGTCCTTCATCTCAGGACGATCAGATTTTTCGATAAATGAGACGAGGCGGAATTTAAATTCGGCCTCCCGTGCGATGCCCGACACGTCGTTCAGTCTGCATGCTCGACAATCAATTGCACCCGCGCGACACCATTCCACGAATCGCTGACGAGCCGGTACGCGACAGTCGCACGCGGCGGCAGCGGATCGACGTGGTTGAACCAGATCGCGTTGAAGCGCTGACGCCCGCGCAACAGCGACAGCTTCAGGTGCTTCTCTTTCACGAGTGCCTGCGACGCGACTTCGAACTCGCCAGAAAACGTGGGCGCGGGAAAGCCTTGTCCCCAGACGGCGGCGTCGAGCAGGTCGACGAACTGCGGCGTGAAATACGCGTCTTCCAGCTCGCCATCGGTTTCGAGCGTGCGCGAAAGCGCTTCGGGCGTCAGCCATTCGCGTCCGACTGCTTCGAACGCTTCGGTGAAGCGCGGAATGTCGGCGGTGGAAATCGTCAGGCCCGCGGCCATCGCGTGGCCGCCGAACTTGTGGATGAGGCCGGGCTCGCGCTTGCTGATGAGATCGACGGCATCGCGCAGATGAAAGCCGGGAATCGAACGGCCGGAGCCCTTGCAGAGCGTGCCGCTGTCGTCGGCGTGCGCGAACGTGAAGGACGGCCGATGGAACCGCTCCTTGAGCCGTCCCGCGACGATGCCGATCACGCCCTGGTGCCAGCTCGCATCGTAGAGCGTGAGCGTCGCGCGCTCGCCGGGATCGATCGTCTGCAGCTCGGCGAGCGCCTGCTGCTGCATGCCCGCTTCGATTTCGCGACGCTCGCGGTTCATCGAATCGAGTTGCTGCGCGAGTTCCCACGCGCGGCCGATGTCGTCGGTCGTCAGGCATTCGATGCCGAGCGACATGTCGGACAGCCGTCCCGCCGCGTTCAGGCGCGGGCCGAGCGCGAAGCCGAGATCGAAGCCCGACGCCGCGCGCGCATCGCGGCCGGCGGCGCGGAAGAGCGCCGCGACGCCCGGCTGCATGCGGCCCGAGCGAATCCGCTTCAAGCCTTGTGCGACGAGAATCCGGTTGTTGCAGTCGAGCTTGACGACATCGGCGACGGTGCCGAGCGCGACGAGATCGAGCAGGCCGTCGAGACGCGGCTCGGGCGCGTCCGTGTAAGCGCCGCGCTTGCGCAACTCCGCGCGCAACGCGAGCAGCACATAGAACATCACGCCCACGCCCGCGATGCACTTGCTCGGAAACTCGCAGCCCGGCTGGTTCGGATTGACGATCGCGCGCGCGGCGGGCAGTTCGTCGCCGGGCAGGTGGTGATCGGTGACGAGCACGTCGATGCCGAGGGCATTCGCCGCGGCGACGCCGTCCACGCTCGCGATACCGTTATCGACGGTAATCAGCAGATCCGGCAGGCCGGCTTTCGAACGCGCCGCCAACTCGACGATTTCCGGCGTGAGCCCGTAGCCGTATTCGAAGCGATTCGGCACCAGATAGTCGATGGTCGCGCCGAACATGCGCAGGCCGCGCACGGCGACCGCGCAGGCGGTGGCGCCGTCGCAGTCGTAATCGGCGACGACGAGCATGCGCTTGCCCGCGGCGAGCGCATCGGCGAGCACGACGGCGGCATCGTCGCAGCCTTTCAGGCCGGCGGGCGCGTGCAGGCGCTTGAACTCGGTTTCGACTTCATCGGGCGAGCTCACGCCGCGCGATGCATAGAGGCGCGCAATGACGGGATGCAGGCCGTGGCGCATCAGCGCTTCGGCGTCGGCGGGAGAAGAGGCGCGCGTAACGATTCGCGTCATTGCAGGGTATGCCTTATTCGATGAAGAGCGCCGCGATCGGACGGCGCCGCCAGAACTTGCGCAGATCGGCGCGCGTGACGGAAAGCGTGACCGAGCCGGTGTCGCCGCAGAGCGTAAGGCTCAGGCGGCCGAGCGAGCCATCGCCGAGCGCCTGCAGCGCGGGGGCGAACCACGCGGCTTCGAGTTCCTTGAGCGACGCGTTCCAGCGCGCCCAGTCCTGCTCGATGAACGGCGCGGAGAACGGATTCAGCTCGACGAGCGTCGCGCCTTGCGAGCCGTCTTTCGACACCGATGCAAACGACTCGGGCGGCGTCGACGGCTTGACGCCCGACGCGAGCGCGAGACCGCGCGTCGCCGCGGCGTCTGACATCACGCGTGCGAACGGTCTCGCCACGGGCCGCATCGTGCCTTGTCCGTGGAGCCAGATCGAGTTGATCGCGGGCAGGCCGCGCGATTCGCGTTCGAGATTCAGCGGGTGCTCGAACCACGCCATCTGCACTTCGTTCTGCAGCTTCATCCACGCGCGCGAGCGCTCGCCGGTGCGGGCTTCGTGGGGCAGCCAGATTTCGATGTTGCGGCCCGTCGCCCGCAGCGGCGATGCGCCCGCGAGCGAGCCGAGCGCCTCGCCCGAGACATACCAGCGCAACGGCGTCGGCGCTTGCAGCGTCACGCCGAGGTCTTCGATCACCGGCCGCGCCGTCTGAAGCAGTGCGCGCGCTTCTTCCGTATGCACGCCGAGCGTCTCGGGATCGATCAGCACCAGATGATCGTGCGCGATGCGCACGTGAACCGGCTCGATGCAGGCCCAGGGCGCATTGCCGGGCGTGCCGCCGTCGGCGAGCAGCATGAAGGGGGCGAGCGGGGCATCGTCGGCGTAGCGTTGATCGGCGGGCGTGACGGCGTTGAAGCGCCGGGCGATCCAGCGTTCGTGCGGCAGCGTGCGCTGGAAGTCCTCGCCGATGACGCGTTCCTCGAGCGTCGCGCGGGCGAGCAGCTTGTCGAGCGCCGCGCTCTCCAGGCCGTGCAGGGCGATGGCGGCGTCCGCGGCCGACGGCAGGGCGAACGGCAGCAGGAGATGGAGGTCGTGAACGGGCATGATGCTCGGCATTGTAGGGCAAAGCGGGTGGGGCGATGACGCCCGCCATGCCGGTTTTGCCCCGCGATCGACGCGTGCTCATGCGTCGCTTTCTCCATATATGGCAAACTTTCGCAGATTTCACGCTTGGTCGTGGCAAGCCGGCGCGCTTCGCCGCCGTCGCCATGCATCCGCGAAGATCGCCGCGTCATTTCAGACGATGCCGGCGATGCCGCGCAAAGAGCGACCACCGCGCCACCGGGGCATAACAACGCTGGACAGCAGCAGAAAGGAATCGCTTGAAACTTCCGTACGAATGGCAGATCGGCTGGCGCTACACGCGCGCCAGCAAACGCACCACAGGCAACGGCTTCATCTCCTTCATCGCGCTCGTGTCGATGGCGGGCATCGCGCTCGGCGTCGCTGCGCTGATCGTCGTGCTGTCGGTCATGAACGGCTTCCAGAAGGAAGTGCGAGACAGGATGCTGTCGGTGCTCGCGCACGTCGAAATCTTCTCGCCGACCGGCTCCATGCCCAACTGGCAACTGACCGCCCAGGAAGCGCGCCGCAATCCGGAAGTGATGGGCGCCGCGCCCTATGTCGAAGCGCAGGCGCTGCTGACGCGCCAGGGCGCGGTGAGCGGCGTCGCGCTGCGCGGCGTGGAGCCGTCGCTGGAGCCGGAAGTGTCGGATATCGGCAAGGACATGCGCGCAGGCAAGCTGACGGATCTCAAGCCGGGCGAGTTCGGCATCGTGCTGGGCAAGGATCTCGCCGCCAATCTCGGCGTGATAAACGGCGACAAGATCACGCTCGTCGCGCCCGAAGGCACCATCACGCCGGCAGGGATGATGCCGCGACTCAAGCAGTTCACCGTCGTCGGCGTCTTCGAGTCCGGTCACTATGAATACGATTCGACGCTCGCGCTCATCGAAATCCACGACGCCGAGGCGCTCTTCCGTCTGCCCGCGCCGACCGGCGTGCGCCTGCGCCTGAAGGACATGCAGCGCGCGCCCGAAGTCGCGCGGCAGCTCGCGCGCACGCTGTCGGGCGATTTGTATATCCGCGACTGGACGCAGCAGAACAAGACGTGGTTCTCCGCCGTGCAGATCGAAAAGCGCATGATGTTCATCATCCTCACGCTGATCATCGCGGTGGCGGCGTTCAATCTCGTGTCCTCGCTCGTGATGACCGTCACCGACAAGCAGGCCGATATCGCCATCCTGCGCACGCTCGGCGCGCAGCCCGGCTCGATCATGAAGATCTTCGTCGTGCAGGGCGTGACGATCGGCTTCATCGGCACGGCGCTCGGCGTGACCTTCGGCTGTCTCGTCGCGTGGAGCATTCCGTGGCTCGTGCCGATGATCGAGCATCTCTTCAACGTCCAGTTCCTGCCGTCTTCGGTGTATTTCATCAGCGAACTGCCGTCGGAACTCGTGCCGGGCGACGTCGCCAAGATCGGCGTCATCGCGTTCCTGTTGTCGTCGCTCGCGACGCTCTATCCGAGCTGGCGCGGTGCGAAGGTTCGTCCGGCGGAGGCGCTGCGCTATGAGTGATCTGATTCCGCCCAGCAATCTCGTTCTGCAGGCATCGGCCATTTCGAAGACGTTCGTGCAGGGCGGCTTCAATGTGCAGGTGCTCAACAACGCGCAGCTCGACGTGATGCGCGGCGAGAAGCTCGCGATCGTCGGCGCATCGGGCTCGGGCAAGAGCACGCTCCTGCATGTGCTCGGCGGGCTGGACGAGCCGAGCGCGGGCAAGGTTTCGCTGCT
This sequence comes from Caballeronia sp. INML2, assembly GCF_023631365.1. NCBI lineage: Bacteria > Pseudomonadati > Pseudomonadota > Betaproteobacteria > Burkholderiales > Burkholderiaceae > Caballeronia > Caballeronia sp. INML2. The sequence goes on along the minus strand of NZ_JALQDH010000023.1, from coordinate 97,584 downwards.
CGGCAAGCCGTTCACCGAGCTGAAGGAGAAGGAGCGCAACGAGCTGCGCAACCGTGCGCTCGGCTTCGTGTATCAGTTCCATCATCTGCTGCCGGAATTCACGGCGCTCGATAACGTCGCGATGCCGTTGCGCATCCGCCGCATGTCCGAAGAGGATGCGCGCCGCCAGGCGCAGGAGATGCTGGAACGCGTGGGCATCGGTCATCGCGCGAAGCATCGGCCGGGCGAGTTGTCGGGCGGGGAGCGACAGCGTGTGGCCATCGCGCGCGCGCTCGTCACGCGTCCCGCGTGCGTGCTCGCCGACGAACCCACAGGCAATCTCGACGGCGGCACGGCCGACACCGTCTTCAACCTGATGCTGGAGCTGTCGCAGACGCTCGAAACGAGTTTCGTGATCGTCACGCACGATCCCGATCTCGCCGCACGCTGCGACCGCATCATGCGCCTGCGCGACGGCGTGCTGCACGAAGAGCCGCCGGTGCCGGTATAACGCGTTGCTGTGCGGGAGGCGTCATGTGGATCGATACGCATTGTCATCTCGATGCCGGAGAGTTCGACGCCGACCGCGATGCCGTCGCGAGCGCGGCGCTCGATGCGGGCGTGACGCGCATCGTGATACCGGGCGTGGATCGCGGCAACATCGCGGCGGTGCGCGCGCTCGCGCATCGCATCGCGGGCGGCGCATACGCGCTCGGCATTCATCCGCTTTTCACGCCGGGCGCGCATGAAGACGATCTGCGCGTGCTGCGCGAGGAGATCGAGGCGAGTCTCGATGATCCGTTGTTCGTCGGCATCGGCGAAATCGGGCTCGACTATTTCGTTCCGACGCTCGACGATGCGCGCCAGCAATTCTTCTACAACGAACAGTTGAAGCTCGCGCGCGAGTTCGGCCTGCCGGTGATTTGCCATGTGCGCAAGTCGCAGGACAAGGTGCTGAAAGGCTTGCGCGTGCACGATATTCATCGGGGCATCGCGCACGCGTTCAACGGTAGTTTCCAGCAGGCCGAGGCGTTCATCGCGCACGGCATGCATCTCGGATTCGGCGGCAATCTCACGTTCGAACGCGCGCTGCAGATCCGGCGGCTCGCGGCCGAGCTTCCGCTTGAGGCGATCGTGCTCGAAACCGATGCGCCCGATATCGCGCCTTCGTGGCGCTACAAGCAACGCAACACGCCCGATCAGGTCGCGCGCATCGCAACGGTGCTCGCGCAGTTGCGCGGCATCGACGAAAACACGCTTGCCCTAGGCACAACGGCTAACGCTCACGCAGCGCTCCCACGGCTCGCGCCCGCCTCTTCATAATCGTTTCGATCGACGTCCGTCTCTGCGAGCGCGCGTCTGCGGCAACGAAAACGAAGAGGAAGAAGTGCGGGCGATTCTGCTGGGATTTGCGCTGGGCGTCTGGGGATTGCAACAGCAGGCTCGCTTGCCGGACGCAATCGTGTGGTTCGCGGGCTGCGCGGCGTTCATCGTGGCGATGACGCTCGGCGCGATGAAGCCGCGCGTGCGCATCGCGAGCTTCGCGCTCGGCGCCTGCGCGCTCGGCTTCGCCTATGCCGCGGTGCGCGCTGAAGTCCGGCTGCGCGAGCAGTTGCCCGCCGCGTACGAGCAACGCGACATCGAGCTGACGGGCTTCGTGCGCGGGCTTTCCGAGCAACGGGCGGACGGCGCGCGCCTGCTCTTCGAAGTCGAAGCGAACGGCGCGGGTCTGCGCGACTTTCCGCGCATCGTGCGATTGTTGTGGATGTCGCCGGATCGAACGCCACTCCGCGCTGGCGAACGATGGACGCTGAGCGCGCGTTTGAAGCGCGCGCATGCCGATGCGAACTTCGGCCTGCGCGATGGCGAAGCGAGCCTGCTCGAACGCGGCATTCGCGCAACGGGCACTGTGTCGGCTGCGCGCACGCCGCGGCGCGTGAGTCCCGATGCGATGGGCCCGCGTCTGATGATCGACCGTCTGCGTGCCCGCGCGCGCGATCGCATCGAATCGGTGCTGGGGCACGCGCCGCATCGCGGGATCATCGTCGCGCTCGCGGTGGGCGCGCAGGAGGCGGTCAGCGATGCCGACTGGGCCCTCATGCGCGCGACCGGCACGAGTCATCTCGTCGCGATATCGGGGTTGCACATCGGCTTCGTCGCGGGACTGGCGGCGTTGATCTTCGGCTTCGTGTGGAAGCGGCTCAGGTTGCGCGGCGTGCCCGCGCCATTGATCGTGGCCGCGCCGAAAGTGGCGGCGGCCGGTGCGGCCGTGTTCGCCGCCTGCTACGCCGCGCTCGCCGGATTCAACGTGCCGGCGCAACGCACGGTCTGGATGCTGCTGATCGTCGCCATCGCGTTTCTGTGCGGAAGGCGGCCCGCGTCGTCGCTCGTGCTCTTGTGGGCGCTCGTGCTCGTGCTGGTCGCCGATCCGTGGGCGGTGACATCGCCGGGATTCTGGCTGTCGTTCTGCGCGGTGGCGGCGATATTGCACGCGATCGCGGCGGCGGGGCGAGTCGAGTCACGCGCGCAGGCTCGAGAGCACGACGAAATCGAACAGTGGGATCGCGTCGATCCGAGTGAAGTCGGACAGCGGCCGGCGCACGCGACCGGGCCGAGACTGCTTCCTCGCATCACGCGGCTCGGCGGCCGTGCACGGCGTCACGCCACGTCGAGCGCGCGCGTGCAGTACGCGATAACCATCGCGCTCGCGCCGCTCACCGTGTATTGGTTCTCACAGATTCCGTTGCTCGGTCCGCTCGCGAACGCGTTCGCGATACCGTGGATCAGCGTGCTCGTGACACCCGCGACGCTCGCGGGCCTGATGCTTCCCGCGCCGCTCGATGCGCCGATGCTCCACGCCGCGCACGCCGCGCTCTCGGTGCTTTGCGACTTACTCGCGCGCCTCGCCGACGCCGTGCCATCGCCGCTCTGGTTTCTCCCGAAGCCTGATGCGTTTGCGCTCGCGGCATCGTGCATCGGTGTCGCGTGGGCGCTCGCGCCGCGAGGCTGGCCGCTGCGCTTCGCCGCGCCGCTCACCTGGCTGCCGCTTCTCGCTCCCGCGACGCATCCCGCGCCCGAAGGCGCGTTTCGCGTCACCGCGCTCGATGTCGGGCAGGGCTCGGCACTCGTCGTCGAGACGGCGCGGCATGCGTTGCTCTTCGACGCCGGGCCCGGTCCCGAATCGACGCACGCGGGCGAGCGCATCGTCGCGCCGTATCTCCAGGCCGCGGGCGTTCGCATGCTCGATACGCTCGTCATCAGCCATTCCGATTCGGATCACGCAGGCGGCGCGCCCGCCGTATTGCAATCGATCGAAGTGCGCCAGTTGCTGGCGTCGCTGCCCGCGACGGACGCGTTGTGGCCGAACGCGCGCGCACGCGGCGCGCAAACGCTGCGCTGTACGGCGGGACAGCGCTGGACGTGGGACGGTGTGGAATTCCGCGTGCTGTGGCCCGAGCCGGGGCCGCTCTCGGGAAAGCCGAATCATCAGTCGTGCGTGCTGAAGGTGACGAGCGCGGCGGGGCGCGCGGCGCTGTTCGCGGCCGATATCGAAGCGGACGTCGAACGCGCGCTGATCGCTCGCGACCGCGCCGCCTTGCATGCCGACGTGCTGATCGCGCCGCATCACGGCAGCCGGACGTCGTCGACCGAGCCTTTCCTCGATTCTGTCGGGCCGTTGGCGGCGATATTTCAGGTAGGCTATCGCAACCGCTTTCACCATCCGCACCCGACCGTGTTCGCGCGCTACGGGTTGCGCGAGATCGCGCTTTCGCGCAGCGACGACGACGGCGCGGCGCGCATCGACATCGGCGGGCAGATCGTGCTCGAGCGCTACCGGCAGACGCACGCGCGCTACTGGATGGGGCGTTGAAACCAGAACAAGAACGGAGACGAATCCCGCTTGAAAGACATCATCCATTTCTCACACGCGAACGGCTTTCCGGCATCGGTCTATCGCACGATTTTTGCGGAGCTTTCCGACGATTACGACGTTCGCAGCATCGAGTGCATCGGGCATGATGCGCGCTTTCCGGTGACGCGCGACTGGCCGTATCTCGTCGATCAGCTCATCGACGACATGAGCCGCTATCGGCGGGAAGCGGACAGCGCGCATCCGAAGGTGTGGCTCGTCGGGCATTCGCTGGGCGGCTATCTGTCGCTGATGGCGGCGCTGAAGCGCCCGCAATGGGTGAAAGGCGTGGTGATGCTCGATTCCCCCGTGATTGCCGGCTGGAGAAGCAGCCTTCTGCGCGTTACGCAATGGACCGGACTGGATGAGCGGCTGTCGCCCGCCGCCGCGACCAGGAAGCGCCGGACGCAGTGGGCGAGCCGCGACGAGGCATGGCGGCATTTTTTGTCGAAGCCCGCGTTCGCGCGCTGGGACGAGCGCATGCTCTCCGACTACATCGACTTCGGCATTCCGCAGACTCATGCGAACGGCGCGCGCTCGCTCGCATTCGATCGTCACATCGAATATCTGATCTATCGCACGCTGCCGCATACGCTCGGCGCGCGACTCGCGCACGGCGTGCCGGTGCCGGTCGGGTTCATCGCGGGGACGCGTTCGCGCGAGGTGCGGCAAGTGGGACTCGGCATGACGCGGCGCATCGCCGGCGCGCGGATCGAATGGATGGAAGGCAGCCATCTCTTTCCGATGGAGCGCCCGATCGACACCGCGCGCGCAGTGCAGCGCCTGCTTAAAGCGATGCAGTCATCACAATGACGAAGCGGCCAAAAGGGCGCGAGCACGCACGCGGGACTTGACGAACGGCCCGTGCGACGTTCCGCAAAAATGACGCGGAAATGCGCAGATTCGTAGCCAATCCCGACGTCTGGCGCGCTTCGTGGGAATCTGCCTTTACGGTATAATCCGTTTTTCCCGCGAGCATCTAGCGATGACCAAATATGTATTCGTCACCGGCGGCGTAGTTTCGTCCCTTGGCAAGGGTATTGCCGCCGCCTCTCTCGCCGCGATCCTCGAATCGCGCGGTCTCAAAGTCACTCTCCTCAAGCTCGATCCCTACATCAACGTCGACCCCGGCACGATGAGCCCGTTTCAGCACGGCGAAGTGTTCGTGACGGAAGACGGCGCGGAGACCGACCTCGACCTCGGCCACTACGAGCGCTTCATCAGCACGAAGATGCGCAAGGCCAATAACTTCACCACCGGCCAGATTTACGAATCGGTGATCCGCAAGGAACGCCGCGGCGAATATCTGGGCAAGACGGTGCAGGTCATTCCGCACATCACCAACGAAATCCAGGCTTTCGTCGAGCGTGGCGCCGCAGCGGCGACGTGCGGTCAGCCGGATGTGGCGATCGTGGAAGTCGGCGGCACGGTGGGCGACATCGAGTCGCTGCCGTTCCTCGAAGCCGCGCGTCAGATGAGCCTGCGCATGGGCCGCAACAGCGCGTGCTTCGTGCACCTCACGCTAGTGCCGTTCATCGCGACCGCGGGCGAGCTGAAGACGAAGCCCACGCAGCACAGCGTGCAGAAGCTGCGCGAAATCGGTATCTATCCGAACGTGCTGCTGTGCCGCGCGGACCGTCCGATTCCCGATGACGAGCGCGCCAAGATCTCGATGTTTTCGAACGTGCCTGAAGACGCCGTGATCTCCGTGTGGGACGCGGACAGCATCTACAAGATTCCGCAGATGCTCAACGACCAGCACCTCGACGACATCATCTGCGAAGAGCTCAAGCTCTCGCCGCCGCCGGCCGATCTGACAATGTGGTCGAACCTCGTCGAGAAGCTCGAGAACCCGAAGCATGAAGTGACCATCGGCATGGTCGGCAAGTATGTCGAGCTGACGGAGTCGTACAAGTCGCTGATCGAAGCGCTGCGTCATGCCGCCATCCATACGTCGACGAAGGTCAACATCGAGTACATCGATTCCGAGCAGATCGACGCCGAAGGCACCGATGCGCTCAAGCATCTCGACGCGGTGCTCGTTCCGGGCGGTTTCGGCCGTCGCGGCACGGAAGGCAAGATCAAGGCCATCCGTTATGCGCGCGAATCGAAGACGCCTTATCTCGGCATCTGCCTCGGCATGCAGCTCGCGGTGATCGAATTCGCGCGCGACGTCGCCGGTCTCGCCGATGCGAACAGCACCGAGTTCGATCAGGACACGCAGAACCCGGTCGTTGCGCTCATCACCGAGTGGTACGACCGCGCGGGCCGCATCGAGAAGCGCAGCGAGGAGTCGGATCTCGGCGGCACCATGCGTCTCGGATCGCAAAAGTGCCCGATCAAGCCTGGCACGATGGCCGAGCGCATCTACGGCAGCGATGTGAACGAGCGTCATCGTCACCGTTATGAAGTCAATAACCGTTTCGTGCCCCAGCTCGAAGCCGGCGGGCTTATCATCAGCGCCCGTACCCCGAGCGAGGACCTGCCCGAGATGATGGAGTTGCCGCAGTCGCTGCACCCGTGGTTCGTCGGCGTGCAGTTCCACCCCGAATTCACGTCGACGCCGCGCGACGGGCATCCGCTCTTCAAGGCGTTCGTCGATGCGGCGCGCGTTCATGCCGAATCCGTCGACGCGAAGGCGCCGGCCCGGGCTGCGGCGACCGCGGGAGCGCAAGCATGAAGCTGTGTCACTTCGAGGCCGGCCTCGACAAGCCGTTTTTTCTGATCGCGGGCACGTGTGTCGTCGAATCGGAGCAAATGACGATCGACGTCGCCGGGCGCCTCAAGGAGATGACCGAGAAGCTCGGCGTGCCGTTCATCTACAAGTCGTCCTACGACAAGGCGAACCGCAGCTCGGGCAAGTCGTTCCGTGGCCTCGGCATGGACGAAGGGCTGCGCATTCTCGGCGAAGTGAAGAAGCAACTCGGCGTGCCGGTTCTCACGGACGTCCACGCCGAGCACGAGATCGAAGCGGTCGCATCGGTCGTGGACGTGCTGCAGACGCCCGCGTTTCTGTGCCGCCAGACCGATTTCATCCACGCTTGCGCGCGTTCGGGCAAGCCGGTGAACATCAAGAAGGGTCAGTTTCTCGCGCCGCACGACATGAAGAACGTGATCGACAAGGCGCGCGATGCCGCGCGTGAAGCGGGTCTCTCGGAAGACCGCTTCATGGCGTGTGAGCGCGGTGTGTCGTTCGGCTATAACAACCTCGTGTCCGACATGCGCTCGCTTGCGATCATGCGTGAAACCAATGCGCCGGTCGTGTTCGACGCGACGCACTCGGTGCAGTTGCCGGGCGGGCAGGGCACGAGCTCGGGCGGTCAGCGCGAATTCGTTCCGGTGCTGGCGCGCGCGGCGGTCGCCACGGGCGTCGCGGGCCTCTTCATGGAGACGCATCCGGAGCCGGCCTGTGCGAAGTCGGACGGCCCGAACGCGGTGCCGCTGCAGCACATGGAGGCGCTGCTCTCCACGCTCATCACCATCGATCGCGCGGTGAAGAGCGGCTCGTTCCTCGAGAACGATTTCAACTGAGTATCTGCGGCAAAAGGAAGTGGGGCGCGGGCGTCATCATCGGCGGGCGTGTCACGAAAAAACAGGTCGCCTGGCGTGACCGGAGCAACGGAGGAGCGTGCAGCGCGTGAGGGCGGTATCCGCGTACCCGCGCCGATCAGCGGGGCCAACGCCCGCTCCAACGAAAGCGATGCGGATCGAGTCGCTATCCCGAAACGACCGCTCTTTGCGCCGGCGCTGAACCGGTGGTCATCGAAAGGGTCTGAGCGAAGCAGTGAAGCGCGTGCCGCCGCGTGTATCGAAGTGTAAAAACAGGCGGCGCGCTTCGTTGCGACTGACAGAATTCATCGTCATTTCTTGAGGAAACCATGAGTGCTATCGTAGATATCATCGGCCGCGAGATTCTCGATTCGCGAGGCAATCCGACCGTCGAATGCGACGTGTTGCTCGAATCGGGCACGATGGGCCGCGCGGCGGTTCCGTCGGGTGCGTCCACCGGTTCGCGCGAAGCCATCGAACTGCGCGACGACGAAGCCGGCCGCTACAACGGCAAGGGCGTGCTGAAGGCCGTCGAACACATCAACACCGAGATTTCCGAAGCCATCATGGGCCTCGACGCCTCGGAACAGGCTTTCCTCGACAAGACCCTGCTCGAGCTCGACGGCACCGACAACAAGTCGCGCCTCGGCGCCAACGCGATGCTCGCCGTCTCGATGGCGGTCGCGAAGGCCGCGGCCGAGGAAGCCGGCCTGCCGCTGTACCGCTACTTCGGCGGCTCGGGTGCGATGCAACTGCCGGTGCCGATGATGAACATCGTCAACGGCGGCGCGCACGCGAACAACAGCCTGGACATTCAGGAATTCATGATCGTCCCGGTCAGCCAGCCGACTTTCCGCGAAGCGCTTCGCTGCGGCGCGGAAGTGTTCCACGCGCTCAAGAAGATCCTGGCCGAGCGCGGCATGAGCACGGCCGTGGGCGACGAAGGCGGCTTCGCACCGAACTTCGGTAGCAACGACGAGTGCCTGTCGACGATTCTGCAGGCTATCGAGAAGGCCGGTTATCGCGCCGGTGAAGACGTGCTGCTCGCGCTCGACTGCGCGGCGAGCGAGTTTTACCACGACGGCAAGTACCAGCTCGCGGGCGAAGGCCTGCAATTGTCGTCGAACGAATTCGCCGATTACCTCGCGACGCTCGCAGACAAATTTCCGATCGTCTCGATCGAAGACGGCATGCACGAGTCCGACTGGGAAGGCTGGAAGATCCTGACCGACAAGCTCGGCAAGAAGATCCAGCTCGTCGGCGACGATCTGTTCGTGACGAACACGCGCATCCTGAAGGAAGGCATCGAGAAGGGCATCGCCAACTCGATCCTCATCAAGATCAACCAGATCGGCACGCTGACGGAAACCTTCGCGGCAATCGAAATGGCCAAGCGCGCAGGCTACACGGCCGTGATCTCGCACCGCTCGGGCGAGACGGAAGACTCGACGATCGCCGATATCGCCGTCGGCCTCAACGCCGGGCAGATCAAGACCGGCTCGCTGTCGCGTAGCGACCGCATCTCGAAGTACAACCAGCTGCTGCGCATCGAGGAAGACCTCGGCGATATCGCGAGCTACCCGGGCAAGTCGGCGTTCTACAACTTGCGCTAAAGCTTTTGCCGCTTTAGTCGATAAAGACGCTTAGTCGTCTTTAAAGCGTCATCTTTTGAAGCCCGCCGCCCACGGCATTCTTGCCGCCGGGCGGCGCTTATTTCGGCTACGTGAATGCGGCTCGTAACTGTCGTTCTGATTCTGCTGCTGGTGCTGATCCAATACCCGCTCTGGTGGGGCCACGGCGGCTGGCTGCGCGTGCATGAATTGCAGCAGCAGCTCGCGCAGCAGACGGAGAAGAACACGAACCTGAGGTTGCGCAACGAGCGCGTTCAGGGCGAAGTGCAGGATCTGCAAAACGGCACTGCCGCCGTGGAAGAGCGTGCGCGCTACGAAATGGGCATGGTGAAGGACAGCGAGGTATTCGTTCAGTTCGTCGCGCCGAATTCGAATGCGCCCGTCAACTCCGCCAACGTGCCGGGCATGAACGGTTCGACGCGCGGTCAGGTCTCGGCGGCGCCGCTGCGCGTGGTGCCGAATCCGGTGTCGCGTTCGAAGCAGGAATTGCGCGATCTGGACAAGAAGGCGCAGAAGGAAAAAGCAGCCGAAGCGAAGAAGAAACAGCCGGCAGGCACGGCGCAGTAGCGTGGCGGCTCCCCGGTCGGAACAAAAAAGCGCGGTCATCGACCGCGCTTTTTTTCTGCCGAGCCTGTTGCCGGATCGATTACCACCAGGTGCCGAATCCGACGCCAGTGCCCCAGTACGGACCGCCCCAGCCGCCGCTCGAATAGCCTCCGTACACCGAGACCGGCATGGGTGCGTAGAACTGCGACATCGTCTTCGCCGCATTGCCCGCGGCGGCAGCTTGCTGCGATTCGTTTAGCGCCTGCTTGTCGATGGCGTTGTACCGTTCCATCTGCTGCTGTGGCGTCAGCGTCTCTTGGGGCGCGGACGGCGTATCGGGCAAGCGGCTATAGATCGGCGAAGGACCGGGCGGATCCATCATGCAGCCGGCGAAGAGTGCGACGCCGGCAAGGCATGGCAGCAGTTTCCAGTTGAATGGTGTGGTTTTCATTTACGACCTCCAGCGGGCCGGACATCTGTACAGGAGCCCCAATCATAGCTTGCGGAGTCTGTCGTGAGTCTAGGCCGTAAGCGGGTGCGCCGAACGGTCACCGGGCCTCCGAAGCCCTTGGCGCATGCGGCGCAACCTCCCGCTGGACAAGGCTTTCGCGGCGTTTCAGTGGCGCCGGTCCGACGCCGGACTCACGCCTTGTGAGAGTTCTTTTGCGACAAAAAGTTGCGCAACGTCGACGGTGTCGAAGTCGTAGCGCTGATTGCAGAACTCGCAATGCACTTCGACGTTACCGCGCTCTGCGATCACGCCGTCGACTTCCTCGCGGCCGAGCATCTTGAGCATGCCGCCGACTTTTTCACGCGAGCACGTGCACTGAAAACGCGCCGGCGCGGGATCGAAGTGCTGCACGTTCTCCTGCCAGAACAGGCGCTTGAAGACCGTGTCCGGTTCTTCTTTCAGCAATTCTTCCGTCGAAAGCGTGCTGCCGAGATGGCAGACGCGCTGCCAGGTGTCCGCGTCGTGTTCGCCCGGGTGCGGAACGATGCCGCCATCGCCCGGCAGCTTCTGCAAAAGCATGCCGACGGCGCGATCGGTGTCGGCGGCGAGCCATAGGCGCGTGTCGAGCTGCTCGGAGTGATGCATGTAGTGCTCGAGCACCTCGGCCATCGACGAGAGCGGGCCGTGTTCGCCCGACAGCGGCACGATGCCCTGATACGGTTGCTGTCCCGGCTTCTTGTCGGCCGGATCGAGCGTGATGACGCAGCGCCCGCGTCCGTGACGGTTCAGTAGCTCGGCGAGCGACATTTCGTTCTCGAGCTCGCGCTCGGTCCCTTCGGCGAGCTTCGCAGTGGCGCGCAGCGAGAGGTTGGAATTGCATTGCACGACCAGCATCTTCACCGGTCCGTCGCCGTAGATTTGCATGACGAGCGTGCCGTCGAACTTGAGGTTCGCGGATAAAAGCGCACATGCGGCCATCATCTCGCCGAGCACGTTGCGCACTGCCGCAGGGTACGAGCGGCGCGCGAGCACTTCCTGCCACGTATGGCGCAATGAGACGATCTCGCCGCGCACGGGCGCCGCGTTGAACATGAATTTCTGCAACTGGTCGTTCACAACTCTTCCTTGGGTGTTGAGGCTCGCCCGGTCTTCCGGGTCTCAGCCGATGCGCACGAGCTGCGCCTTGTAATATTCGCGCCGGTCGGCGTAACTTGCCGTGGCCGCGCGCATGCGTGCGATATCCGCCTCGCCGATTTCCCGCACCGCCTTCGCGGGCGCGCCGAGAATCAGCGTGTTGTCCGGGAATACCTTGCCTTCGGTGACGACGGCGCCCGCGCCAACCAGACAGTTGCGGCCGATCACCGCACCATTCAAGACCACGGCCTGGATCCCGATCAGCGAGCCTTCCTTGATCGTGCAGCCGTGCAGCATCGCCTGATGACCGACGGTGACATCGTTTTCGATCGTCAGAGGAAAGCCGGGGTCGGCGTGCAGCACCGCGCCTTCCTGCACGTTGCTGCCACGCCCGACGACGATCGGCTCGTTGTCGCCGCGCAGCGAGGCGCCGGGCCACACGCTCGTGTTTTCCTCGAGCGTCACGCGCCCGATGATGGTCGCGGTGTCCGCGAGGAACACGCTTTCATGGATGGTCGGGGCGTCGTCGCCGAGTTTGTAGATGGCCACATTGTCTCCTGGGGCGTGGTGTCGTAAGGGCGGGGCGCTGGTGGCGCTAAAATGCGCGCCTGCCGGTGCGGCTTGACGGTCACGGCCGTCCCGGTCGCACCGATCGTTGCGCGGATTGTTACGCGGATTGTTACGCGATGTGCGGCGTCCGCCGGGATTACCATTTTAGCTGTTTGCCGTAAGCGTCCGCTGGACCGCGCGGTTCGAGGCCTGTTTTCGAGATCGTTCGATGCACCACCCTGTGATTCCCACCAAAGACGACGCCGACGCCTGCGCGCGCCGCGCGGCGCTCGCCATCCTGCGCGAGCGCGACCCCGCGACGAAGGCGGCGCGCGCCGGCGCGCTGTTCGAGGCGGCGCGCGCGCAGCCATCCCGAATCGATCGGCAGGCCACGTTCGATGAACCCGGTGATCTGCCCGGCCGGCCCGGACGTCCGGAACTCGTCGAGCCGTCGTCGCTGAAGCGTCGCAGCATGCAGTCGGAGGCGGGCCGCGCCGTATTGCTGCATGCGCTCGCGCACATCGAATTCAATGCCATCAATCTCGCGCTCGACGCCGTCTGGCGATTTCCGTCGATGCCGCAGGATTTTTATCTCGACTGGTTGAAAGTCGCGGCTGAGGAAGCGCATCACTTTTCGCTGCTGAGCGCGCGGCTGGCCGATTTCGGCCATGCCTACGGCGATTTCCCGGCGCACGACGGCCTGTGGGAGATGGCGCAGCGCACGCGCGGCGACGTGCTCGCCCGCATGGCCCTCGTGCCGCGCACGCTGGAGGCTCGCGGGCTCGACGCGTCGCCGCCCATCCGCAAGCGCCTCGCGCAGGCGGGCGATCACGCGTCCGCGGCGATTCTCGATGTCATCCTGCGCGACGAAATCGGCCACGTGCTGATCGGCAATCGCTGGTTCCGTTTCCTGTGCGACGGCCTGGGTCTCGATCCGCACGCGACCTATGAACGCCTCGCCGAGCAGTACCACGCGCCGAAGCTGCGCGGCCCGTTCAACTTCGAGGCGCGCCGCGACGCGGGTTTTGACGAAGCCGAACTGCGAGCGCTCGCCGGCCTGGACGACGCGAAATAGGCTGCGGCCATCGCCGCTATAATCGAACGATCATCCTTTATTCGAGGCGGCATCATGAAAGAATCGCGCTCCGAATTCGTCGATGCGCGCGGTGTGCGTCTGCATGTGCGCCGCTGGGGTTCGCCCGACGCCCCGATGCTCTTCATGCTGCACGGCTGGATGGATATGAGCGCGTCGTTCCAGTTCGTCGTCGATGCGCTCGCCGGCGACTGGCAGGTCCTCGCGCCCGACGCGCGCGGCTTCGGCCTGTCGGACTGGCCGGTCGCTCAAAAGGGCGGCGGGCATTACTACTTTCCGGACTACCTCGCCGATCTCGACGTGCTGCTCGATCAGTTCGCGCCGGGCGTGCAGGTGAATCTCGTCGGTCACAGCATGGGCGCGAACGTCGCGCTGCTTTATGCAGGCGTGCGGCCCGAGCGCGTGCGCCGCGTGGTCGATCTGGAAGGCTTCGGTCTGCCGGCTGCGCGCGCATCGCAATCGCCCGGGCGCATCGCGCAATGGCTCGACGATCTGCGCGCGCCGCCGGCACTGCGCAGCTATGCGGGCCTCGATGAAGTCGCCGATCGGCTGATCCGCACGAATCCGCGTCTGCCGCTCGCGCGTGCGCGCTATCTCGCGCAGCACTGGTCGCGCGAGCAAAGCGACGGACGCTTCCATCTGCTGGCCGACCCGGCGCACAAGTTGCGCGGACCGACGCTGTATCGGCTGGACGAGGTCACCGCCGCGTGGGCGCGGGTCACGGCGCCGGTCCTGCACGTCGAGGCGAAGGACTCGCCGACGCTCGCCGCCCTCGCGGGACAGACGCCCGTCGCCGAGTTCAAGACGCGCTTCGCCGCTTTTGCCGACTGGCGCGAGGAAATCGTCGACGGCGCCGGGCACATGATCCATCACGACCAGCCGGCGCGCGTCGCGTCGCTGATTGACGCGTTCTGCGCATGAGCGGCGCGCCGGTAAGAAGGGGCCTGCATAACCGGCGTGTCATGCCATTACAGTTAGAATGTCAGTGAAACCCCAGAGCCGAAAATGAACGCCGATCTGCATTGCCACTCCACCGTGTCCGACGGCCAGTTCGCGCCCGCCGAAGTTGCGCAGCGCGCGCATGCGAACGGCGTGACGCTGTGGTCGCTCACGGATCACGATCAGCTCGGCGGGCAGAAGGAAGCGCGCAAGGCCGCCGAGGCGCTCGGGATGGGCTACCTGCCCGGCGTCGAGATCTCGGTGACGTGGGCGTCGCGCACGGTGCACATCGTCGGCATGAACGTCGATCCGGACAACGAGGCGCTGCTTGCCGGGCTCGAATGCACGCGCAACGGGCGCGCGGCGCGCGGTGTGGCGATCGGCGAGGCGCTCGCGGCGATCGGCATTCCGGATTGCTACAAGGGCGCGCTGCGCTTCACCGACGATCCCGACATGATTTCGCGCACGCACTTCGCGCGGTATCTGGTGGAGGCGGGTTACGCGCAGTCCACCGCGGACGTGTTCACGCGCTATCTCGGCGACGGCAAGCCGGGCTTCGTCGGGCATCGCTGGGCGAAGCTCGCGGATGCCGTCAAATGGATCAAGGATGCGGGCGGTGAGCCGATCATCGCGCATCCGGGGCGTTACGATTACACGCCGGTCGAATTCGCCGCGCTCTTCGACGAATTCATCCAGCTCGGCGGCCATGCGATCGAGGTGGTGACGGGCAGCCACACGCCCGACCAGTACCGCGAATACGCCGACGTTGCGCGCCGCTACGGCTTTGAGGCGTCGCGCGGCTCGGACTTTCACGGCGCGGGCGAAGGGCGCGTCGATCTCGGCCGCCTTCCGCCGCTGCCTGACGATCTCACGCCCGTCTGGGAACGCTGGCTCTAGCGTTTCCCTGGCGCGCGTCGTTCCGGCCCTGCGCGCACGGTCTTTGCATCAACGGTAATTTTCCGCACGCACATCGCGTCAGGCGCGCTCGCGCGTGATCCGCGCCGCGCCTGGGCATTCGCGATAACGATCGAAACAATAAGGCGTCGCCATGTCTCAATTCTTTCGCATTCATCCGGACAATCCGCAGCCGCGGCTCATCAATCAGGCCGTGCAGATCATCAAGGACGGCGGCGTCGTTGCGTTGCCAACGGATTCGAGCTACGCGCTCGGATGCCATCTCGACGACAAGGACGCCGTCGAGCGATTGCGACGCATTCGCGGCATCGACGACAAGCAGTTGCTGTCGCTGCTCGTGCGCGATCTTTCCGAGCTCTCGAACTTCGCGATGGTCGACAACCAGCAGTACCGCCTCATCAAGTCGGTGACGCCGGGGCCTTATGTGTTCGTACTGCAGGCGACCAAGGAAGTGCCGCGCCGGCTGTCGCACCCGTCACGCAAGACGATCGGGCTGCGCGTGCCGGACCACGCGATCACGCTTGCGCTGCTGGAGGCGCTCGGCGAGCCGCTTCTCGCCTCGACGCTGATCCTGCCGCCCGACACCGAGCCGCTCAACGACGCGGAGGAAATTCGCGAGCGCCTGGAAAAGCAGGTCGAGCTCGTGATCGATGCCGGTGCGTGTCCGGCGGAGCCGTCGACGGTGATCGACCTTTCATCGGGGGAGCCAGTGCTCGTGCGCGCGGGGAGAGGCAGTCTCGAACCGTTCGGGCTCACGGCGTAAGCGCCGCGCAGTAGCGCACACGGGCCTACGACCCGATCAAGCGTTTTCGCACATCATGGGCGAAATAGTGCGCGCCCGGCGCCGTCGTGCGCGTCGGATCGGACCTGCCCGCTTGATACAATAGCGCCCCATGGACCCTTCCCTGATACAGACCATCGCGGTTTACGCGCTCCCCGTGATCTTCGCAATCACGCTGCACGAGGCCGCGCATGGCTATGCCGCGCGCTTGCTCGGCGACAACACGGCCTACGTTCTGGGCCGCGTTTCCATGAACCCGATGCGCCATATCGATCCGATCGGCACGATCCTGATTCCGATCGTCCTGTACTTCGTGACGAGCGGCGCGTTCATGTTCGGCTACGCGAAGCCTGTGCCGGTCGCGTTCGGCAACCTGCGCAATCCACGCTGGGGCAGCCTGTGGGTCGCCGCGGCCGGCCCGGGCAGCAACTTCGTGCAGGCGCTCATTTGGGGCGTGATCGCGGTAATGCTCGCGGCTTTTCACGTCGACGAACTGTTCTTCACGCGCATGGCGGCCGCGGGCGTCGGCGTGAATCTCGTGCTCGGCGTCCTGAATCTTTTCCCGTTGCCGCCGCTCGACGGCGGCCGCGTCGTCATGGCGCTCCTGCCGGTGCGCGCGTCGATCGCGTTTTCGAAGCTCGAGCCGTACGGCTTCTTCATCGTGATGGCGCTTGTCGTGACCGGCGTGCTGACGCGCTACTGGCTCGGGCCGCTCGTGAACGTCGGTTACACGGCGGTGTCGGCTATTCTGAATCCCCTTGCTTCACTATTCCCATAACATCATGTTCCCAGACCGTATCTTCTCCGGCATGCGGCCCACCGGGTCGCTGCACCTCGGCCACTATCACGGCGTGCTGAAAAACTGGGTGCGGCTGCAGTCCGAGTACCCGTGCTTCTTCGCGGTGGTCGACTGGCACGCGCTCACGACGCACTACGAGACGCCCGAGGTCATCGAGAAAAACGTGTGGGAGGTGCTCATCGACTGGCTGGCATCAGGCATCGATCCGGCGCAGGCGACGCTTTTCATCCAGAGCCGTGTGCCCGAGCATGCCGAACTGTCGCTGCTGCTCGGCATGGGCACGCCGCTCGGCTGGCTCGAACGCGTGCCGACCTATAAGGAGCAGATCGAGAAGCTGCGCGAGAAGGATCTTTCGACCTACGGCTTCCTCGGCTATCCGGTGCTGATGGCGGCGGACATCCTCCTGTATCGCGCGTCGCTCGTCCCGGTCGGTGAGGATCAGGTGCCGCACGTCGAGATGACGCGCGAGATCGCGCGCCGCTTCAACTACCTGTACGGCCGCGAGCCGGGCTTCGAGGAAAAGGCGATGGAAGCCGCGAAGAAGCTCGGCGGCAAGCGCGCGAAGCTCTATCACGAGTTGCGCGTCGCGTATCAGCAGGAAGGCGACGACGAAGCGCTCGAGCAAGCGCGCGCGATGCTGCAGGAATCGCAGAGTCTGTCGATGAGCGACCGCGAGCGGCTGTTCGGTTATCTGGAAGGTTCGCGCAAGATCATTCTCGTCGAGCCGCAGGTGCTGCTGACCGAAGCGTCCCGCATGCCGGGGCTCGACGGGCAGAAGATGTCGAAATCCTATGGCAATACCATCGGTTTGCGCGAGGATGCCGCGACCATCGAGCAGAAGGTCCGCAGGATGCCGACCGACCCGGCGCGCGTGCGGCGCACCGATCCGGGCGATCCCGACAAGTGCCCGGTGTGGCAGCTGCATCAGGTCTATACGGACGAAAAGACGCACGAATGGGTGCAGAAGGGCTGCCGTAGCGCAGGCATTGGCTGCCTGGAATGCAAGCAGCCGGTGATCGAAGGCATTCTGCGCGAGCAGCAGCCGATGCTCGAGCGCGCGCAAAAGTACATGGACGACCCGTCGCTGTTGCGCGCGATCGTCGCGGACGGCTGCGACAAGGCGCGCAAGTTCGCCACGGAGACGATGCGCGACGTGCGCGAGGCGATGGGCCTGTCCTACAGCTGATGGAAGGCGTGCCGAGTCCGTGGGTCGTGCGCTGGGCGCATCTCGTCGCGCCCGCCGGCGTTGTGCTCGACGTCGCTGCGGGCAGCGGCCGACACACGCGCTGGTTCGCGGCGCGCGGCTTTTCGGTTCTGGCCATCGACCGCGATGCCGACGCGCTCGTTTCGATGTCCGCCATACCGCGCATCGAGACGCTTACGGCCGACATCGAAAATGCGCGCTGGCCGCTGCCGGACGACCGAACGTTTGACGCAATCGTGGTCACGAATTACCTGCATCGCCCGCTGTTCGGGCACTTCATCGATGCGCTCGCACCCGGCGGCGTGCTGATCTACGAGACCTTCGCGGCCGGCAATGGCAGTATCGGCAAGCCGTCGAATCCCGCGTTTCTGCTCGAACCCGGCGAATTGCTCGAAGTAGTGAGAGGGCGTCTGCGCGTGATCGCCTACGAGGACGGATTCACCGACGTCCCGCGTCCTGCCTATGTGCAGCGAATTTGCGCGGTTCGTGAAGCGCAGTCAGCGAAAGGGTGGGCGGAAAACGCGCTCACGATTGGTAACACACCCTCGGGTCCGCCGCGTTACGCGCTCGGCGGCTAATCCGCTACAATCGCGTAATATCGCTTTTTGCGATTAAATTCACGATTAAATTCATAGAGTTTCATGACAAACGGAACACACGGCGGCATCCAGATCCGCGGCAGCATCCCTGCCATCGTCACACCGATGCACGAGGACGGTAGTCTTGATCTGCCGGCGTTTCGAAAACTGATCGACTGGCACGTCGAGCAAGGCTCGAACGGTCTCGTCGTGGTCGGCACCAGCGGCGAATCGGCCACCTTGTCGGTCGAAGAGCACATTCTGATGATCCAGACGGCCGTCGAGCACACGGCGAAGCGTTTCCCGATCATCGCGGGCGCGGGCGGCAATTCGACGGCCGAGGCCATCGAACTCTCGAAGCACGCGAAGAAAGTCGGCGCCGACGCCACGCTGCAAGTCGTGCCGTATTACAACAAGCCGACGCAGGAAGGCATGTACCGCCATTTCCGCACCATCGCGGAAGCGGTCGATCTGCCGGTGCTCCTCTACAACGTGCCGGGCCGCACCGTTGCCGACATGAGCAACGAGACGATCCTGCGCCTCGCCGAAGTGCCGGGCATCATCGGCGTGAAGGAAGCGACGGGCAATATCGATCGCGCGGCGCATCTGATCAAGCACGCGCCGGCGAACTTCTCGATTTTCAGCGGCGACGATCCCACGGCCATCGCGCTGATGCTTCTGGGCGGCCACGGCAATATCTCGGTGACGGCCAATGTCGCGCCGAAGGAAATGAGCCAGCTCTGCCGCGCCGCGATCGAAGGCGATGCGATCACCGCGCGCCGCATCCATCTGAAGCTGCTGTCGCTGCACAAGCAACTCTTCTGCGAATCGAATCCGATTCCGGCCAAGTGGGCGCTGCAAGCGCTCGGCCGTATGGAAGGCGGCATCCGTCTGCCGCTCACGCCGCTCGACGCGCGTTATCACGACGTGGTGCGTGACGCGTTGCGCGACGCCGGGCTTCTTGCCTGATCACACGTGGCGGCGCGCCAAGTCACAAAGAATCGAAAGGCCGCGCCGCCGCAGGTGATCGAAATGAACCACACCTTCAGTCATCAACCGCCGCTCATTGGCCTCGACATTGGCTTCGCTGAGCCGCTCGGCTAGACCGGGTTCGGCGCGAGGCAATGCGTCATCAGCAGCAAAGAAGGACCTCATGAAATTTTCCGCTCTTCTTACTCATGCCAAACGTGTGAGCGTGCTGTCGCTCGGCGCCGGCGCGCTCTTCTCGCTTGCGGGTTGCGACACGCTCAACGACTGGCTCGCGCCGGATCGCGTCAACTACAAGGCTGCCGAAACCGCGCCGTCGCTCACGGTTCCGTCCGACCTGACCACGGCCGACATCAGCCAGCGCTATGCCGCGCCGCCGAAGATCAACTCGCTCGGCGGCGCCGCCGAGCGTTCGGTCACGCCGGCCGGCAACCCGACGCTCGGCGTGCCGAACGCGCAGGATCCGTTCGGCATGCACATCGAGAGCGACGGCGATCGCCGCTGGCTCGTCGTCGATGGCCGCTCGCCCGATCAGATCTGGGGACCGCTGAAGGAGTTCTGGGAAGAGAACGGCTTCACGCTCAAGACCGATGCGCCGCAGACCGGCATCATGGCGACCGACTGGGCGGAGAACCGCGCGAACATTCCGAACGACTGGTTCAGAAACAGCGTGGGCAAGCTGCTCGATTTCGCGTACTCGTCCGGGACGCGCGACATGTTCCGCACACAAGTCGACCGCGCGTCCGACGGCTCGACGGATATCTCCATCACGCACAGCGCGATGGAAGAAGTGCTGACGGGCCAGGACAAGACCTCATCGCGCTGGGAGGCGCGTCCGCGCAATCCGGCGCTCGAAGCCGCGGTGCTCACGAAGCTGATGCAGAAATTCGGCCTGACCGAAGCGCAGTCGCAAAAGCTGATGGCACAGGCGCGTCCGTCGGGGGCGAAGGTGGCCGTGGATCAAAGCGCGGGCGGTTCCACGCTCGACCTCGCCGAGCCGTTCGATCGCGCATGGCTGCGCGTGGGCCTCGCGCTCGATCGCACGAACTTCACGGTCGACAATCGCGATCGCGACAAGGGCATCTACTACGTCCATTTTTCGGACTCCATGGCGGAGCTGAAGAAGGACGGTCTCTTCGGCAAGTTCTTTTCGGGCAACACGCCAAAGCCGACGCGACAGTTCCTCGTCAACGTGAGGCCGAAGGCAGAGTCGGTCACGCAAGTCGGTGTCGTCGATGCGAATGGCCAGCCGGACACCTCGTCCGATGCGCAGCGTATCGTGTCGTTGCTGCATGCTCAGTTGAACTAGACGAACGCGTTAGTCAGTCGATGATGAGTTCATTGTGAGATTCGCCAGTCTCGGCAGCGGCAGCGAGGGCAATGCATTGCTCGTCGAGGCGTCGAGCGGCGCGACCACGACGCGCGTGCTGCTCGATTGCGGATTCTCCGGCAAGGAAGTCGAGCGCCGCCTCGCGCGCCTGAACTGCCGCGCCGAGGATCTGGACGCCATCGTCATCACGCACGAGCACACGGATCATATCGGCAGCGCGTTGACGCTCGCGCGCCGGTGGTCCATTCCGCTGCACATGAGCTGGGGCACGGCGCGCGCGATCGGCGCCGACGAAGCCAACGTCGAATTGAACGTGCTCTGGGGCGATGAAAGCGTCGCGATCGGCGATCTGAACGTGATGCCGTACACCGTGCCTCACGATGCCCGCGAGCCGCTGCAATATGTCTTCTCCGACGGCGCTTGCCGTCTCGGCGTGCTGACGGATGTCGGCGTCTCCACGCCGCATATCACGAACGTGCTGAGCGGCTGTGACGCGCTCGTGCTCGAATCGAATCACGATGTCGAGATGCTCGCCGCGAGCCGCTATCCGCCTTCGCTGAAGGCGCGCATCGGCGGAACGCACGGGCACCTGAACAATGAAGCGGCGGCGGCCATTCTCGCATCGCTCGACCGTTCCAGGCTGCGTCATCTCGTGGCCGCTCACCTTAGCCAGCAAAATAATCTGCCGCATCTTGCGCAAGCTGCGCTTGCGGCCGTGCTGGGCGCGTCTGCGGTCGATATCGTCGTCGCGACCCAGGCGGAAGGTTTCGACTGGCTCACGCTCTAGATAAATAACGCGACGCGCTGCGCGCGCATCGGCGCAGAATGCAGATACAAAAAAACCGGCCCAAGAGCCGGTTTTTTTGTTTGCAGGACCGCATCGAGCGGCCTGCGGCGTGCGCCAACCGCCTTACTGGCTTGCGCCCGATGCCGGAGCGGCAGCCGAAGCGGCAGCGTCCGAAGCTGCGCCAGCAGCCGAAGCTGCGTCGCTTGCAGCGGCCGAAGCGCTCGATGCAGCAGCGTTTGCGTCCGAAGCAGCAGCAGCCGGAGCCGAAGCAGCCGACGTATCGCTTGCAGCGCTCGGAGCAGCCGTTTCGCTAGACTTGTTGCATGCAGCCAGAGCAACAGCAGCCAACAGGGATGCTACGAGGAGGGATTTCTTCATGATCACGTCCTTTTATGGTTAAAGGTAAGCAACAGCGCAAAGTACCGGTAATGTGTGCTCCAACACCGACCTGGGCCGCTGTGGAGACTCACAATTCTTTTTTGTGTGAGACTTCCTACGGCTTGGCCGGAAATTATAGGCACTTTCGTAACGACCGTCGATAAATCAGGGGACGATACGTTGTCTTTCTCATACAAACTTTCATATTGCGGAACAGCAAAATTCTAGCATCCGCAGCGTATCAGGAAGTCTCGTGAAGGCAAGCCTGTCAAGGCAAAGCACCCATCCGGAGCCAGCCCGCACAATACCATTCGTGCAGCAGCGCTGTCATTGACGATTCGTCTGTAAGTGTTACAAAGCGTTTCGCTTCCAGACAGCGAGCATCGGCCAATTCGGGGAGCCACTTTTTAAGCCTGGACGACAACATTGCGGCTTCACCATTTACGAAAAATGACCGCGCGTCATAGAGCAAAATAGTCTTTCTATCCAGCCTGACGCCCGTCTTTTTGGCTCTTTCCACAAATTTTTGCTCATTCAACGCGCGCTCGGGCGGGTCGAATACGACATTCGCTTTCGGCTCGCTCAAATACGTGCCTAAAAACGCCGCGATGTCCTTTTCGTTCCAGTTGACGTTCGCAAGGATCGCGCCAACACGGTCGACGAGCAGGGCGGGCAGCGCCGCCGGACTCGACACGGGCTCCTGCGCCGGATCGCGATAGCGCGCGTTCCCTTTAGGGCCATCCGAGGCGTCGCCCATGCGCTCGGCGAGGTGATAGAGAAACTGCGCCGTGAGTTCGTGCGTGGAGGGCGCGCGAAAGCCGATCGACGCGGTCATGCATTCGCCTTCCGCGATGCCGTCGTGCGCGATATGCGGCGGCAGATAGAGCATGTCGCCGGGCTCCAGCACCCATTCCTCCTCGGGCTCGAAGTGCTGTAAAACTTTCAACGGCAGTCCGGGTATTAGCGAAAGGTCGCGCTGCGCCCCGATGCGCCAGCGCCGCTTGCCATGCACCTGGAGCAGAAAGACATCATAGGAGTCGAAGTGCGGTCCGACACCGCCGCCATCGGTCGCATACGAGATCATCATGTCGTCGAGACGCGCGTCCGGAATGAAACGGAACCGGTTCATCAACGCGTGCGCGCGATCGTCGTGCAGATTCACGCCCTGCACGAGCAGCGTCCACTCGCGTTTCTTCACCGGGGGCAATTCGTCGGGCGCGAACGGGCCGTGCTCCAGATTCCAGGTGTTGCGAAAATGTGTGATGAGACGCGACTCGACGTCGTCGAGATCTGCGAGCTCGAACAGCTCGTCGCGTGCGAGCGGCGCCGTAATATCGGGAATGGCCTGCCGGATCAGAAGGGGCTTTTTCTGCCAGTAACGCCGCATGAACTGTCGCGGCGTACGGTTGCCCAACAGGGGTGTGAGTTCGTCTGGCAAAGGCGCGCGAGCATGCGCGGGAAGGCCGGAAACCGGGGATGGTGTTGCGTCTTGGGGCCGCTTGGGCATCGTATAATCGAGGCTTGTATCTTGGAGGATCCAATGAAAATTGCGAAAGACACTGTCGTTTCGGTCGCTTACAAGCTATCGGATGCGCAAGGCAATCTGATCGAGGAGAGCGACGAGCCGATGGTCTATCTGCACGGCGGCTATGATGGCACGTTCCCCAAGATCGAGGAAGCGCTCGACGGTCACGAGGCGGGCTATGAAACGCTCATTCAGCTCGAACCGCAGGATGCGTTCGGCGAGTACGATCCGGAACTCGTGAAGGTCGAAGAGCGCAGCCGTTTTCCCGAGCCGCTGGAAGTGGGCATGCAGTTCGAGGGCACGCCCGAAGACGGCGATGACGACGTCGACTCGCTGATCTACACCGTGACCGACGTCGCCGAAGACAAAGTCGTGCTCGACGGCAATCATCCGCTCGCGGGCATGGCGCTGCGTTTCTCGTTGTCGGTGCAGGAAGTACGCACGGCGACGGATGACGAGATTCAGCATCAGCACGCGCATGGCGCGGACGGCCTGCACGTCATCGACGAAGATGAAGACGACGATGACGGCGAGCCGCGCAAGGATGCAGGTCCGACGCTGCATTGAGCGCGTCGACCGCTCAGGAAAGCGCAGCTTCGGCTGCGCTTTTTTATTGTCCGCTCGCGCCGTTTTGCACGCCCGATGCAGGTACCGGATAGATCGGCGGCAAGGACTGCGGCGGCGTCAGGATCGGCGGCAGACCGGACGCAGGTAGCGGCATCGAAGGCGGCGGGGGCAGCGACTCCGGCAGATCGTTGCGCGGCAGCGCAGGCGGCGCCGATTCCGGCAACGCGGGTTGCGGTGCGGGATAGGGCGCCGGATAAGGTGCATAAGGCTCGCTCGGCTGCGCGGGCGCTCCGGGCGGCGGCGCGTTCGATTCTCGCGTACGGGTCTCCTTCACATCGCGCACGCGCAGTCGAAACGGCGGATGCCATTGCGCATCGCTTTGCACTTCGAGCCATTGCGATTGCGGCTTTCTGAACGCGAGCGCGACGCGCGTGAGATTCGTGACGATCAAGCCCTTGTCGTTGCGCAATGGCTGGTCGATATGAAAGCCGTTCGGCTCCGGCGCATCGGTGCCGTGGATCACGATGACCGGTCCGCGAAAACTTTCGGCCGCCTTCACGAGACTGCGCTTCAGTTCGAGGAAGCCATCGCGCGGCTGGTTCGAGCGCGAGAAGTGCAGCCATGCAAAGCGTTCGCGCCGCTCGTAGCGAGAGAAGTCAGGATCGGCCTGAAGCACGATCACGAGCGCGCGCATCTCGGAGCGTCGCGCCGATTCCGCCGCATGTTCCAGCCAGAAGCTCGTCGCGACGGCGCGGTCTTCGAACTCGCCGTTGCGTCCCCCCGCGGTCAGATAGTGATTGTTCGGGCTCGGCACATTCAGCCCGATGAACGCGATGCCTTGCGCCTGCCAGCGCACGATTTCGCGGAACGTGCGAAAGCGCGCGAGGTCGCTCTCGCGCGACAGTGTGAGCGGACTTTGTCCAAGCGAACTGGCATCCGTGAAGAAGAGCTGACGCACGAAATCGAGCCGTTCGACCGGGTCGTAAGCGCCCGCATGCGCGAGGCCGCAATCGGCCCAGTCGTGCTGGCCGAGCAATAGCACGACTGGCGTGCGCGACGCGTCCAGCAGGTCGTGCCGCGACTGATAGA
This sequence comes from Caballeronia sp. INML2, assembly GCF_023631365.1. Classification (NCBI taxonomy): domain Bacteria; kingdom Pseudomonadati; phylum Pseudomonadota; class Betaproteobacteria; order Burkholderiales; family Burkholderiaceae; genus Caballeronia; species Caballeronia sp. INML2. The sequence continues at coordinate 72,863 of NZ_JALQDH010000023.1, read as the reverse complement.
TGCTGTCGCGACACGGCTCGGTGCTGCCCTTGAAGTTGCCGTCGTAGACGATGAACGCGATGCTGCCGTCGCGCCCGATCGCATCGAGCATGCGGCGCACGGGTGCTTCGTCGGCGGGGCGGGTGAGGGCGTCGGAAATCACGGCGAAGCCGAGCGGCGCGTTCCCCTCGGCGTGCGCATGCGCGATCGCGCCGCATGCGAGCGCGACCGCGATCGTCACGGCGCTTGTCAGGCGCGCCGCGGCGTTGCGCTCGACGCGCGGAGCGCCACGCTCAACGCGATGCATCCGGCGGACGATTCGCCAGTTCATGCAGTTCGTAGAGCAGATCGAGCGCTTCGCGCGGGCGCAGATCGTTCGGATCGAGCGCGCGCAGCTTGTCCATCACCGGATGTTCCGGCGCTTCGGTCTTCTCCAGCTCTTCGTGGGGCGGATCGTCGTCTCCATACGGCGTATACGGCTGGCTCGCGAACAGATCGAACTGTGCAGCGGGCTGGCTGGCCGATTGCTGTTCCAGATGCACGAGATGCTTGCGCGCCGCGCGAATCACCGCCGCTGGCACGCCCGCGAGTTGCGCGACCTGCAGGCCGTAGCTCTGATTGGCCGGACCTTCGCTCACCGCGTGCAGGAACACGATGCCATGATCGTGCTCGACCGCCGACAGATGCACGTTCGCCGCCTGGGCGAACTCCGCGGGCAGTTGCGTAAGCTCGAAGTAGTGCGTCGCGAAGAGCGTGTAACAGCCGTTGTGCGTGAGCAGATGCCGCGCGATCGCCCACGCGAGCGCGAGGCCGTCGAAGGTCGAGGTGCCGCGCCCGATCTCGTCCATCAGCACGAGGCTCGATGCGCTCGAGTCGTTGAGGATCGCCGCCGCTTCGGTCATCTCGACCATGAAAGTCGAGCGGCCGCCCGCGAGATCGTCGGCCGCGCCGATGCGGGTGAAGATGCGGTCGAGGGCGCCGAAACGCGCGCGTTTCGCGGGCACGTAACTGCCGACGTAAGCCATCAACGCGATCAGCGCGGTCTGACGCATGAAGGTCGATTTGCCGCCCATGTTCGGGCCTGTGATGAGCAGGAGCTTCCGGTCCTGACTCAGGCAACAATCGTTGGCGATGAACTGCTCGACCTGCGCCTCGACGACCGGATGCCGGCCCTGTTCGATATCGATGCCCGCATCGGCGGTGAATTCCGGCGCGACCCAGTCGAGCGCGCGGGCGCGTTCGGCAAACGCGCACAGGAGATCGAGTTCCGCGAGCGCACTTGCGACGCGCTGGCAATCCCCGATGAATGGCAGCAGAGTCTGCAGCAGCGCGTCGTACAGCGCGCGTTCTCGGGCGAGGGCGCGCTCCTGAGCGGACAGCGCTTTGTCCTCGAAAGCCTTCAATTCTGGCGTGATGTAGCGCTCGGCGTTCTTGAGCGTCTGACGGCGGCGGTAGTCGTCGGGAACCTTGTCGGTCTGCCCGCGCGTGACTTCGATGTAGAAGCCATGCACCTTGTTGTATTCGACGCGCAGATTCGCAATGCCCGTGCGCGTGCGCTCGCGCGCTTCGAGGTCGATCAGGAACTGATCGCAGTTCTCCGAAATATCGCGCAGTTCATCGAGATCCGGATCGTAACCGCGCGCGATCACGCCGCCGTCGCGAATCAATGCGGCGGGCTCGGTCGCGATGGCGTTCGTCAGAAGATCGAGACACTCGTGCGGCGGCTCCAGCTCGGCGGCGATGCGCTCCAGCGCCGGCGTGTGCGCGGCGAGGCTCGCGACGAGCGCGCGCAGGTCTGGCAGCGCGGCGAAGGTATCGCGCAGGCTCGACAGATCGCGTGGCCGCGCCGACAGCAACGCGAGACGGCCCGTGATGCGCTCGATGTCCGAGATCTTGCGCAGCGCGCCGCGCAGGGTGTCGAGACCGCCGGTCGTGGGCGCGTCGAGCAATGCGCCGATCGCTTGCTGGCGCGCCTGCGCGATCGATGCATCGCGCGGCGGATGATGCAGCCAGTGGCGCAGCAGACGGCTGCCCATCGTCGTGCAGCAGGTGTCGAGCAGCGAGAAGAGGGTGGGCGACTCGGTGCCCCGCAGCGTCTCCGTGAGTTCCAGATTGCGCCGCGTGGCGGGATCGAGCCCGATGTATTCCGATTCGTATTCGACCTTCAGGCTGCGCACGTGACGCAACTGCTGACCTTGAGTCGCCGCAGCGTAGAGCAGCAGCGCGCCAGCCGCGCCGCACGCGCAGGTGAGGGTTTGCGCGCCGAAGCCGTCGAGGCTCGCGACGTCGAGCTGCTCGCGCAAGCGCTGCGTGCCCGACCCGACATCGAAGTGCCATGCCGGAACGCGCGTGGTCGCACCGGGATTCGTCACGCCGAGCGATGCCGGGACGTCGGTGATCGAATCCGCGATGAGCGTTTCGGCCGGACGAATGCGCTCGAGCGCCGTGCTGACTTGTCCCGGCGCGACTTCCGCGAGGCGCAATGCGCCGCTCGCGAGATTGAGCCACGCGAGACCGACGCTCGTGACGACGCCGCGACGATTGTGCGCAGGGCAGAGCGCCAACAGATAGACGTCGCTCTTGTCCGAGAGCAGGGCCGCGTCGGTCAGCGTGCCCGGCGTGACGACGCGCACGACCTTGCGCTCGACCGGCCCCTTCGAGATCGCCGGATCGCCGATCTGTTCGCAAATCGCAACCGACTCGCCGAGCTTCACGAGCTTCGCGAGATATTGCTCGCATGCGTGATGCGGAACGCCCGCCATTTTGATCGGATTGCCGCCCGACGCGCCGCGCTGCGTGAGCGTGAGATCGAGCAGGCGCGCGGCCTTTTCGGCGTCATCGAAGAAAAGCTCGTAGAAATCGCCCATCCGGTAGAAAACGAGCGTGCCGGGATGCTCCGCCTTGATGCGCAGATACTGCTGCATCATCGGCGTGTGCTGGGACAGATCCGCGAGCGGCGCGGTGTCGGTGGAGGTGTCGGGGGATGCCGTGTGATTGCCCATCTTGCGTGCTGTGAAAGCCGGAACGACCAAACGGCCGGACGCGACGTGCACCGGCCGCCAATCAGCCGATAGGGCAAGAGTTTAACCTGTCGCGGGAAGACGGCGATTCGGCCAGATGGCCAATGGACTGTTGCTGCGGGCAATTACATCGTGCCCTCACGCCTATCGCGAGAACAGCGCATGCCGCCGGAACAATCGCGAGACCGTTCCGGCGGCAGATTCAGACGAAGCCGCAGCGCTTCACGCGCGCCCGGCGAGATAACCGATGAGCAACGCGAGGCCGGCCACCGCGCCGAGCGTGTGCCACGGCTTGTCATGGACGAATTCGTCGGCGTAACCGGCGGCATCGTTCAGCTTGCCGGTGATGGCGCCGCCCGCGCCGTTCATCTGCGAACGCGCGATTTTGAGCTTCGATTGCAACTCCTTGCGCAGCTTGTCCGCGTCGATGTCCTTGGCGTTCTGGATCGAGCTTTCCAGATCGTCGAGCAGACTGCGCAACTGGCCGCTGGCCGAATCGACCGCGTCACTCGCACCGCGCACCGCGCGCTGGCCGAGATCGGCTGCGCCATTGATCTTGCTGTCGAGCGTCGAACGTGTGAACAATCCCATTTTCATGCTCCTTTATTGACGTTGCCGAATGAATGTCGCCGGGTCCGCCTTCCTGTCGTCACTGTCGTCACGTCTTGTGCGGAAATCCCTGCGCGCCTACAACTTTACGACTTCGCCCCGGGCGTGCGCGTTCCCTCCCTTCTTCCTCCTCCGCGGCGCCGGGGTATGAACCCAGAATATACGCTGCAGCAAGGTTCATTCCTCGACCAGCGCGATGAGATCCGTATTACGCTCGTTCTGCGTGTGACGGCGCATTGCGAGCGCCATCATCAGACACACGAACAGACCGAATACGACGATGATCCATTGCACCGGCACATTGATCGTCAAGAGCAGCGCGTAGGTGCCGAGCATCGCGAGCACGGCGATATTCTGATTGAAGTTCTGCACCGCGATGGAATGTCCGGCGGACAGCAACGTCGCGCCGCGATGCTGCAGGATCGCGTTCATGGGCACGATGAAAAAGCCGGACAGGCTGCCGAGCGCGATCATCAGCGGATACGCCATCAGGATGTACGCCGGCGCGAACCACGGGCCGATATGCACGCCCGAGTCTGCCGGGAACAGGTCCTTGTTATAGAACGCCATCGCGACCGCCACCGCGCCGATGAGCACGCCCACGGGCAACACTTTGAGCGACTGGCGCAGCATGATCCACGCGGACGCCGCCGCCGCCCCCAGCGCGATGCCCAGGCCTGTCACGCCCTGCAGGATGGCGGCTTTCGAGAGCGACAGGCCCAGATTCGCGTCGGCCCATTTGAGCACGAGCAACTGAAGTGTGACGGCCGAGCCCCAGAGCAGCGTCGTGACCCACAGCGCGATCTGCCCGAGCTTGTCTTTCCACAGCACCTTGAAGCAATGCGAAAAATCGTGGACGAGCCTCGTCGGCTCCGTCAAAAGGTTTGGATAACGCGCGCCGGTGTCGGGAATGAACACGTTGATGACGGCCGCCGACGCATAGATCACCATCACGGCGAAAAGCGCGGCGTGCGCGGCGGTATTCACGAGCGGCAAATGCGCATGCGTAACCCAGCGCGCGACGACCTGACTCACGAGCGCGCCGCCGATCACGGTGCCGAGGATCGTCGAGCCGACCGTCGCGGATTCGAGCCACGCGTTCGCCGCGATCAGCTTCTGCGGCGGCAGCAGCTCGGTGAGAATGCCGTACTTCGCAGGCGAATAAGCGGCCGCGCCGAGACCGACGACGCCATATGCGAGCATCGGATGGACGCCTGCGATCATCATCGCGCAGCCGGCCGCCTTGAGCGCGTTCGAGACGAACATGACGTGGCGCTTCTGGATGGCATCGGCGAATGCGCCCACGAACGGTGCGAGCACCACATACGAAATCGTGAAGAAGATTTGCAGAAGCGGTGTGACCCACGGCGCCGAATGCACGACGGCGAGCATCGCGATCGCGGCGATCAGGAGCGCATTGTCGGCGAGCGAGGAGACGAACTGCGCGGCGATGATCGTGTAGAAGCCTTTCTTCATGAGCTGGCGTGACGTGTGGCGCGGCGCGCGGCGCAAGAGCGGGGCAGACGGGGAAAAAGTGCGCATCGCCCGTGCGGACACGAGGGCAAAGTTTGCACTGTAACGGAGCCCTGCATTCGTTGCAGAGCAGGCGGCGCGCCCGGGGCGCGAGAGGAGGGAAACGACGGGGCGCAAGGCGCGCCCCGCCGATGCGCTTATTCGCCGGTCAGACGCGTGCGCGAATACATGTCGAGAATCTTGACCATCTGCGCGTACACCTTCGGATTGGCGGCGACGATCTCGTTCTTGAACAGGAAATCCGATTCGCCGGTGTAGTTGCCGACGAGCCCGCCCGCTTCGGTCACGATCAGGCTGCCCGCGGCCACGTCCCACGGATGGATGCCTTGCTCGAAGAAGCCGTCGAGACGCCCAGCCGCGACGTTCGCGAGGTCGAGCGCGGCGGCGCCCGGACGGCGCAGGCCCGCGCACGACAGCGTCATTTCGCTGAAGAGGCGCATGTAGCCGTTGAGGCCCTGGCCGTCGCGGAACGGAAAGCCCGTGCCGATGAGCGCGTCCGACAGACGATCTAGCTTGCCGACGCGAATGCGCCGTTCGTTCAGATACGCGCCGCGGCCGCGCGATGCGGTGAAGAGGTCGTTGCGCGTCGGATCGTAGATGACCGCCTGCTGCACGACGCCCTTGTGCGCGAGCGCGATCGACACGCAATAGTACGGAAAGCCGTGGATGAAGTTGGTCGTGCCGTCGAGCGGATCGATGATCCACTGGAACTCCGACTCGCGATCCGTTTCGCCGGATTCTTCGGCGAGGATGGAGTGATCGGGATAGGCAGTGTGCAGTGTCTCGATGATGGCGGCTTCGGACGCCTTGTCGACTTCCGTCACGAAGTCGTTGTGCTGTTTCTTGCTGACCTGGATGCGATCCAGATCGAGCGACGCGCGATTGATGATCTGTCCGGCGCGGCGTGCGGCCTTGACAGCGATGTTGAGCATCGGATGCATGAGCGAAATCCTCTGACCGCCGCGCGCTCATGTGAACGGATGCGCGCGGGCGGAAAAGTTGGCGACAACGACTATGTCGACGAAAGACGAATTGAATAAGAGCGGTGCGTTCGCGCGAAGGTTCGACTCGATGAAAAAACCGTTCGCGGCGCGCGAAGGGGCCATTTTACCCGAAAGTGGCCGCGCGCTTTCGCCGGTTCTGCAAAGCGCGTTAACATAGCGGGTTCGCACATCAGCAGACATCGCGCCTTGGAACCCAACGAACTTTCCGCGCCCGCAGGCGGCTTCACCTCCACGCGCTTCATCCTCGTCGAGCCGAGTCATCCGGGCAATGTCGGCGCCGCCGCGCGCGCGTTGAAGACGATGGGCTTCGCGCGCCTGGTCCTCGTCGCGCCGCGCATCGCCGGCGTCAAGAACGAGCCCGAAGCCATCGCGATGGCCTCCGGCGCCGATGACGTCCTCGCGTCCGCCCACGTCGTCGATACGCTCGCCGACGCGCTCGTGGGCGTGCACTGGTCCGTCGCGCTCACGGCACGCATGCGCGAATACGGTCCGCCGCAGATGCCCCCGCGCGCGCTTGCCGGGCGCGCGCATGAGTTCGTGCGCCAGGGCGACATCGCGCTCGTGTTCGGCAACGAGCGCACGGGCCTGTCGAACGCGGATGTCGAGCGCTGCAGCGCGCTTGCGCATATTCCTGCCAACCCCGCCTACAGTTCGCTCAATCTCGCGCAGGCCGTCCAAGTGCTCGCTTACGAGCTGCGGCTCGCGTTTCAGGCGCCGGCGCGTGCGCTCGCCGTCGCCGAATCGTCGGGGCAGAGTGCGTCGAGCGATGAAATCGAAGGCATGTACGCGCATCTCGAAGAGGCGCTCGTCGCGCTCGAGTTCCTCGATCCGGACAATCCGAAGAAGCTGATGTCGCGCGTGCGGCGGCTCTTCGCGCGCGCGGGGCTGGAGCGCGAAGAGGTGAATATCCTGCGCGGAATGGCAAAGCACATCCTCCTGCACGCGAACAAAGACTAGAACGCGCGTGCTCTGATCTGACCGATAGCAGCGACCGCGCTGCCATCGGGGGCATCGAGCGAACTCTCCGCGCTCGCCCTACAATCGGCAAAAAACCGCGACAGCCGATATAAGCTTTGCGTGTTCCGTGCTTAAGGCCTTGCACTGCACGAACGTCTGCGCGCCCCCTTCCCACAATCGAGATATCGCCATGTTCGACCGACTTCGCGAAGACATTGCCGCCATCCGCGAGCGCGATCCCGCCGCCCGCAGCGCGTGGGAGGTCGTCACCTGTTATCCCGGGCTGCACGCGATCGTCCTGCATCGTGTAGCAAACGCGTGCTGGCGGGCGCAATGGCGCTGGCTCGCGCGCTTCGTGTCGCAGCTTGCGCGCTTCCTTACGGGCATCGAGATTCATCCGGGCGCGACGCTCGGGCGGCGCGTGTTCATCGATCACGGCATGGGCGTGGTGATTGGCGAGACCGCTGAAATTGGCGACGACTGCACGATCTATCAGGGCGTGACGCTCGGCGGCACCTCACTCACGCGCGGCGCGAAGCGCCATCCGACGCTCGAGCGCGGCGTGATCGTCGGCGCGGGCGCAAAAGTGCTCGGCGGCTTTACTATCGGCGCGGATGCGAAGATCGGCTCGAACGCGGTGGTCGTGAAGCCGGTGCCGGCGGGCGGCACGGCGGTGGGCAATCCGGCGCGCATCGTGATGCCGGCGGTTTCCAGGCCGAAGGAAACGAAGCACGAAGGTTTCTGCGCTTACGGCATCACGCCGAACGCGGACGATCCGGTCTCGCTCGCCATCCACGGCCTGATCGATCACGCGTCGACGCAGACGCAGCGCATCGACGACATCGTCGCGGCGCTCGAGCGGCTCGGCGCGCGCGTGGAAGCGCTCAATGCCGTCGATGGCGCCGCGCTCGTCGATCTCAAGCGTCTGTGTACGTCGATGGACGGCAAGACGGCGGAAGAGCGCGCCGCTTCGCTGGAGCGATAGGGCGCTACTAGAGCGGCAGCGCGCGCACGCCTTCGTCGTCGAGACGGAGATAGCCGCCGCGCGGCGTATTGGCGTCCAGCTCCCAGTCCGGCAAGACCCAGCGCACGCCCTCGACTTCGCGATGCATCGCCGGACGATGTGTGTGGCCGTGAATCAGCGTATTCGTGCGGCTCTTGATGAAGAGTTCGGACACTGCCTTCCTGGTCACGTCGTATTTGGCCTTGATGCCGGTCATGCGCGAGCCTTCGCTCTTCGTGCGCATGCGCTGGCCTATTCCCAGGCGCGTGTCGAGCGGCAACGCCAGAAAAAGGCGCTGCGCGAACCTGTTGCGCGCGAACGCGCGAAAGCCCTGATACGCGCGATCCGCCGTGCACAGACCGTCGCCGTGCGCGAGCACGATGCGCTTGCCGAACGCGGTGATCACGAAGGGGTCGGGCAGGGGCAATGCGCCCGCATCTTTCATGAAGCGCTTGCCCAGCAGGAAATCGCGATTGCCGTGCATCACATAGAGACCGATGCCGCGTTCGGACAGCGTGTGCATGAGGCGCGTCATGCGGCGCGCGAAGTCGGCGCGCGCGTCGGTCGCGGGACCGTCGAGAATGTCGTCGCCGATCCAGAACTCGAACAGGTCGCCGAGAATGAAAACGGAGTCCGCGTCGTTCGCCGTGACCTCGATGAAATGCTCGAAGGCGGCGACCGTTTTCGGAATCGCTTCCGAGAGATGCAGGTCGGCAATGAAAAACAGCGGGCGCGCTTTGTTCGCTGCGCCCGCTGCTTCGCGATCGAATGAAGTCTTCGTATCGATCATGCAATGACCGGGATCAGACCACGACGGCCTTCTCGATCACCACGTCGTCGACCGGCACGTCCTGGTGGAAGCCCTTCGAACCCGTCTTGACCTTTTTGATCTTCTCGACCACGTCCATGCCTTCGACGACACGGCCGAACACGGTATAGCCCCAACCTTGCGGCGTCGGCGACGAGTGGTTCAGGAAGTCGTTGTCCTTCACGTTGATGAAGAACTGCGCGGTTGCCGAATGCGGATCGTTCGTGCGCGCCATCGCGATCGTGCCGGTGTCGTTCTTGAGACCGTTGTTGGCTTCGTTGTTGACCGGCGCATCGGTCGGCTTCTGGTTCATGCCCGGCTCGAAGCCGCCGCCCTGGATCATGAAGCCGTCGATCACGCGGTGGAACACGGTGTTGTCGTAATGACCCTTCTTCACGTAGTTGAGGAAGTTCTCGACGGTCTTCGGCGCCTTCTCGGCGTCCAGTTCCAGCTTGATGACGCCGTGGTTCGTATGTAGTTCGACCATGATGGTGTTTTCTCCAATGTGTTTGATTGAGCCCCGACGCGGCCTGCGCGCGAGGTCAGCGACATGCGCTTCGGATTACTGCGAGACCACGGTGGCCGACTCGATCACGGTCGGCTTTTGCGGCACGTCCTGCATCGGGCCGCGCGTGGTGGTCGGGCTGCCCTCGATCTTCTTCACGACGTCCATGCCCGCGACGACCTTGCCGAACACGGCATAGCCGTTGCCGTCAGGGCTCGGATAGTCGAGACCCGCATTATCGACCGTATTGATGAAGAACTGGGCGGTGGCCGAGTTCGGGTCGCTCGTGCGCGCCATCGCGATCGTGCCCGTTGCGTTCTTCAGACCGTTCTTGCTTTCGAGCGGAATCGGCGCCCGCGTCGGCTTCTCGGCGAAGCTCGTGCTGAAGCCGCCGCCCTGGATCATGAAGCCCGGAATCACGCGGTGAAAGATCGTGCCGCTGTACTGACCGGACTTCACATAGTCGAGAAAGTTCGCGACTGTCTTCGGCGCCTTCTCGGGATACAGCTCGACCTTGATGTCGCCTTGCGTGGTCTTGAAGAGCACGGTGGGGTGCGCAGCCTGCGCAGTCGGCTGGGCGAACGCCGGTGCGCTCGCAATCAGGGCAGCGCTCGAAAGCGCCAACATCAGGAATTTCATGAAGGATGGATCCTCGTGTGGTGAATGCAGACAGTCGAGCGCGAAGGGCGCTTACGGTTGCGCCTTCGGCGCGACATAGGGCGTGGTCGGCAGCGGGCCGGTCGGCCCGCCGAACGGCGAATACTCGTCGGGCGCTGGCATGGCCGGCGAGCCGGTGTCGGACGCAGGCGCCCATTCGTCGGCGGCCGTGCGCGGCGCGATTGCCGCACCCGCGCCGGATGCGCCTTCCGCCGCGCCCGCGCGCTTCTTCGGAGGCGTGTAGATGTTCTGGATCGCCGTGATGCGCTGGCTCGTGATCGGGCTCTTCGAGCCGAGCGATTGCGCGCGCTTGTACGACTCGCTCGCGAGACGAAGATAAAGATCGCCCAGATTGTCGTATGCGAGCGCATAGCCGGGGTTCGCCTTGACCGCCGTTTCGAGCGCGGCGCGCGCGTCTTCGTAGCGGCCCTTCTTCGCGTAGAGAGCGGCGAGATTGTTGTATGGCTCGGGCAGTTCTGGATAGGCCTGCGTGAGCTCGGTGAAGGCGGTGATGGCTTCGTCGTCGCGGTTCAGGCGCGCGAGCACGGTTGCGCGCTTGAACTTCGCCTGCACGTCGCGCGGATTGGCCGCGATGCGCGCATCGAGTTGCGTGAGTGCGGCGCTCCAGTCCTTGTTCGCGATGGCCGAATCGACTTGCGGCGTGTCGTCGCGCGTGGCGGTCGAGGTCTGCGCGAGCGCGGCCCCGGACATGCCGACGCATGCGGCGAAGCCGAGCGTCGCGATGGCGAGCGTCCGGGCGGCGAATGTGCCGAGCGTCCGGGAAGCGAACCGGCAAGAGAGTTGCAGAGACGTGCGCGCTTTGCGATGAGTCACTTGGAATCGAGTCAATGAAGGTTGCAGCGAAAGAAGCCACGAAAGCGGCGAAAGAGACCGCGAGCGCGTGAGGGCGTGAACGATCGCGAGGATCGGAGAGCGAGCAGATTTGCCCGATGCGGCGCACTGTCCGGCAAGGCTTTCGGCCTGGCCCGGAGCGCGGCTTGCAAAGCCCGCCGCGCGGCCGCTTCGACATTTCATAGGCTCAAGTCCCGGTGTTATACTCCGACCCATTCTAACAAAAGGTCTGCACGTCCCGCGCACGTGTCTTGCGCCTGGTTCTCCGGGCACGCATGCCGCGCCGACGCCAGACTATCTTTCGCCACTCGTGGCCGCCTCCGTCCTGGTCGCATGACCGTCGTGTTCGTGCTCGCGTGTGGGTCTCGTTTGCTCCCGCGCGCTTCGAACACGCCGCCTGCTGCCCGGCATACGGTCGACTCCGGTCCATGCTTCGCCTTCTATGAACTCGCTGCGCATCTACAACACGCTCGCCCGTGACAAGCAACCCTTCACGCCGCTCAAAGCCGGCGAGGTACGCATGTATGTCTGCGGAATGACGGTGTATGACTATTGTCACATCGGCCATGCGCGCGTGATGGTGGTCTTCGATATCGTGCAACGATGGCTGCGCACGCTCGGCTACAAGGTCACGTATGTGCAGAACATCACGGACATCGACGACAAGATCATCCGCCGCGCAGTCGAGAACAACGAGCCGATCAAGTCGCTCACGCATCGCTTCATCACGGCGATGCATGAAGACGCGGCCGCGCTCGGCGTCGCGCGCCCGGACATCGAGCCGCGCGCGACCGACTTCATCCCGCAGATGCTCGGCATGATCGATGCATTGGAGGCGAACGGCTACGCGTATCAGGCGAAGGACGGCGACGTGAACTACGCGGTGCGCAAGTTCGCCGACTACGGCAAGCTGTCGGGCAAGTCGATCGAAGACCTGCGCGCGGGCGAGCGCGTCGCCGCGAACGATGCGAAGGAAGATCCGCTCGACTTCGTGCTGTGGAAGCGGGCGAAGGCCGGCGAGCCCGCCGACTCCGGCTGGGATTCGAAGTGGGGCCGCGGGCGTCCGGGCTGGCACATCGAATGTTCCGCGATGGGCTGCACGCTGCTCGGCGATCACTTCGACATTCACGGCGGCGGGCAGGACCTGCAGTTCCCGCATCACGAGAACGAAATCGCGCAGAGCGAAGGCGCGACCGGCAAGACGTTCGTGAACTACTGGATGCACAACGGCTACGTGCAGATCGACAACGAGAAGATGTCGAAGTCGCTCGGCAACTTCTTCACGATCCGCGAAGTCCTTGAAAAATTTGATGCCGAAGTGGTGCGCTTCTTTATTGCGCGGGCACACTACCGGTCGCCGCTGAATTACAGCGACGTGCATATCGACGATGCGAAGAACGCGTTGACGCGCCTATATACGGCGTTGAAGGATGTCGAGCCGGACAATCAGCAACTTGACTGGAACGAGGCGAACGCGCAGCGTTTCCAGTCTGCGATGAACGACGACTTCAACACGCCGGTGGCCGTATCAGTGTTGTTCGATCTCGCGAGCGAAGTGAATCGTACGCGCGAGCCCGCGCTCGCTCGTCAGCTCAAGGGTCTCGCGGGCGTGCTCGGTCTACTCGGGCGCGAGCCGCGTGTGTTCCTGCAGCAGGCGAGCGGCACGGGTTCGGAGCCGCGACTTTCGCCGCAGGAGATCGAAGCGAAGATCGCCGGACGCATTGCCGCGAAGCAGGCGAAGAACTACGCCGAAGCAGACCGGATTCGTGCCGAATTGCTCGAAGCCGGTATTGCGCTTGAAGACAAACCGGGTGGGTCGACCGAATGGCGCCGCGTGTGAGCGCGACCATTCGAACCCTCTGATCGACTCACCAGGCAGGAGGCAAGATGGCAACGGCCAGGAAGACGCCGGTCAAACGACCCGCGTCTGTCAGCGATGCGTCGGGCGCGGCAAAGCGCACGCGCGGCGCGCAAACGAAAGCGGACACGCAGCAGATTGATGGCGCAGGTGCGACGGGCGGCCGCAAGACGGCGCTCAAGCGCGGCCCCGCCGGCGCGAAGCCGGCGAGAAGCGCCGCGCTCAAGGCGGCGAAGCCCGAGACGGCGGCGCGCCTGAACGGGGCCGCACGCCCATCCAACGCAGGCACGGAAGAAGCCGAAGCGTCGCCCGCGAAGGGCAACGGCCGCGCGGTTGCCGGCGATGGCGCGAGCGCGCAGGCGCTCGTCGCGGAGCGGGGCGAAGTCGTGCGCAAGTCGCGCGTCGTCACGGCCGACGCGGCGGTGCCGGTGCAGATCGGCGGGCTCACGCGCGAAATCGTTCGTCCCGACTACTGGGATCGTGCGTGCGCCGATCTCATGAAGCGCGACCGCATCCTCAAGAAGCTGATCCCGAAGTTCGGCGAGATCCATCTCGTCAATCTCGGCGATCCATTCTCGACGCTCGCGCGCTCGGTGGCCGGTCAGCAGATTTCAGTGAAGGCGGCGCAAGCGATCTGGGAGCGCGTGAAAGGCGCATGCCCGGAGGTCCATCCCGCGCATTTCATCCGTCTCGGCCACGAGAAGCTGCAGGCGTGCGGTTTGTCCAGACGCAAGGCCGAATACATTCTCGATCTCGCGCAGCATTTCGAATCCGGCGCGCTGCATGTCGATGCATGGACATCGATGGACGACGAAGCCGTGATCGCCGAGCTCACGCAGATTCGCGGCATCGGCCGATGGACGGCCGAGATGTTCCTCATCTTCAATCTGTCGCGCCCGGACGTTTTGCCGCTCGACGATCTCGGCCTGATTCAGGCAATCAGCGTCAACTACTTCAGCGGGGAGCCGGTGACGCGCAGCGAGGCGCGCGAAGTGGCGGCGAACTGGGAACCATGGCGCACGGTCGCGACCTGGTACATGTGGCGCAGTCTCAATCCGATTCCGGCGGATCACTAAAATACACACGCGCGGGGCGCGCGAATTTCGCGACCTATCGTTGATTTATAATCGATAGTTCCCGCGCGAATTTTTGAGGGACGGACGCGGTTAGAATACGCGCTGCCCGATGTTCTAGGACTCGAACATATGAAGACCACGTTTCTGGATTTCGAGCAGCCGATCGCTGAACTCGAAGCGAAGATCGAAGAACTCCGCTTCGTTCAGGACGATTCCGCTGTCGATATTTCGGAAGAAATCGAGCGGCTGTCGAAAAAGAGCCAGCAGCTCACGAAGGATCTCTACGCGAACCTGTCGCCCTGGCAAGTTTCGCAGATTGCGCGTCACCCGCAGCGTCCGTACACGCTCGACTATGTGAGCGAGCTTTTCACCGATTTCCACGAATTGCATGGCGACCGCGCCTTCGCGGACGACCTCGCGATCGTCGGCGGTTTCGCGCGTTTCAACGGTCAGCCGTGCATGGTGATCGGCCATCAGAAGGGCCGCGATACGAAGGAACGCGCGCTGCGCAACTTCGGCATGCCGCGTCCGGAAGGTTATCGCAAGGCCGAGCGTCTGATGCGCACGGCCGAGAAGTTCAGCCTGCCGATCTTCACGTTCGTCGATACGCCGGGCGCCTATCCGGGCATCGGCGCGGAAGAGCGCGGACAGTCCGAAGCCATCGGACGCAATCTGTATGTGATGGCCGAGCTCAAAACGCCGATCATCACGACGATCATCGGCGAGGGCGGCTCGGGCGGCGCGCTCGCGATCGCAGTCGCCGATACCGTGATGATGCTGCAGTTCTCAACCTATTCGGTGATTTCGCCCGAAGGCTGCGCGTCGATTCTGTGGAAGAGCGCGGCGAAGGCGCCCGAGGCGGCCGAGGCACTCGGCCTCACGGCGCATCGCCTGAAGGCGCTCGGTCTGATCGACAAGATCGTGAACGAGCCGCTCGGCGGCGCGCACCGCGATGCGAAGGGTATGGCCGCGCTCCTGCGCCGCGCGCTCGCCGATTCGCTGCGTCAGTTCCAGGGCATGAGCGTCAACGACTTGCGCGAGCGTCGCTTCGAGAAGCTGATGGCGTACGGCAAGTACAAGGAATCGCTGCCGGGCGCGTAATCCCGCCATCGTTCGTCATCTCATCTTTCACGAACTCTCGTGACATCCGATAACGAAACCCCAGCCGGCCGCCTCGTCTTCGAGGCGGTGCGCGCGTCGGTTTCGGACGCGGACCTTTCCTCCGATGCGCTTCTCGCGGTCGCCTTGAGCGGCGGGCTCGACTCCACCGTGCTGCTCGATGCCGCCGTGCGCTGCTTCGGCGCGCGGCGCATCGTCGCGCTGCATATTCATCATGGCCTGAGTCCCAATGCGAACGCGTGGGCCGCGCATTGCGAGCGCTTCGCGGCGTCGCTCGACGTGCGTTACGCCGCGCGTCATGTCGATGTCGCGCGCGCGGGCGGCGAGAGCCTCGAAGCGGCGGCGCGCGACGCGCGTTACCGCGCGCTCGACGACCTCTGCGACGAGCACGGCGCGAACGCGCTCCTGATCGCGCATCACGCCGACGATCAGGCCGAAACCGTGCTGCTGCAATTGCTGCGCGGCGCGGGCGTCGCGGGTCTGGCGGCGATGGCGCCGCAGCGGGCGGACGGCGCGGTGCCGCGTCTGCGTCCGCTTCTGCGATTGCTGCGCGCGCAACTCGAGCAATACGCGCACGAGCGCGATCTGAGCTGGATCGACGACGAATCCAACGGCGACACGCGCTACTCGCGCAACGCGCTTCGGCATGACGTGCTCCCCGTGCTCGCGGTGCATTTCCCCGGTTTTCGCGACGCGCTCGCGCGCACGGCATCGCATGCGGCGTCGGCGCAGCGGCTTCTGGATCAGCTCGCGCGCATCGATCTCGTGCATGTGCGAAGCACGAGCGAAGAGGGCGCGCTCATGCTCGACGCGTTCCTCGCACTCGACGACGATCGCGCGATCAACCTCATGCGTTTCTGGATTCGCTCGCGCGGCCTGCTGGCGGCATCGACGGCGCGTATCGCCGACATGCTGCGCCAGTTGCGCGATGTGGCTGCCGCGCGCGATGGCCATGCGCTGCGCGTCGATCATGCGGGGCATAGCCTGCGCGTCTATCGCAATGTGCTGTTCTGGGAACCGGGCGACAGCGCTGACGCGCCCGATCTCGACGACGGCGCGGCCCCGTTCAAAGCCGTTGTGGAACTGCAATGGCGGGACGAGGAGGTGTGGCGCCTGCCGCAATGGCGCGGCTCGTTCGTGTTCGAACCTGTCGATGCGCCCGGCGACGACGTCGTCGGGGAAGGCGTGTTGCGCGCCGCGCCGCTCGCCGCGCGCTCGCGGGTGGGCGGGGAACGCATGCGCGTGGCGTCCGAAGCGCCGAGCCGCACGCTCAAGAACCTGTTTCAGGAGCGCGGCGTGCCGGCGTGGAAGCGCGATGTGCCGATGCTTTTCGTCGGCGAGGCGTTGCTCTTCGTGCCGCATGTGGGCGTGAATCGCGACGCGGCGCCGAGTGCGGCGCACGGCCCGCTGCGCCGCATTTCATGGCGGCCGGATTTACTGCTGGCGTAGGGCGCTTGAGGCAGGCGTTGAGCCGAAGTCGGTAAAATCGCCGCCACGGTCGCTCCATCTTGTAATTTCAGCCTCGATCGGGTACGGTAACTCGTTTTCGCCCAAGCGCGTGTTTGCGCGGCATCTCCGTTCAAAAGACTCGATTTCGCCCGCAACGACGCATCCGTGCGCCGCATACAACATTCGTGCGAGCGCGCGACGGGCGTGCGGCAGCGCCCGCTGCTCGTAGGCTTCGACATCCCCTGAAGCAAATCGAGCGCGAGTCTCAAGCGCTCTCGCGCCAACGCGCGTGAAGCGCGGTTTTCCCTCCAGTTCAAAACGACAATGGCACTCATCGTACACAAATACGGCGGCACTTCGATGGGCTCGGTCGAGCGCATCAAGAACGTCGCCAAGCGCGTCGCCAAATGGCACAAGGCCGGCCACAAGATGGTCGTCGTGCCCTCGGCGATGTCCGGCGAAACCAATCGCCTGCTCGGTCTCGCAAGAGACATCAAGGCCGACCCGGACCCGCGCGAACTCGACATGATTGCCTCGACCGGCGAGCAGGTGAGCGTGGGGCTTCTCGCCATCGCGCTGCACGCCGAAGGTCTCGACGCCGTGAGCTACGCCGGCTGGCAAGTGCCGATCAAGACGGACAGCGCGTTCACGAAGGCGCGCATCAGCGAGATCGACGGCGAGCGCGTGCTGAAGGATCTCGACGCGGGCAAGGTCGTGGTCATCACCGGCTTCCAGGGCGTCGATCCCGAAGGCCATATCGCGACGCTCGGCCGCGGCGGCTCGGACACGTCGGCGGTGGCGATCGCGGCGGCCATGAAGGCGGACGAGTGCCTGATCTACACCGACGTCGACGGCGTCTACACGACCGACCCTCGCGTCGTCGAAGAAGCCCGCCGTCTGGACCGCGTGACCTTCGAGGAAATGCTGGAAATGGCGAGCCTCGGCTCGAAGGTGCTGCAGATCCGCTCGGTGGAATTCGCCGGCAAGTATCAGGTGAAGACGCGCGTGCTCTCCAGCCTGACCGATCCGCTGATGCCGCTCGCCGATGAGATGCACTCCGGCACCCTGATTACTTTTGAAGAAGACGAGAACATGGAAAAAGCAGTGATTTCTGGCATCGCGTTCCAGCGCGACGAAGCGCGCATCGCGGTCATGGGCGTGCCCGACAAGCCGGGCGTCGCGTATCAGATTCTCGGGCCGGTCGCCGATGCGAATATCGACATCGACATGATCATTCAGAACCAGAGCGTGAACGGAAAGACCGACTTCACGTTCACGGTTGGCCGCGGCGATTACCACCGCGCGCTCGAAATCCTGAACAACCAGGTGAAGGGCCACGTTCAGGCGGAAACCGTTCTGGGCGACCCGAAGGTGTCGAAGGTGTCGGTGGTGGGCGTCGGCATGCGCTCGCACGTTGGCATCGCGAGCACGATGTTCCGCACGCTGTCGGAAGAGGGCATCAACATCCAGATGATCTCCACTTCGGAAATCAAGATTTCGGTGCTGATCGACGAGAAGTACACCGAGCTCGCCGTGCGCGCGCTGCACAAGGCATTCGAACTCGACCGTGCGTAATTGCGTGTGACACGCGTGTGAAGGCTCGCAGGCGTTTCGAGTCATTCACGCCGTTGCGGTTTGCGGACCCGGCGATTCGGTATTGACCGTTTTGAAAAAAATAATCATGCGAATTTGACCCGCGCCTGCGAACACGCTATTATCTCGATCTCGTTGCACTGCACTCCCGGTGCAACGAAAAGTTTGGGAGACGTGGCCGAGAGGTCGAAGGCACTCCCCTGCTAAGGGAGCATCTGGCTAAAAACTGGATCGAGGGTTCGAATCCCTCCGTCTCCGCCAGTTGTCGTAGAAAGGCCCCGCAAGCTTAAAACTTGCGGGGCTTTTTCTTTTTGCGCTGCGATCTGCCTTCGTGGCTCTCCATTATTTCGTCATCCTGCACGAATCGCATGCGACAAGAGACACTCTAGCTTTAGGAAATGTCCGCTTTCTATGGTGACCGTAGGTAACTAACCTCGCGGGTTGCTTGTCCTTGGGCAAGCAAAGTGCAACGTACGCAACGTACGCGTTCGTTGTCCCGATTGACGGTTGTTGCCCAATGCGCAGTCGGCATCAGGCAACACCATTTCAAGGTTGGCCAGTTCAGTCATGGTATCTATCAGGAAGCTCATTGCTCCAGCGCTCATGTCGCTGCTTTGCGCAGCACAGGCGCATTCGGAATCGCTCGATCCGACTCTTCTCAAACTGATGGGCGTACAGGGCCCGCATAGCCAGTTCGCCGGTCCTTATGTCGGCGCCAAGTTCGGTGCCAACTGGTCGGACATCACGGGTCCGAATCAGAAGACCACGCATACGACGTTATTTCCGGGCCTCGTGGCTGGCGTCAATTACGACGTCGACCGTTTCGTGGTTGGTTTCGAGGGATTCATGGATTTCCACGGCGGCTCGACGACCAAGAAGGACGGTGGCATCGACGTGAGGTTCGGCATGCCGGTCAACGAGAACATCTTGCCGTACGCACGCATCGGCTTCACGGGTACGTGGCCCGATACGCGCCTGCATTACGGCGGCGGCGTCGAATACAAATTCGAAAAGAACTGGAGCGTGGCCGCCGAATACACCGGCGATACGTCGAGCTACCAGGGCGGTCATCGCCGCAACGATAGCCTGACCGTGGGCGTGCACTACTACTTCTTCTGATCGGTTCCTGCCGACACGCGCGTCACCGCGCGCGTTGCGCTCAACTACCCGTTACTTTCCCGACGCGATCCGATCCTGAATATGCTTCGCCCGCGCCGGCGACGACGGATGCGAGTCGAGCATGCTCGATTTGCCGCCATCGATCGATGCGAGCTTCTGGAACGCCGTCACGAGTCCCGCCGGGTTGTATCCCTTCTTCTTCTGCATGTCGAACGAGTAGTCGTCGGCGGCGGATTCCTGCGACTGCGAGAACTGCGCATTCACGAACTTCTCCGACAGATCGCCGAGCTGCGACGCCGACAGGTTTCCGACGACGCCGCCTGCCGACGACGCCACCGAGCGTGCCGCCGACGTCGCATACGCGACCTGCATCGCCTTCTTGGTGTGGCCGAGCGCGACGTGACCCATTTCGTGGCCGACGACGCCGCGCACTTCGTCATCGTTCATCAGGTCCATGAGGCCGCTGTAGACGCGCACGCAACCGTTGGCCATCGCCCACGCGTTGACGTCCTTCGTGATGTACACCTTGTAGTTGACGGGCACGCCGTTGATGTTGTCGCCGAGTTGCTTCGAGATCTTGTTCAGGCGCTGCGTGTATTGGCTCGACGCGGGCGCGACCTTGTTCTCGCTGTCGAGTTGCGCGCACGACTTGTCGGAGATCGTGCGCACGTCGGAATCGCTGAGCGACAGTGCCTGCGTCGCCAATTGCCCGGATTGCAACAATTGGTTCGGATCCATGCTGCTCATGCTGCTGCACGACGCAAGGGTGAACACGGCGGATGCCGCCAGCGCGATGCGGAAGATCGTCATAGTTTTACCTTTGGAATGTCATTGTGGTTGTCGTTGCGCGCGGATGCGCGGACGCCGGCGCAATGCTAATGACAGGCGACTTGTAAGCAACACGAAAATTCCGATTTTGCTGGCAGAACGGATGGAAAATCCAGCGCCAAGCGCGAATCAGTCGCGCATGCGAAGCGAATCAATCGCTCGCGCGGTTTCGTGCGATGCGCACGCGCGCGGCAATCGAGCCGATCGGCGATGCGTCGGTGGCCTGGGCGGGCGCGCCGGGCAGGGCGTCGGCGAGCAGGGAGGTCAGCGTCTGTCCCGGCGGCATCTCGACGAAAACATTCGCGCCGAGCTCGGAGAGCGCAATCGTCGAATCGTGCCAGCGCACCGGATAGGGGAGATTGGCGGCGAGGTATTCCCGAATGGCGTCGGCGCGGCGCAGCACGCGCACCGCGATTGCCGACATTACGCGATGCGCGGCGTGTCGATGCGCACCGTGCTCGCCGCTTCGATCAGACGGTCGGCGGCGCTTTCGAGCAGCACGCAATGCGACGGCACGCTCACGCAGAGCCGTTCGGCCTTGCGCGCGCCGCGCGACAGTGCGATCTCGCGGACCTGCGCGAGCGCGGCGTCGCTGCCCGATACGACGATCTGGCGCGGCGCGTTCAGATTGCCGATGTAGGCATCGGCGCCGCCGGAGACCAAAGGGCAGGAGCTGCCGAACTGAGTGATGTAAAGCCCGTGCGCGGACTGCGGCCTTCGTGATTCGAAGACCGCTTTTCTATAGACGCGAGCTTACGTTTTCGTAAGCTTTTCTTCGGTAATAGCAGGTTACGAAGTCGAACACTTGAAGCCCCATCCGTCCGATATAGTCCCGTCAACACAACAAACAACCCATCGAGGTGGGGCATCACATGAACAAGGTATCGAAGGCTTCCGTGCTGGCGGGCGCCGTGATGATCGGCGGTCTGATGCTGTCCGGCGCTGCCAATGCAGGCGTATCCGTGGGCGTCAACATCGGGGTGCCCGCGCCCGTGTACGTCGCGCCTGCGCCGGTCTATGCGCCGCCTCCGCCGCCCGTCGTGTACGCGCCGCCTCCGCCGGTCTATGCGCAGCCCACAATCGTGGTCGGCTGGCATGGCGATCGTTACTGGGATGGCCGTCGCTATTGGGATCGAGACGACTACTATCGTCATTACGATCACGGTCATGATCACGGCCACGGTCATGGACACGACAACGGCCGTCACAACGGCTGGCATTGAGCGTCGCGCATTGCAGGCAAACGGCCCCGAAAGCCACCCGTTCTAGCGGGTGGCTTTTTTGTTGCGGCGCTACCTGACCAGGGCAGCTTCGCCGATAAAGCAGCAGCCTAAGGCAATATGCCGCCTCGACGCAATGTAACAAAAGGTAAGCTTTCTCCTGACATTTGGCCGGAGCGCAGAGGAACTTACAAAGCTGAAATATTGCGTTGAAAGCTTTCCGTTATATTTCGGCCAAGCGAACAAGCATAAAAGCGAGGTCGGATTGCAGATGAACAGGAAATTCTCGGGTCGATTCGTGGCGGGTGTGCTGGCGATTGCGGCGGTGAGCGCGACGAGCGCGGCACGCGCCGACGTGCACGTGGGCGTGAACATCGGCATTCCGGCACCGGTGTATGTCGCGCCTACGCCGGTCTATGCGCCGCCTCCGCCGCCGGTCGTCTATCAGCCCGCGCCGATGTATGCGCCGCCGGTTTTCATCGGCTGGCACGGCAATCGGTATTGGGACGGCCGGCGCTACTGGAGCCGCGGCGACTGGGATCGCTATCACGGGCATGGGCGCGGGCCGCATCATGGTCCGCCGCCGGGACACGGTCATGGAAACGGGCACGGTCACGGTCACGGCGGTCCGCACGGGCATCGCTGAAGGCCGGGCGCGAATCGGCCGCAGCCAGCAAAAAGCGCCGCTCACGCAAGGTGAGCGGCGCTTTTTTTGATGCAGGGAACAAGCGGTTATTCCGCTTCGCCGCCCATTCCGCCGACGACCGCATGGAACCCGGCATCGACGTGAACGACTTCCGCGCTCACGCCGCCCGACAGATCCGACAGCAGGAACGCCGCGACATTGCCCACTTGCTCGATCGTCACGTTGCGCTTGAGCGGCGCGTTCTCTTCGACGAAGTTCAGGATCTTGCCGAAGCCCTTGATGCCGCTCGCCGCGAGCGTCTTGATCGGGCCGGCCGAAATGGCGTTGACGCGCACGCCCTTGCCGCCGAGCGACGGCGCTGCCGCCATATAACGCACGCTCGCCTCGAGCGATGCCTTCGCGAGACCCATCGTGTTGTAGTTCGGCAGCGCGCGCTCGGCGCCGAGATAGCTCAGCGTGAGCAGCGACGAGCCGTCCTTCAGCATCGGCAGGGCGGCCTTCGCAAGCGCGGGGAAGCTGTATGCGGAGATGTCGTGGGCAACGCGGAAGTTCTCGCGCGTCATGCCGTCGAGAAAGTCTCCCGCGATCGCCTCGCGCGGCGCGAAGCCGATGGAATGCACGAGGCCATCGAGCGCGTCCCAGCGTTCCATAAGCGATGCGAAGAGCCCTTCGATCTGCGCATCGTCGGCGACGTCGCAGGGATAGACCATGTCGCTGCCGAACTCGGTCGCGAATTCGGTGATGCGCTCCTTGAATCGCTCGCCGACATACGTGAACGCCAGTTCCGCGCCTTCGCGCTTGCAGGCCGCGGCAATGCCGTAAGCGATCGAGCGGTTCGACAGCAGGCCTGTCAGCAGAATTCGTTTTCCAGCGAGAAAGCCCATGAATGCTCCTTCTTTGATGTCAGTGTCGCGCGCGGGCGCCGGGGTGAACGAAAGCCGCGGATGCCGCGCGTAGCGTGCGTCGTGCGATCGGCCTGCATCGGGACGCCTGGATGCCGGGCCGAACGGTGCGTGATTTTGGGTAGAATTCTCTCACATCGCAATGCCCCGCCAAGGATTCTCGCGGCGTTCGCTTCGGGCGTCTGCCCGGGTCACTCAAACGCATCACACCCTCATATCGCGCCAAGAGGCACATGACGACCCGTACGACGATCCGCCCATTTCGCGCCTCATCCCGTTTCTTCGCGCTTGCACTGGCCGGATCGATCGCATCGTTCGCGAGCCCGGCGCATGCGGTTCACGCGATCGCGCAATACGGCGAGCCGAAATATCCCGCGGGTTTCAAGCACTTCGATTACGTCAACCCCGGCGCCCCGCGCGACGGCACGCTCGTGCTCGCGAATCCGAGCCGGCTGACGAGCTTCGACAAGTTCAATCCGTTCACGTTGCGCGGCAACCCGGCGCCCGGTCTTTCGCTGATGTTCGAAAGCCTGACGACGGGCAGCTCCGACGAAGTATCGACCGCGTATGGCCTGCTCGCCGACGATATCTCGGTCGCGCCGGACGGCATGTCGACGACCTTTCACATCAATCCGAAAGCGCGCTTCTCGAACGGCGATCCGGTCACGGCCGAGGACGTCAAATTCTCGTTCGAGACGCTCAAAAGTCCGCTGGCCGCGCCGCAGTTCTCCGTCTACTTCGGGCAGATCGCGCGCGCGGTCGTCGTCGATCCGCTCACGATCCGCTTCGAGTTCAAGACCGCGACGCGCGAAATGCCGCTGCTCGCGGGCGGCATTCCCGTGTTCTCGCGCAAGTGGGGGATGAAGCCGGACGGTACGCGCATTGCGTTCGATCGAATTGCGTTTCAGAAGCCGATCGGCAGCGGGCCGTATCTGATCGACCGCTACGACAACGGCCGCACGATCTCATACAGGCGCAATCCGGAGTACTGGGGCGCGTCGCTGCCGGTGCGCGTCGGCATGTTCAATTTCGCGCACATCGACTACAAGCTCTACGGCGATCCCACCGCGCGTCTAGAAGCCTTCAAGGCGGGCGAGTATGACGTGCTCGTCGAATATGTCGCGCGAAGCTGGGTGCGGCGCGATATCGGCAAGCGTTTCGACAGCGGCGAACTCATCAAGCGCGAGTTCCCGCAGCACAACGGCACGGGCATGCAGGGATTTTTCATCAACACGCGCAAGCCACTCTTCAAGGACGTGCGCGTGCGCCAGGCGCTCGATCTCGCGCTCGATTTCGAGTGGCTCAACCGGCAGCTTTTCTTCAATCAGTACAAGCGCATCGACAGCTTTTTCGTCAATACCGATCTGCAAGCGAGGGCCACGCCGAGCGAAGGCGAACTCGCGATCCTGAACCCGCTGAAGAGCCAACTCGATCCGGCCGTGTTCGGCGAGATGCCGCGTCAGCCGGACACCGATCCGCCCGGCTCGCTCCGCGCGAATCTCATCAAGGCGCGCGAATTGCTCCGTGAAGCCGGCTGGACATATCGCGACGGCGCGCTGCGCAACGCGAAGGGCGAGCCCTTCGTCTTCGAGATTCTCGACGACACGGGCGGCGGCGCATCGATGGAGCCGGTCGCGGCCGCGTTCGGGCGCAATCTGCAGAAGCTCGGCATCACGATGAACTTTCGCACCGTCGACTACGCGCTCATCCAGAAGCGGCTCGATGCCTTCGATTTCGACATGACGAGCGTGCGCATGCCAGACGTGCAGGTGCCGGGCACCGAGCAGGTCTCGCGCTTCGGCAGCAAGTCCGCCGACGAGCAGGGCTCGGACAATCTCGCGGGCGTGAAGTCGAAGGCCGTCGATGCGATCCTGCAGAAAGTGATTTCCGCACAGACGCGCGAGCAACTTGTCGACGCGACGCACGCGCTCGATCGCGTGCTGATGAACGGCTACTATGTGGTGCCGCACTGGTACTCGGCGACGCATCGCGTGGCGTATCGCAATACGCTTGGCTTTCCGTCGACGTTGCCGCTGTATTACGGCGCCGAGGAATGGGTCATATCGACGTGGTGGGCCAAGTCCGCGCCCGCGGCGAAATAAAGGACGGTGCGCCATGTGGAGCTACATCCTTAAACGCATTCTCCTGATGATCCCTACGCTCATCGGCGTGCTGACGCTCACGTTCGTCGTGATCCAGTTCGTGCCGGGCGGTCCCGTCGAGCAGGCCGTGCACGATCTGCGGCGCGGTCAGTCGGAGGGCGGTGGCGGCGGTTTCGGCCTGCGCACGCATACGGGCGTCGATGCGCAGCAGGTCGAGCAGCTCAAGAAGCTCTATGGCTTCGACAAGCCGCCGCTGCAACGCTACTTTCTGATGCTCGGCAAGTTCGCGCGCTTCGATCTCGGCGAGAGCTACTTCAGGCATCAGAGCGTGTGGTCGCTGATCGTGTCGAAGCTGCCGGTGTCGATCAGCATCGGCTTGTGGACCTTTTTCATCACGTATCTGATATCGGTGCCGCTCGGCATCGCGAAGGCCGTCAGGAATGGCTCGAAGTTCGATGTCGCGACGAGTCTCGTCGTGCTCGTCGGTTTCGCTATTCCGGGCTTCGTGCTGGGCGTGCTGCTGCTCGTGCTCTTCGGCGGCGGATCGTTCTGGCAACTGTTCCCGCTGCGCAATCTCACGTCCGACAACTGGGCGGCGCTTTCTCTCGGCGGCAAGATTCTCGACTATCTGTGGCACATCACGTTGCCGGTGACGGCGTCGGTGGTGGGCAGCTTCGCCATCATCACGATGCTCACGAAGAACGCGTTTCTCGACGAGATTCGCAAGCAGTATGTGCTGACCGCGCGCGCGAAAGGCCTGGGCGAGCGTCGCGTGCTGTGGAAACACGTGTTTCGCAATGCGCTCCTGCCGCTGATCGTCGGCTTTCCGGCGGCGTTCATCGGCGCGTTCTTCACGGGCAGCCTGCTGATCGAGACGCTGTTCTCGCTCGACGGGCTGGGCCTGCTTTCGTACGAATCCGTCGTGCGGCGCGACTATCCGGTCGTGCTCGGCACGCTCTATCTCTTCACGCTGATCGGCCTCGCGACGAAGCTCGTCTCGGACCTTTGTTACGTCTGGGTCGATCCGCGCATTCAATTCGAACAACTGGAGCGCTGATTTGAATCGAGCCGCTTCATCGGAATCGTCACGGCGCGAGCCCAACGGCAGCGACGCGCAACCGTTGCGCGGCGAGGCATCGGTGCCGCCGGGGCGGCGCGTCTGGCTGCGCTTCAAGCGCAACCGCCTCGGGTACTGGAGCCTCGTCGTGTTCATCGCGGCGTTCGTCATCAGCCTCGCGGGCCCGCTCTGGTCGAACGACAAGCCGCTCGTCGTCCGGTACCAGGGGCACATGTACTTTCCGCTCGTGAAGACCTATGCGGAGACGACTTTCGGCGGCGATTTCCCGACGCCCGCCGATTATCTCGATCCCTTCGTGCGCGACCGTTTCAGCGCGCCCGGCAACTTCGCGATCTATCCGCCGAATCACTACTACTACGACACGCTCAACTATTTCTCCAAAGGCTCGAACCCGGCGCCGCCTTCGCGCGAAAACTGGCTCGGCACCGACGACCGCGGCCGCGACGTGTTTGCGCGGCTCGTGTACGGCTTTCGCGTGTCGGTGCTGTTTGCCCTCGTGCTGACGGTGATCGGCACGATCCTCGGTGTCGTCGCGGGCGCGGTTCAGGGTTACTTCGGAGGACGGATCGATATCACCGGGCAGCGGCTGATCGAGATATGGAGCGCGCTGCCGGAGCTCTATCTGCTCATCATCTTCGCGTCGATCTTCGAGCCGAGCCTGATCCTGCTGATCATCCTGCTGTCGCTGTTCGGATGGATCGGCTTGTCGGATTACGTGCGCGCGGAGTTTCTGCGCAATCGCACGCAGGACTATGTGCGCGCGGCGCGCGCGATGGGCCTGTCGAACTGGCAGATCATCTGGCGGCACGTGCTGCCCAATAGCCTCACGCCTGTCATCACGTTCCTGCCGTTTCGCATGAGCGGCGCGATTCTCGCGCTGACGAGCCTCGATTTTCTCGGTCTGGGCGTGCCGTC
Organism: Caballeronia sp. INML2; assembly: GCF_023631365.1. NCBI lineage: Bacteria > Pseudomonadati > Pseudomonadota > Betaproteobacteria > Burkholderiales > Burkholderiaceae > Caballeronia > Caballeronia sp. INML2. The sequence continues at coordinate 46,031 of NZ_JALQDH010000023.1, read as the reverse complement.
GCCGACGCCCTCGCTCGGCGAGCTGCTCGCGCAGGGCAAGGCCAATCTCGACGCCTGGTGGATTTCGCTTTCGACCTTCGGCGTGCTCGTCGCCACGCTGCTCTTGCTGACCTTCATGGGCGATGCCTTGCGCAACGCGCTCGACACGCGCATCGCCGATGCAGTGAAAGCGGGAGGCGGGCAGTGAGCGAGCCACTTCTTTCGATTCGCGACCTGCGCGTGCGCTTCGGTGACACGCTCGCCGTCGACGGCGCGAATCTCGATATCCGCGCGGGCGAGCGTGTGGCGCTCGTCGGCGAATCGGGCTCGGGCAAGAGCGTGACGGCGCTGTCGATCCTGCGCCTGCTGCCCGACGCCGAGGTGGCCGGCTCGATCCGCTTCGCCGGCGAGGAATTGCTGTCGAAGAGCGAGCTCGCGATGCGCGGTTTGCGCGGCTCCGATATCGCGATGATCTTCCAGGAGCCGATGACGGCGCTCAATCCGCTCTACACGGTGGGCGACCAGATCGGCGAGACGATCCAGCTACACGACGGCACGAGTCCGCGCGAGGCCCGGCAACGCGCGATTGCGCTGCTCGCGCGCACCGGCATCACCGAGCCGGAAAGGCGTGTGGACAGCTATCCGCATCAGCTTTCGGGCGGGCAGCGCCAGCGCGTGATGATCGCGATGGCGCTCGCATGCCGGCCGCGCCTTCTTCTTGCCGACGAACCGACCACGGCGCTCGACGTGACGATCCGCGCGCAGATCGTCGAATTGCTGCTGGAGCTTCAGCGCGACGAAGCCGAGAAACGCGGCATGGCCGTGCTGCTCATCACGCACGACCTGAACCTCGTGCGGCGCTTCGCGCAGCGCGTCGCGGTGATGGAGAAGGGCGTGCTCGTCGAAAGCGCCACCGTGGAGGAAATTTTCACGTCGCCGCAGCATCCGTACACGAAGCGGCTGATGCAGAGCAAACCGAAGCGCAACGTGCTGCCGGTGCTGCCGATCGCGCCGGTGCTGCTCGACGCGAAGGATGTGTCCGTCGATTATCCGACGCGCCTGACCGGTTTCGCGGGCTGGTTCCGGCGCGGCCGCTTCAGGGCCGTCGATGACGTCACGCTGACGGTGCGGCAGGGCGAGACGCTCGGCATCGTCGGCGAATCGGGTTCGGGCAAGTCCACGCTCGCGATGGCGCTGCTCGGGCTGCAGCGGACCTCGACCGGCACGGTGCAGTTTCAGGGGCGCGCAATCGGCGATTTTCGCGGACGCGAAAAAGCCGTGCTGCGCTCGAATCTCCAGGTGGTCTTTCAGGACCCGTTCAGTTCGCTGTCGCCGCGGCAGACGGTGGAGAGAATCGTCGGGGAAGGGCTCGCGCTGCATCGTCCGGAACTCGATGCCGCCGCGCGACGCGCGAAGGTGATCGCGGTGCTGCGCGAAGTCGGCATGGAGCGTGCGGCGCTCGATCGCTATCCGCACGAATTTTCCGGCGGGCAGCGGCAGCGCATCGCGATCGCGCGCGCGCTGGTGCTCGAACCGAGCATCCTGATCCTCGACGAACCGACGAGCGCACTCGATGTTTCCATTCAGGCTCAAGTACTTGCGCTCTTAGCCGACATTCAGAAGAAGCACAACCTCGGTTACGTTTTCATCAGCCATGACCTGCAGGTGATCGGCGCGATGGCGCATCGCGTCGCGGTCATGCGGAATGGATTTGTCGTCGAGTCGGGCGAAGTAGAGAAGATTTTTGCGAACCCTTCTGACGAATACACAAGAAAGCTACTGAGAGCAGCCCTGAATTCCTAAAAATCTTTCTTTTTCACCAATTGGGTGCCCGTCTTAATTGTATTTTTCTATTTCTTTTGACAGTTAAATACTTTGTGGCTAGTATCCCTCCAAACTTTCTCGTATCTCCCTGATTTCGCAGCTTTTAATTGTAAAACCTACCGACCGATGCAACCACTAACGTTGACTCAAACATGCGCGCGCGCCGCCGCGGGTATGTTAATCGGCCTTCTGATGACAACAACTTCCGGCGCATTCGCCGATGAAGTCAGCAGTAGTAGCCAAAATGCCAACAACGGCATTTTTTCGTCCAGTAAATCCAGTGACGCAAGCGCAGACGCCGCCCGCACTCCGGGCGGTGCAAAGTCATTTCTGTCCGGCGTGGCGAGCAAAGCGGGCGACGTCGTCGTCGGCGCGCTCAACATGATCGGCGTGCGCTATCGCTGGGGCGGCAACACGCCGGATTCCGGCCTCGACTGCAGCGGCTTCGTGCGCTACGTCTTCCAGGACACGCTGGGCATGACCTTGCCGCGCCGCGCGGAGGAAATGAGCCGTGTCGGAGAAAAGGTGACCGTTTCCGATCTCAAGCCGGGCGATCTCGTGTTTTTCAACACGATGCGCCGCTCGTTCTCGCACGTCGGTATTTATATCGGCGACAACAAGTTCGTGCATTCGCCGTCCACCGGCAGCACGATCCGTGTCGACGACATGGAAGACGGCTATTGGGAGAAGCGCTTTCAGGGCGCGCGCCGGATCGAGAATGCGCCGGTCGGCGATGGCTCGGAACTGCGCCAGCGTGTGAGCGCGTCGATCGGCGGTTACTGATCGTCATCAAGCATATGAAAAAGCCTGCCTCCTTCAGGGACGCAGGCTTTTTTTGTTTTCCGCCAGGTTCAGCGCAATGGCGCGGCAAGTGTGAAGCGGTCAGGGCATACCGAGGACCCGTCACCGGGAACGTCAAACGGCGCCATCGGAAAGCCTCATTGCACGCGCCTCTAAAAGCCGTTATAGTTTTTGAATGAACTTTTTCCCGTTCCCCTCCTCGCTATTCCCGGCTGGTGCGTCGCTACACGCACTATCGCTGCTAGCGCGCCTACCGCGCTGATTCGTCTCGCCTCCCGTCTGCTCGTCTTTCAGGTTTTCGACGCCAGCGGTGGCGCGAACACCCGAATTCCCTTTTGCCTTATCGTTTTTCACCCAACAATCGATAAATCTCCCCACAGGAGCCCAGCATGGCAGCAGACAAGTTGATCATTTTCGACACGACCTTGCGCGATGGCGAGCAGTCCCCCGGCGCGTCGATGACGAAGGAAGAGAAGATCCGCATCGCGAAGCAACTGGAGCGCATGAAGGTGGATGTGATCGAGGCGGGTTTCGCGGCCAGTTCGAACGGCGATTTCGACGCGATCAACACCATCGCATCGCTCGTGAAGGACAGCACCGTCTGCTCGCTCGCACGCGCGAACGACAAGGACATCCAGCGCGCCGCCGATGCGTTGAAGCCCGCGAATCAATTCCGCATTCACACGTTCATCGCCACGTCTGCGCTGCACATGGAAAAGAAGCTGCGCATGACGCCGGAGCAGGTCTACGATCAGGCGCGCCTCGCAGTGCGCTTCGCGCGCAAGTTCACCGATGACGTCGAGTTCTCGCCGGAAGACGGCAGCCGATCGGACATCGACTTCCTCTGCCGCGTGCTCGAAGGGGTCATCGACGAAGGCGCACGCACGATCAACATCACGGATACGGTCGGCTACGGCATTCCGGAGCACTACGGCAACCTCGTCAAGACGTTGCGCGAGCGCGTGCCCAATTCCGATAAGGCTATCTGGTCGGTTCACTGCCACGACGACCTTGGTCTCGCGGTCGCGAATTCGCTCGCGGGCGTGCAGATCGGCGGCGCGCGTCAGGTCGAATGCACGATCAACGGTCTCGGCGAGCGTGCAGGCAATACGTCGCTCGAAGAAATCGTGATGGCCGTGAAGACGCGCAAGGACTATTTCGGGCTCGATGTCGGCATCGACACGACGCAGATCGTTCCCACCTCCAAGCTCGTCTCGCAGATCACCGGTTTCGTCGTGCAGCCGAACAAGGCGGTCGTCGGCGCAAATGCGTTCGCGCACGCGTCGGGCATCCACCAGGACGGCGTGCTGAAGGCGCGCGACACTTACGAAATCATGCGCGCGGAAGACGTGGGCTGGAGCGCGAACAAGATCGTGCTCGGCAAGCTGTCGGGCCGTAACGCGTTCAAGCAGCGTCTGGAAGAGCTCGGCGTGACGCTCGAATCCGAAGCCGACGTGAACGCCGCATTCGCGCGCTTCAAGGAACTCGCCGATCGCAAGGCCGAAATCTTCGACGAAGACATCATGCAGATCGTCTCCGAGGAATCGGCGGAGGCGCAGGCGAAGGAACACTTCCGCTTCGTCTCGATGAAGCAGCATTCGGAAACCGGCGAGCAGCCGCAGGCGAAGGTCGTCTTCGCGGTGGAAGGCAGCGAAGTCACGGGCGAGGCGGGCGGCAACGGTCCCGTCGATGCGACGCTGCACGCGATCGAATCGAAGGTCGGCAGCGGCGCGGAACTCGTGCTGTACTCGGTGAACGCGATCACCACCGGCACGCAGGCGCAAGGCGAAGTGACGGTGCGTCTGTCGAAGAGCGGGCGCATCGTGAACGGCGTCGGCACCGATCCGGATATCGTCGCGGCGTCGGCGAAGGCCTATATCGCCGCGTTGAACAAGCTGCATTCGAAGGTCGAGAAGCTCAATCCGCAGCTTTGATTCTCGGGGCGCAGTCTGGTCTGAAATGGAAAAAGCCCTCGCGAGAGGGCTTTTCGCTTGGCGCGGCGCGGATGCGCTCAGAACAAATTGCGTCGGTCGGGATCGTGGAGCGGATCGGGCGTCTTCTGCGTCATGCGCAAAATGCCCTGATCGTCAAAATAGAAGTTGTACATCAGATACCAGATGTTCGCTTCCATATACCGATAGGTCCAGACTTCGCGCTTCATCAGCGGAAAATAGGATGTCTCCACGGGCCGGCCGAAGTTCACGAGCACATCCTTTCTCGTCCACGTGCCGATCTGCGCCTTGTAGAACTCGTTCTCGTCGAGCACCTGTCTGACGTTGACGATCTTGCCGGATGCGTCGATGTCGGCGGCGGTGGTGAATTCGCCGAGCGGTTGCGTCGGCCACATCAGGCGCTTGCCGCCGTCGGGCAGATCGTAGACTTCGCGCGGCGGACCGAGGCGGGCGACGATCGTCGATGCATCGGCGCCCGTCTGATAGTTCTGCCACGGCTGCGCGCAGGCCGACAGAAGGAGCGCGACGCTCGCGCATGCAAGCGACGCGCGCATGCGGTTGAGTTTGTGCAGCATTGAAGCCTCCACGTGCTTGCTCCTCGCGGCGGCGAGCAGCGTTTATTCGATGTTTCCCGTGATTTTGACACGCGCGCGCGGCAAACGATTCTCCGGTACGCCGCGGTATTCGGGCGGATGTGTCGGCAATGCCGGACTTGCGCGGCCCGCCCGGTGCGGCCTATGATCCGCGCTTTCGGCGGATCGGCGGAACGGCATGGAGAAAGAAATCAGCGCGACGCGTTGGCGTCGCATTGTGGCATCGGCGTGCTTCGCGTTGTCTTTGACGGCGCATGCGGCCGATTTGCCGCCCATCAAGCTTGGGCTGATCGAAGGCATGTCCGGCCCGTTCGCGAACGCCGGCGCGATGGTCGAGCGCAACTTGCGCTTCGGCGTCGAGCGCGTGAACGCGCAGGGCGGCGTAAAGCTCGCCGACGGCATGCATCCGCTGCAACTCGTCGTGCTCGACGGCAAGGGCAGCAGCGAGGCGAGTCTCGTGCAACTGCGCGCGGCGATCGACGACGGGATCGGCTTCGTCATGCAGGGCAACAGTTCGGCGGTGGCGGCGGCGCTCGTCGCGGCGATCGACAAGCAGAATGCGCGCGAACCGGACCGCCGCGTGCTCTTCCTCAATTATTCCGCCGACGATCCCGCGCTCACCAACGACGCGTGCAGCTTCTGGCATTTCCGCTTCGACGCGCACGCTGGCATGCGCATGGACGCGCTCGCCGACGCGTTGAAGGACGATCGCGCTGTCAAGAAGGTGTATCTGCTGAATCAGGATTACAGCTTTGGTCACGACGTGAGCCGTGAGGCGCAGCGCGCGCTCAAGGAGCAGCGGCCGGATATCGTGATCGCTGGCGACGAGTTTCATCCGATCGGCCGCGTGAAGGACTTCGCGCCTTACATTGCCAAGATCCGTTCGAGCGGGGCGGACGCCGTGATCACCGGCAACTGGGGCAACGATCTGACGCTGCTGGTGAAAGCGGCGCGCGAGCAGGGGCTCGACGCAAAGTTCTACACGTTCTACGGAAACAGTCTGGGCGCGCCGGCCGCGCTCGGCGACGCTGGCGTGAAGCGCGTGATCGCCGTGGCCGACTGGCATCCGAACGTGGGCGGCGCGGCCTCGGACGCTTACTACCGCGCGTTCCGCGCCCGCTATCCGAACGCCGCGGACGACTACCTCGTGGCACGCATGCCGCTGATGGTCGAAATGCTTGCGTCCGCGATGACCCGTGCGGGCAGCGCCAATCCGTTCACGGTGGCGCGCGCGCTGGAAGGCATGAAGTTCGACGGCGAAGGCTTCCACGCGATGACCGTGCGCGCGGACGATCACCAGGTGATCCAGCCCCTTTACGTCATGGAAATGGACAGGGCGGGAGCGAAGGGCGTCGCGCTCGATAACGAAGGTTCCGGCTACGGCTTTCGCACGCTGCTCGCCGTTCCCGCGGGAAAAACCGTCCCGCCGACGACTTGCAGAATGTCGCGTCCGGCACGGTAGGGTCGTCGGTGCCTGTCGGAACCGTGCCTCGGGCGGCGGGACGTATGCTATACTCTGCGCTTCGTCTCCGGTTTCGACCGAGCCGATATCCGAAATTGGCAAACCCACGGCACGGCCTTTCTTCCGTGACCGCCTGTCTGTATCAAAGGAAAAGCAAATGTCCGTAGCAGAAATCAAGAAGTCCGACATCGTCGCAGAATATGCGCGCGGCGCCAACGACACCGGCTCCCCCGAAGTGCAAGTTGCACTTCTCACGAGCCGCATCAACGAACTCACCCTCCACTTCAAGTCGCACTCGAAGGATCATCACAGCCGCCGCGGTCTGCTGCGCATGGTGAGCCGCCGTCGCAAGCTGCTCGACTACCTGAAGGGCAAGGATGCGGATCGTTACCGCTCGTTGATCGAGAAGCTGGGTCTGCGCAAGTAATTGGCGTCAAACGGCCGCCGTTAGAACGAAGTGCCTGTGTCAGTCCGCTGATACAGGCACTTTGTTTTTATACGTTCCGGCCGTGAAGCGGTGCCTGATCGCATTTTTCATCGATCGACCCGTCGTAGTAGGTAATTCGGCAGTTCATGGCTTTACCCGGATGCATCATCCGGTTCGACACCCGGTCCGGCCTCGCGGCAGAGCTTTGTGTCATTCCAGCGCGGCGCCTGCGCGCACATCCGGCCAGGCGCCGCGCTGGAATGGCATAACACACCTCCCAAGCGTGGCTCGCGACCGCTCCAGCCAGCGCCCGACAGCCGGCGCGGCGCAACTAGAAGGAGTGACAATGTTCAATAAAATCGTCAAAGAATTTAAGTGGGGACAACACAATGTCCGCCTGGAAACGGGTGAAATCGCCCGTCAGGCAAGCGGCGCGGTGATCGTCGATGTCGAAGACACCGTCGTGCTCGCGACCGTCGTCGGCGCGAAGACCGCCAAGCCGGGCCAGGACTTTTTCCCGCTGACTGTCGATTACCTCGAAAAGACCTACGCCGCAGGCAAGATCCCCGGTGGCTTCTTCCGCCGCGAAGGCCGCCCGTCGGAAGGCGAGACGCTGATCTCGCGCCTGATCGACCGTCCGCTGCGTCCTCTCTTCCCGGAAGGCTTCTATAACGAAGTGCAGGTCGTCATCCACGTCCTGTCGCTGAACCCGGACGTCCCGGCGGATATTCCCGCGCTGATCGGCGCATCGGCGGCGCTCGCCGTGTCGGGCTTGCCGTTCAACGGTCCGGTCGGTGCCGCGCGCGTCGCGTACATCAACAATGAGTACGTGCTTAACCCCACGCGCCCGCAAATGAAGGAATCGGCGCTCGATCTCGTCGTCGCCGGCACGGAGCGCGCGGTGCTGATGGTGGAATCGGAAGCGCAGCAACTCTCCGAAGAAGTGATGCTCGGCGCGGTCGTGTTCGGCCACGAGCAGATGCAGACGGCCATCGACGCAATTCATGAACTCGTTCGCGAGGGCGGCAAGCCCGAGTGGGACTGGCAGCCGGCGCCGAAGAACGAAGCGCTCATTTCGCGCGTCACGGAAATCGCCAAGCCGGAACTCGAAGCGGCTTACCAGTTGCGCAACAAGCAGGCGCGTTCCGCCAAGCTGAAGGAAGTGTACGCGGCGACTTCGGCGAAGCTCGCCGAGGAAGCCGTGGCGGCCGATGCTGCAACCATCGGCAACGTGTTGTTCGATATCGAAGCGAAGATCGTCCGCTCGCAGATCCTGAACGGCGAGCCGCGCATCGACGGCCGTGACACGCGCACGGTGCGTCCGATCGAAATCCGCACGGGCGTATTGCCGCGCACGCACGGTTCGGCGCTCTTCACGCGCGGCGAAACGCAGGCGCTCGTCGTCGCGACGCTCGGCACCAAGGGCGATGAGCAGAACATCGACGCGCTCGAAGGCGAATACCGTGAGCGCTTCATGCTCCACTACAACATGCCCCCGTTCGCAACGGGCGAGACCGGCCGCGTCGGTTCGCCGAAGCGCCGTGAAATCGGTCACGGCCGACTGGCCAAGCGCGCGCTGGTCGCGTGCCTGCCGAGCGCCGATGAATTCGGCTACTCGATCCGCGTCGTGTCGGAAATCACGGAATCGAACGGTTCGTCGTCGATGGCTTCGGTCTGCGGCGGCTGCCTCGCGCTGATGGACGCCGGCGTGCCGATGAAGGCGCACGTCGCGGGCATCGCGATGGGCCTGATCCTCGAAGGCAACAAATTCGCGGTTCTGACCGACATCCTCGGCGACGAAGATCACCTCGGCGACATGGACTTCAAGGTGGCCGGCACGGCGCAAGGCGTGACCGCGCTGCAGATGGACATCAAGATCCAGGGCATCACGAAGGAAATCATGCAGGTCGCGCTCGCGCAGGCGAAGGAAGGCCGCATGCACATCCTCGGCAAGATGACGGCCGCGGTACCGCACACGAACACGGAACTGTCCGACTACGCGCCGCGCATGATCACCATCAAGATCAATCCGGAGAAGATCCGGGACGTGATCGGCAAGGGCGGCTCGGTGATCCGCGCGCTGACGGAAGAGACGGGCACGACCATCGACATTTCGGACGACGGCGTCGTGACGATCGCGAGCACGAGCGCGGAAGGCATGGCCGACGCGAAGAAGCGCATCGAGAACATCACGGCCGAAGTGGAAGTCGGCCAGGTCTACGAAGGCCCGGTGCTCAAGCTGCTCGACTTCGGCGCCATCGTGAACATCCTGCCGGGCAAGGACGGTTTGCTGCACATCTCGGAGATCGTCAACGAGCGCGTGAAGGACATCAACGACTATCTGAAGGAAGGCCAGATCGTGAAGGTCAAGGTCATCCAGACGGACGAAAAGGGTCGTGTGCGTCTGTCGGCGAAGGCGCTTCTGAACGAAGCGGCGCAACAGGTAGAGCCCACGCACCCGCAGCAGTAATGCGGTAATGTGTAGACGGCCGGCCGCTGATGCGAGCCGGCCGTTTTCATGTATGACGCGTCGGATGCTATGCATTGTCCGACGCGTCATCGGACTCGATGGCAGTGTGGAGCGTAATTGCGTCAGGCGCGCGCAGTGCCATCCGGTCCGAATGCACACTGACTCCGGTCGTCACAGGGAGAGGATATGAAGGCCATCGAAATCACCGAGTTTGGCGCACCCGACGTCCTGAAACTGGGCGAACGTCCGACGCCTGCGCCAGGCAAGTGCGAAGTCTTGATCAAGGTGGCCGCTTCCGGCGTGAACCGGCCGGACGTGTTTCAGCGGAAGGGCGCCTACGCGCCGCCGCCCGGCGCTTCGGATCTGCCGGGGCTCGAGGTGGCCGGTGAAATCGTCGATGGCGATTTCGATCCCAAGCACAACCCGTTTGGTCTGAAAAAAGGCGATCGCGTGTGCGCGTTGCTCGCGGGCGGCGGATATGCCGAGTATGCGGTCGCCCCGCTCGAGCAATGTCTGCCGGTGCCGAAGGGCCTGTCGGAGATCGAAGCGGCATCGTTGCCGGAGACGTTCTTCACGGTCTGGAGCAACGTGTTCGAGCGCGCTCAGTTGGGCGCGGGTGAGAACGGCGCGGAAGAAACGCTGCTCGTGCAGGGCGGATCGAGCGGCATCGGTGTGACGGCAATCCAGATCGCGAAGGCGCTCGGCTTTCGCGTGTTCGCCACGGCCGGCACCGACGAAAAATGCCGCGCGTGCGAAGCGCTCGGTGCGGAGCGCGCGATCAACTATAAGACGGAAGATTTCGTCGAAGTGGTGAAGTCGCTGACGAATGACCGCGGCGTCGACGTGATTCTGGACATGGTCGCCGGCGACTATCTGCCGCGCGAACTCAAGGCGCTCGCGGACGGCGGGCGCATCTGCGTGATCGCGCTGCTGGGCGGCGCCAAGGCGGAGATCAACCTGAACGACGTGCTGCGCCGGCGCCTCGTCATCACCGGCTCAACCTTGCGTCCGCGTCCCGTCGCGTTCAAGGCGAAGCTCGCGGCGAAACTGAAAGAGCGCGTCTGGCCGGAAATCGAGGCGGGACGCATCAAGCCGGTGATCCACCAGGTTTTCCCGGCGCACGATGCCGCCGCCGCGCATACGTTGATGGAAAGCAGCACGCACGTCGGCAAGATCGTGCTCGACTGGCGTGAGGACGCGTGACGTTTTCATCCGGCTTGCAGCGTTTCACGTTGCGGCGCGCTTTTGCGGTTTGACCGGTTTCGTCGTAACACAGTAAAATCGCCTGTTTTGCAAGCAGTTTGCGGTTCGTGGCGGTTCATTTTTATAACAGGGCGGCTCTTGCAAGCCGCCGCCGAATGACGAGACATATGTCCAGAGAACGAGCGAAACTGGTGGTGGGCAACTGGAAGATGCACGGTCGCATCGGTGACAACGCGACCTTGCTGACCGAAGTCGCCGCAGGGGCATCGGCTTTGCAAAAGGGCGTGCGCGTCGGAGTGTGCGTGCCGTGTCCTTATCTCGCACAATCGCAGGCGCTTCTGAGCGGCTCGGTCGTGCAATGGGGCATTCAGGACGTGTCGGCGCATGCGGGCGGCGCGTTTACCGGCGAAGTCGCGGCGGAAATGGCGGCGGACTTCGGCGTCACGTATGCAATCGTCGGGCATTCGGAGCGACGTGCGTATCATCGCGAAAGTCCGGAACTCGTCGCGTCGAAAGCTCAGCGCGCGATCGAAGCAGGACTCACGCCGATCGTCTGTGTCGGCGAGACGCTCGAAGAGCGGCAAGCGGGTACGACCGAGCAGATCATCGGTACGCAGCTCGAAGCCGTGCTGCAGATTCTGACCGAAGAACAGGCGGCGGGCATCGTGGTCGCGTACGAACCGGTCTGGGCAATCGGCACGGGCAAGACCGCGCGCCCCGGCCAGGCGCAGGACGTTCACGCATTCCTGCGTCGCAAGCTGCTGGAGAAGGGTGCGTCGGTAGCAAACGTGCCGCTTTTGTATGGCGGCAGCGTAAAGCCTGAAAACGCGGAAGAGCTGTTCGGGCAAAAGGACATCGACGGCGGGCTGATCGGCGGCGCGTCGTTGAAGTCGAAGGATTTTCTGGCGATCTGCCGGGCGGCGCAAACCGTGACGCATTGAGCGTCGAACGGCAGGCGGGCAGGGCAGGCGAACGGGCATAGTGCGACACGAAGGTGTCGCGGAAACATCAGGGATCGGGTGAGTTGAAATGCTGTATTTGAAGACATTGATTATCGTAGTCCAGTTGCTGTCGGCGCTGGGCGTTATTGGCCTCGTGCTGCTTCAGCATGGCAAGGGCGCGGACATGGGCGCGGCGTTCGGCAGTGGCGCATCGGGCAGTCTGTTCGGTGCGACGGGCTCGGCCAACTTTTTGTCGCGCACCACGGCTGTTCTCGCCGCGGTCTTCTTCATCACGACGCTGACGCTGACATATCTCGGCAGCTATAAGCCGCAAACGTCGGCCGGCGTGCTCGGTGGCGCCGCATCCGTGCCGGCATCGGCTCCAGCGGCGGCGGCATCGGCGGCTTCCGCGCCGGCTTCTGCACCTGTCGCGTCGTCCGCGCCGGGCGCTGACGTGCCCAAATAACGACAGAACGAATTTTTCGCAGAATTTGCATTTTGTGCGTTGAACAATTCGTAGGGCCCAGTTATAATTCAAGTCTTGAAGCGATTCGCGGCAATTTAGAAGTAGTTTTCCCGGATTGCAGTACAGTGCCGACGTGGTGAAATTGGTAGACACGCTATCTTGAGGGGGTAGTGGCGAAAGCTGTGCGAGTTCGAGTCTCGCCGTCGGCACCAAAGTTATCCAATGCCAGCCGCTTGCATCGCTTCGGCTGGCATTGTCACTTCTGGAGTACCCTTACGGTTTCGCGGCAGCATCGACAGCGTCAAAGCGGTTGTCACAGTGTGCTGATATCGTGAGCGGTCCCAAGTGAATTCTCCCGCCGGGTGGTCCGTCCCGGCTGAAGGCCCCAATCAATAACAGACCACATCTACCGATCAGAGGATAGCCTTGAACCTCGCACCCTATTACCCCGTCTTCTTGTTTCTTCTAGTGGGCCTTGGTTTAGGTATTGCGTTGGTCAGCATCGGCAAGATCCTCGGTCCGAACAAGCCCGACACGGAGAAGAACGCGCCTTACGAGTGCGGCTTCGAAGCCTTCGAAGACGCGCGTATGAAGTTCGATGTGCGTTACTATCTCGTCGCGATTCTTTTCATCATTTTCGACCTTGAGACGGCGTTCCTGTTCCCGTGGGGTGTGTCCCTGCGCGATATCGGCTGGCCCGGCTTCATCGCGATGATGATTTTTCTGCTCGAATTTTTGCTCGGTTTCGCCTACATCTGGAGAAAGGGCGGACTCGACTGGGAATGACAGTTAGATCACCGGATTCATGGGCGGCTTTGGCTGGCTGCTCATCTGGAGTGGAAAACAAATGAGTATCGAAGGGGTCTTGAAGGAAGGCTTTGTCACCACTACGGCTGACAAGCTCATCAACTGGACGCGCACTGGCTCCCTGTGGCCGATGACGTTCGGTCTCGCGTGCTGTGCGGTCGAGATGATGCACGCGGGTGCTGCCCGTTACGACCTGGACCGTTTCGGCGTGGTGTTTCGTCCAAGTCCGCGCCAGTCCGACGTGATGATCGTCGCCGGAACGCTGTGCAACAAGATGGCGCCCGCGCTTCGTAAGGTGTACGACCAGATGGCCGAGCCGCGCTGGGTCATCTCGATGGGTTCGTGCGCGAACGGCGGTGGCTATTACCACTATTCATATTCCGTCGTGCGCGGTTGCGACCGGATCGTGCCGGTCGACGTGTACGTTCCTGGTTGTCCTCCGACCGCCGAAGCGCTGGTCTACGGCGTGATCCAGTTGCAGGCGAAGATTCGCCGCACCAACACCATCGCCCGTCAGTAAGGGCCTGAGTCTCCCCAAACTATGGCAAGCAAACTCGAGACCCTCAAAGCGAACCTCGAGACGGCGTTTGGCGGCCGTCTCCAGAGCATCACGGAGTCGCTGGGTCAGGTGACGGTCGTCGTCAAGGCGGTCGACTATCTGGACGTCTGCAAGCAGCTGCGCGATGACCCGTCGCTGCGCTTCGAGCAGCTCATGGATCTCGCCGGCGTCGACTATTCGACCTATGGTGACGGTGCCTACGACGGTCCGCGTTTCGCGGCCGTCAGCCATCTTCTCTCGATCACGAACAACTGGCGCGTGCGTGTGCGCGTGTTCGCTCCGGACGACGAAGTGCCCATCGTGCCTTCGGTAGTCGATATCTGGACGTCGGCGAACTGGTACGAGCGTGAAGCGTTCGACCTCTACGGCATCGTGTTCGAAGGCCATCCCGACCTGCGCCGCATTCTCACGGACTACGGCTTCATCGGCCATCCGTTCCGCAAGGACTTCCCGGTCTCAGGCTATGTGGAAATGCGCTACGACCCGGAAGAGAAGCGCGTGGTCTATCAGCCCGTGACGATCGAACCGCGCGAAATCACGCCGCGCGTGATCCGCGAAGATCGCTATGGCGGTCTGAAACATTAAGAGAACGCCATGGCAGAGATCAAGAATTACACGCTGAACTTTGGCCCGCAGCACCCGGCAGCGCACGGTGTGCTGCGTCTTGTGCTGGAACTCGACGGCGAAGTGATCCAGCGCGCCGACCCGCACATCGGCCTGCTGCATCGCGCAACCGAGAAGCTGGCCGAGACGAAGACCTTCCTCCAATCCGTGCCCTACATGGACCGCCTCGACTACGTGTCGATGATGGTCAACGAGCACGGCTATGTGCTCGCCATCGAAAAGCTGCTCGGCATCGACGTGCCGGTGCGCGCGAAGTACATTCGCGTGCTGTTCGACGAAATTACGCGCGTGCTGAACCACCTGATGTGGATCGGCTCGCACGCGCTCGACGTCGGCGCGATGGCTGTTTTCCTCTACGCGTTCCGCGAGCGCGAAGATCTGATGGACGTGTACGAGGCGGTGTCGGGCGCGCGCATGCACGCGGCGTACTATCGTCCGGGTGGCGTTTATCGCGATCTGCCGGACGCAATGCCGCAATACAAGGCATCCAAGATCCGCAACGCGAAGGCGCTCGACAAGATGAACGAGAACCGTCAAGGTTCGTTGCTCGACTTCATCGAGGACTTCTTCAATCGTTTCCCGCGTTGTGTCGACGAGTACGAAACGCTGCTCACCGACAACCGCATCTGGAAGCAGCGTCTCGTGGGTATCGGCGTGGTCAGCCCGGAGCGCGCGTTGCAGATGGGTCTTTCCGGCGCAATGCTGCGTGGCTCGGGCATCGAGTGGGACTTGCGCAAGAAGCAGCCGTACGAAGTGTACGACCAGCTCGACTTCGATATCCCGGTCGGCGTGAACGGCGATTGCTACGACCGTTATCTCGTGCGCGTGGAAGAAATGCGCCAGTCGACCCGCATCGCCAAACAGTGCATTGCGTGGCTGCGCAAGAATCCCGGCCCTGTGATGGTCGATAATCACAAGGTTGCACCGCCTTCGCGCGTCGGCATGAAGAGCAACATGGAAGAGCTGATTCACCATTTCAAGCTCTTCACGGAAGGCTTCCACGTGCCGGAAGGCGAAACGTACGCGGCGGTCGAGCATCCGAAGGGCGAGTTTGGCATCTACCTGATTTCGGATGGCGCGAACAAGCCGTATCGCCTGAAGATTCGCGCGCCGGGCTATGCGCACCTCGCATCGCTCGACGAAATGGCGCGCGGCCACATGATCGCCGACGCTGTGACGATCATCGGTACGCAAGACATCGTGTTCGGCGAGATCGATCGCTGATTTCATCGCCGCCTGCACGGCGCGCTCGTCGAGCCGCCGTTCCGGATTCGCGAAAGCAATAACAGGAACCCGCAGGAACGCCAGGTCTGCCGCAACACGAAGGGCGCGGCAGGTTTTCGTTCGGTAGGAATTGAAAGAGTCGTGTCTGAAAATGATCTCAGCTGAAGGCCTGAAAGAAATCGATCGCGCGGTCGCGAAGTATCCCGCCGAGCAAAAGCAATCGGCGGTGATGGCGGCGCTCGCTGTCGCTCAGGAAGAGCATGGTTGGCTCTCGCCCGAAGTCATGCAGTTCGTGGCCGATTACCTGAGCATGCCGCCGGTCGCGGTGCAGGAAGTCGCCACGTTCTACACGATGTACGAGCTGAAGCCGGTCGGTAAGCACAAGATCACGCTCTGCACGAACCTGCCTTGCCAGCTCGGGCCGGACGGCGGTTCGGACAGCGCTGCCGAGTATCTCAAGCAGAAACTTGGAATCGATTTCGGCGAGACGACCCCGGACGGCAAGTTCACGCTGAAGGAAGGCGAGTGCTTCGGCGCATGCGGTGACGCACCTGTGATGCTCGTGAACAACCATCGCATGTGCAGCTTCATGAGCCGCGAGAAGATCGACCAGTTGATCGAGGAACTTTCGAAATGACGTCACTCCACGATCGTCACATCAAGCCGCTGATCCTCGCGGGCCTTACCGGCGAGAACTGGCATCTCGAGGACTACGTTGCACGCGGCGGCTACAAGCAGCTGCGCCGTATTCTCGAGGAGAAGATTCCGCCCGAGCAGGTGATCGCCGACGTCAAAGCATCGGGTCTGCGCGGCCGCGGCGGCGCGGGCTTCCCGACTGGCCTGAAGTGGAGCTTCATGCCGCGTCAGTTCCCGGGACAAAAGTATCTCGTCTGCAACTCGGACGAAGGCGAGCCGGGCACGTTCAAGGATCGCGACATCCTGCGCTGGAATCCGCACGCGCTGATCGAAGGCATGGCCATCGGCGCGTACGCGATGGGCATCACCGTCGGCTACAACTACATCCACGGCGAGATTTTCGAAGTCTATCGGGTGTTCGAAGCGGCGCTCGAAGAAGCGCGCGCGGCAGGCTATCTCGGCGCGAACATTCTCGGGTCAGGCTTTTCGTTCGAGTTGTATGCGCATCATGGTTACGGCGCGTATATCTGCGGCGAAGAAACCGCGCTGCTCGAATCGCTGGAAGGCAAGAAGGGTCAGCCGCGCTTCAAGCCGCCGTTCCCGGCGAGCTTCGGCGTGTACGGCAAGCCGACCACCATCAACAACACCGAGACTTTCGCGGCCGTGCCGTTTCTGCTTGAAATCGGCCCGCAGAATTATCTCGAGCTCGGCAAGCCGAACAACGGCGGCACGAAAATCTTCTCCGTGTCCGGCGACGTCAATCGTCCGGGCAACTACGAGATTCCGCTCGGCACGCCGTTCTCAAAGCTGATGGAACTGGCGGGCGGCGTGCGCGGCAAGTCCATCAAGGCCGTGATTCCGGGCGGCTCGTCCGCACCGGTCGTGCCGGGCGACATGATGCTCGCGACCGACATGGACTACGATTCGATCGCCAAGGCCGGCTCGATGCTGGGTTCGGGCGCGGTGATCGTGATGAACGAAACCCGCTGCATGGTGCGCTCGCTGCTGCGCCTGTCGTACTTCTACTATGAAGAGTCGTGCGGCCAGTGCACGCCTTGCCGCGAGGGTACCGGCTGGTTGTATCGCGTGGTGCACCGTATCGAGCATGGTCTCGGCCGCAAGGAAGATCTGGATCTGCTCAACTCGGTGGCCGAGAACATCATGGGTCGCACGATCTGCGCGCTGGGCGATGCAGCGGCGATGCCCGTGCGCGGCATGCTCAAGCACTTCTGGGACGAATTCGAATATCACGTCGAGCACAAGCATTGTCTCGTCGGCGGGCACGCGCATCACGCGCCGTCCGAAGCGCTTACCGCGTAATCAGGCGCGCAGTCAGATGCGCGAGACAAGGGTTGAGGATCTCTATCCATCATGGTTGAACTAGAAATTGACGGCAAGACGGTCGAGGTGCCTGAAGGCAGCATGGTGATCCAGGCTGCGCATAAGGTCGATACTTACATTCCTCACTTCTGCTATCACAAGAAGCTGTCGATTGCGGCGAATTGCCGGATGTGCCTCGTCGAAGTCGAAAAGATGCCGAAGGCCGTCCCCGCCTGCGCGACGCCGGTTTCGGCCGGCATGGTCGTACGCACCACCTCCGACAAGGCCGTGAAGGCGCAACAGTCGGTGATGGAATTCCTGCTCATCAATCACCCGCTGGATTGCCCCATCTGCGATCAGGGCGGCGAGTGCCAGTTGCAAGATCTGGCCGTCGGTTACGGCAAGTCGCAGTCGCGCTACAGCGAAGAAAAGCGCGTGGTGTTCCACAAGAACGTCGGTCCGCTCATCTCGATGGAAGAGATGTCGCGCTGCATCCATTGCACGCGCTGCGTGCGCTTCGGCCAGGAAATCGCTGGCGTGATGGAACTCGGGATGCTGGGCCGCGGCGAGCATTCGGAGATCACGTCGTTCGTCGGGAAGACGGTGGACTCGGAACTCTCGGGCAACATGATCGATCTGTGCCCGGTCGGCGCGTTGACGAGCAAGCCGTTCCGCTACAGCGCGCGGACGTGGGAACTGTCGCGCCGCAAGTCGGTGAGCCCGCACGATTCCGTCGGCGCGAACCTCGTCGTGCAGGTGAAGAACAATCGTGTGATGCGCGTTCTGCCGATGGAAAACGAAGCCATCAACGAATGCTGGATTTCCGACAAGGACCGCTTCTCGTACGAAGGGCTGAACAGCGACGAACGTCTCACCACGCCGATGCTCAAGCAGGGCGGCAACTGGATCGAGACCGACTGGCAGACCGCGCTCGAATACGTGGCGAAGGGTCTGAAGGGCATCAAGGCGGATCATGGCGCGAACGCCATCGCCGCACTGGCCACGCCGCATAGCACGGTCGAAGAACTGCATCTGCTGAAGCAACTGGCTGAGGGCGTCGGCACGCCGAACATCGACTTTCGTCTGCGTCAGCACGATTTCTCGGCACCGGTCGGCATCGGAGCGCCGTGGCTCGGCACGATGATCGCGGATCTCTCGATCATCGACACCGCGTTCGTGATCGGCTCGTTCCTGCGCCGCGATCATCCGCTGTTCGCCGCGCGTCTGCGTCAGGCAGCGAAAAACGGCGCGAAGATCACGTTCCTCAACGCCAGCAACGACGATTCGCTGATCCCGACCGCACACCGTCTGGTCGCCGCACCGTCCGCGTGGCTCGACCAGCTCGCGAGCATCGCGGCGGCGGTTGCCGAAACGCGTGGCGTTACGGTTCCGGAGGCGTTCTCGGGCCGCGAAGTGTCGGCGGCGGCGAAGGATGTCGCGGCATCGCTGTCCGCGGGTGAGAAGCGCGTGGTGCTGCTCGGCAATCTCGCGGTTCAGCATCCGGACTTTGCACAGATTCAGGCGGCGGCCCAATGGATCGCCGACAATACCGGCGCTACGCTCGGCTTCCTCACGGAAGGCGCGAACTCGGTCGGCGCGCATCTCGTCGATGCATTGCCGGGCGAAGGCGGTCTCAACGCACGCGAAGTGTTCGAGCAGCCGCGCAAGGGCTATGTGCTCCTGAACGCGGAACCCGAATTCGACACGGCCAATCCGGCCCAGGCCATCGCCGCGCTGAAGGCTGCGGAAATGGTTGTGGTGATGTCGCCGTTCCGGCACGGCATGGATTACGCGGACGTGCTGCTGCCGATCGCCCCGTTCACGGAAACGTCGGGCACGTTCGTCAACGCGGAAGGTACGGCGCAGTCGTTCAATGGCGTCGTGCGCGCGCTGGGCGACACGCGTCCGGGCTGGAAGGTGCTGCGCGTGCTGGGCACGATCCTCGGCTTGCCGGGTTTCGAGTTCGACACGGCTGAAGAAGTGCGTATCGCGGCGCTCGGCACGGGCGAACTGACCGCGCGTCTGTCGAACAAGACCACGGTAGGCGCCAGGCGCGCCGCATCGAATGTCGCGCTGAACGGAAGCGGCCTGCAGCGTCTCGCCGATGTGCCGATCTATCACGCCGATGCGCTCGTGCGCCGCGCGCCGTCGCTGCATCTGACGGCCGCCGCACGCGACGCGAATGTCGCCGGTTTGCCGACCGCACTCTTCGACAAGCTCGGCCTGAAGGACGGCGAAGCAGTGCGTATCAAGCAAGGCAATCTGTCGGTGACGTTGCCCGCGGTCCGCGACGCGAATCTCGCAGAGTCGGTGGTCCGCGTGTCGGCGGGCACGATGGCTGGCGCCGCGCTCGGCGGCCTGTTCGGTGAACTGGTAGTGGAGAAGGCGTAAAAATGGGCTTGTTCGATACGATCAACGCAGGCGGCACGCAGCTTCTTGGCGTCGCATGGCCGACGGTGTGGGCGGTCGTCCGCATCCTCGTGGTTTCGGTGGTCATCCTGCTGTGCGTGGCGTACCTGATTCTTTGGGAACGCAAGCTCATCGGCTGGATGCACGTGCGTCTCGGCCCGAACCGCGTCGGTCCCGCAGGTCTGCTGCAGCCGATCGCCGACGTGCTGAAGCTTCTGCTCAAGGAAGTCATTCAGCCGACGCAGGCGAGCAAATGGATCTACGTGATCGCGCCGATCATGACCGTGGTGCCCGCGTTCGCGGTCTGGGCGGTCATTCCGTTCCAGGCGCAGGCGGTGCTCGGGGACGTCAACGCGGGTCTGCTGTACGTCATGGCCATCTCGTCGATCGGCGTGTACGGCGTGATTCTCGCGGGCTGGGCGTCGAACTCGAAGTACGCGTTCCTCGGTGCGATGCGCGCCGCGGCGCAGATGGTGTCCTACGAAATTTCGATGGGCTTCGCGCTCGTCGTGGTGTTGATGGTCGCAGGCACGCTGAACATGTCCGACATCGTGCACTCGCAGCAACGCGGTATGTTCGCGGGCTGGGGCGTCAACTTCCTGTCGTGGAACTGGCTGCCGCTCCTGCCGATGTTCGTCGTGTACTTCATTTCGGGCATCGCTGAAACCAACCGTCACCCGTTCGACGTGGTGGAAGGCGAATCGGAAATCGTCGCGGGTCACATGATCGATTACTCGGGCATGGCGTTCGCGCTGTTCTTCCTCGCCGAGTACATCAACATGATCGTGATCTCCGCGATCGCGACGACGCTGTTCCTCGGCGGTTGGGATGCGCCGTTCGGCTTCCTGTCGTTCATTCCAGGCGTATTCTGGTTCGTTTTCAAGGTTTTCCTGCTGCTGTCGGTGTTCATCTGGGCGCGTGCGACTTTCCCGCGTTACCGCTACGACCAGATCATGCGCCTCGGCTGGAAGGTATTTCTGCCGGTGTCGGTGATTTGGGTGGTCGTTGTCGGCTTCTGGATCATGTCGCCGCTCAACATCTGGAAGTAAGAGACAAGAGCGGACGAAATCATCATGAACGCAATTCAGAACTTCTTCAAAACTTTCTTCCTGACCGAACTGCTGAAGGGTCTGGCGCTGACGGGCCGTTACACGTTCCAGCGCAAGATCACGGTGCAGTTCCCGGAAGAGAAGACCCCGATCTCGCCGCGATTTCGCGGTTTGCATGCGCTGCGCCGGTACGAGAACGGCGAAGAGCGCTGCATCGCCTGCAAGCTGTGCGAAGCGGTGTGCCCGGCGATGGCGATCACGATCGAATCGGAAACGCGCGCGGACAACACCCGTCGCACGACGCGTTATGACATCGACCTGACCAAGTGCATTTTCTGCGGTTTCTGCGAAGAGAGCTGCCCGGTCGATTCGATCGTCGAGACGCATATCCTCGAATATCACGGCGAAAAGCGCGGCGATCTGTACTTCACGAAGGACATGCTGCTTGCGGTGGGCGATCGTTACGAAACGGAAATCGCCGCTGCGAAGGCGGCGGACGCGCCTTATCGTTGATACGAGTTCGATGCCGGAACCCTGCGTTTCGGCATCGCGCCAGAGCGATTTTGTTGTTGCTGTTTGGCACACTGCGGCGCGCGCCGAGGCCGTGTTCTGTCCGTTCAAAGGAAGAGCACGCCACGAGTGCCGACACACCATGCCTGATGATGGCCTAACGATGAACCGGTAATCATGGAATTCACAACCGTACTGTTCTATATCTTCGCGCTGATGCTGACCGTGTCGGCGCTGAAGGTGATCACCTCGCGCAACCCGGTGTCATCCGCGCTCTTCCTCGTGCTCTCGTTCTTCAACGCGGCCGCGATCTGGATGTTGCTGCAAGCCGAATTCCTCGCGATTCTGCTGGTTCTCGTGTACGTAGGCGCCGTGATGGTGCTGTTCCTCTTCGTCGTGATGATGCTCGACATCAACATCGATGTCCTGCGGCGAGACTTCAAGCGCTTCGTGCCGCTCGCGAGCATCGTCGGCGCAATCATCGTGATCGAGACGGCGCTGATCCTGTGGCACGGCTATGGCGCGACGACGACGCCGCTGCGCGATGCTTCGGCCGGCGCGGGTGTTTCCGGCGCGGCACTGATGCCGAACACGCAGCTGATCGGCAAGGTCATCTACACCGACTACATCTTTGCGTTTGAAATTGCAGGCCTCGTGCTGCTGGTCGCGATCATCGCGGCGATCTCGCTCACGATCCGCGACAAGAAGGACAAGAAGACGCAAACCGTCAGCCAGCAAGTCAAGGTGCGCGCGCAAGACCGCGTGCGCATCGTGAAGATGAAGTCGGAAACAGAGGCGCCGGACGCCAATACGGAACCCGCCGTGACCGGCAACATCGGCGCGGGCACGGTCGACAACAAGGGCTGAGCGCGAAGGAGAAATCGAATATGTTGAGTCTTGCCCATTACCTCGTGCTCGGCGCGATCCTTTTTGCGATCAGCATCGTCGGCATCTTCCTGAACCGGCGCAACGTCATCATCATCCTGATGGCCATCGAATTGATGCTGCTCGCGGTGAACACCAATTTCGTCGCCTTCTCGCATTATCTGGGCGACGTACACGGCCAGATTTTCGTGTTCTTCGTGCTGACCGTGGCGGCGGCTGAAGCCGCAATCGGTCTCGCGATTCTCGTGACCCTGTTCCGTAGCCTCGACACGATCAACGTCGAGGACCTCGATCAGCTCAAAGGTTAATTTCAGGCTAGGCTGTTATGTCCACGACACTCAATGAAAACCTCCTGCTCGCGGTTCCGCTGGCGCCGCTGGCCGGCTCGCTGATCGCAGGGCTATTCGGGAAGGCGGTAGGGCGCAAGGGCTCGCATCGCGTCACGATTCTCGGCGTCTTCGTCTCGTTCATCCTCTCCGCGATCGTCTTTAACGACGTGATGCATGGCGCGAGCTTCAACGCGACCATCTACGAATGGATGAACGTCGGCACGCTCAAGATGGAAGTCGGCTTCCTGGTCGACTCGCTCACGGCCATGATGATGGTCATCGTCACCTTCGTCTCGCTGATGGTGCACATCTATACGATCGGCTACATGGCGGACGAGGAAGTGGGCTACGAGCGCTTCTTCTCGTACATCTCGCTGTTCACGTTCTCGATGCTGATGCTCGTCATGAGCAACAACTTCCTGCAACTGTTCTTCGGCTGGGAAGCGGTGGGTCTCGTGTCGTACCTGCTGATCGGCTTCTATTTCACGCGTGAGAGCGCGATCTACGCCAACATGAAGGCGTTCATCGTGAACCGCGTGGGCGACTTCGGCTTTCTTCTGGGCATCGGCCTGTTACTCGCGTTCGGCGGTTCGCTGAATTACGGCGACGTGTTCGCGCAAGGCGACAAACTCGCGACGATGACCTTCCCCGGCACGCAATGGGGCTTGCTGACGGTCGCGTGCATTTGCCTCTTCATCGGCGCGATGGGTAAGTCGGCGCAATTCCCGCTTCACGTCTGGCTGCCGGACTCGATGGAAGGCCCCACGCCGATCTCCGCGCTGATCCACGCGGCAACCATGGTGACGGCCGGCATTTTCATGGTGACGCGCATGTCGCCGCTCTTCGAGCACTCGGATGCGGCGCTCTCCTTCGTCACGGTGATCGGCGCGATCACGGCCTTGTTCATGGGCTTCCTCGGCGTCGTCCAGAACGACATCAAGCGCGTGGTCGCGTACTCGACGCTCTCGCAGCTCGGATACATGACGGTTGCGCTCGGCGTATCGGCTTATCCGGTCGCCGTGTTCCACCTCGGCACGCACGCGTTCTTCAAGGCGCTGCTGTTCCTCGGCGCGGGTTCGGTCATCATCGGCATGCACCACGATCAGGACATGCGCAATATGGGCGGCCTGCGCAAATACATGCCGATCACCTGGATCACATCGCTGATCGGCTCGCTCGCGCTCATCGGCACGCCGTTCTTCTCGGGCTTCTACTCGAAGGATTCGATCATCGAAGCGGTGAAGTACTCGCATCTGGCGGGCTCGGGCTTCGCGTACTTCGCGGTGGTCGCGAGCGTGTTCGTCACGTCGCTGTACTCGTTCCGCATGTATTTCATGGTGTTCCATGGCGACGAGCGCTTCCGCGGTCCGAAGCATCCCGACTCGCCGATGGGCCAGGCGGAGGCGCACGGCCACGGTCATGACACGCACGGTCATCACGATGATCACGGTCATGGTCCGCATGTTCCGCACGAAACCCCTTGGGTGGTGACGCTGCCGCTCGTGCTGCTCGCGATTCCGTCGATCATCATCGGCGCGATCATGATCGGCCCGATGATCTATGGTGACTTCTTCGCGCACGGCGTGGCGTTCGACAAGGTGATCTTCATCGGCGAGAACCACGAAGGCCTGAAGGAAATGGCCGAAGAGTTTCACGGCTGGGTCGCGATGGCGCTGCACGGCATCATCACGCCGGGTCCGGTGTGGCTCGCGGCGCTGGGCGTGATCGTCGCGTGGTTCTTCTATATGAAGCGTCCGGATCTGCCGGCGGTCGTCGCGAAGACCTTCCGTCCGATCTACGTGCTGCTCGACAACAAGTACTACTGCGACAAGATCAACGAGGTCGTGTTCGCGAAGGGCGCGGTCGCCATCGGCCGCGGTCTGTGGAAAGAGGGCGATGTGGTCGTCATCGACGGCATCGTCAACGGCAGTGCGCGGTTCATGGGCTGGTTCGCCGGTGTGATCCGCTTCCTTCAATCCGGTTACATCTATCACTACGCGTTCGCCATGATTATCGGCATGTTGGGGCTCCTGACCCTGTTTGTGACGCTCGGCGGCAAATAAGGCGAGGGATCCTATGCACTCTTTTCCGATTCTCAGTGTCGCGATCTGGCTGCCGATCATTTTCGGCCTGCTGGTACTCGCAGTTGGTAACGATCAGAACCCGGCGCCCGCGCGCTGGGTGGCGCTGATCGGCTCGGTGCTCGGCCTGATCGTCACGATTCCGCTCATCACCGGCTTCGATACGTCCACGGCCGCGCTGCAGTTCGTCGAGCAGTCGAACTGGATCGAACGCTTCAACATCACGTACCACCTCGGTGTCGATGGCATCTCGATGTGGTTCGTCGTGCTGACCGCGCTCATCACGGTGATCGTCGTGATCGCCGGTTGGGAAGTGATCACGGAACGCGTGTCGCAGTACATGGCCGCGTTCCTGATTCTCTCGGGCATCATGATCGGCGTGTTTTCGACTGCGGACGGCCTGCTGTTCTACGTGTTCTTCGAAGCCACGCTGATCCCGATGTACATCATCATTGGCGTCTGGGGCGGCCCGAATCGCGTGTATGCGGCGTTCAAGTTCTTCCTGTACACGCTGGCCGGCTCGCTGCTGATGCTGGTTGCGTTGCTGTACCTCTACACGCAGACGCATACGTTCGATCTCGCTACGTGGCAAGCCGCGAAGCTCGACATGACGCCGCAGGTGCTGCTCTTCATCGCGTTCTTCCTGGCGTTCGCCGTGAAGGTGCCGATGTGGCCGGTGCACACGTGGTTGCCGGACGCGCACGTGGAAGCGCCGACAGGCGGCTCGGTCGTGCTGGCCGCGATCATGCTGAAGCTCGGCGCGTACGGTTTCCTGCGCTTCTCGCTGCCGATCGCGCCCGACGCGAGCCACTTCCTGGCTCCTGTCGTCATCACGCTGTCGCTGATCGCGGTGATCTACATCGGTCTCGTCGCATTGGTGCAGGCTGACATGAAGAAGCTCGTCGCGTATTCGTCGATTGCGCACATGGGCTTCGTCACGCTCGGCTTTTTCATGTTCGGGCCGTCGAGCCAGCTCGCCGTCGAAGGCGCGATCATCCAGATGATCTCGCACGGCTTCATCTCCGGCGCGATGTTCCTTTCGATCGGCGTGCTCTATGACCGCGTCCACTCACGTCAGATCGCGGATTACGGCGGTGTCGTCAACACGATGCCGAAGTTCGCCGCGTTCGCGATGCTCTTCGCGATGGCCAACTGCGGTCTGCCGGGCACCTCGGGTTTCGTCGGTGAATTCATGGTGATTCTGGCGGCCGTGAAGTACAACTTCTGGATTGCCTTCCTCGCCACGTTCACGCTGATTCTGGGCGCGGCCTACACGCTGTGGATGTACAAGCGCGTGTACTTCGGCGCGGTTGCGAACGACCACGTCGCGAAGCTCAAGGACATCAACAAGCGCGAATTCCTGATGCTCGCCGTGCTCGCACTCTTCACGCTGTATATGGGCCTGCATCCGAAGCCCTTTACCGATGTGATGCACGAATCGGTGGCAAACCTGCTCTCCCACGTCGCGCAGTCCAAGCTGCCGCTGGCTCAGTAACGTCGTGCGGAGGAACTAAAAGATCATGCAAAACGCCTCTATGAGTACCCTTTGGCCTGACGCGATCCTGATGGCCGCGGTCGTGCTGGCCTGGCTGAACGACACGATGTTCGGCGAGAAGAGCCGCGGCACGACGTATCTGATCGCGCTCGTCTCGACGATCGTCGTCGGCGTGTGGTTCGCCGTCACGGCGCTCGATCCGACGCCGCATTACTTCTTCACGCGCATGTATATCGTCGATCCGTTCGCGAGCGCGATGAAGGCGGTGGTCTGTCTCGGCTACGCGGTGTCGATCATCTATTCGAAGAAGTATCTGGAAGACCGCGGCCTGTTCCGCGGCGACTTCTTCCTGCTTGGCATGTTCTCGCTGCTCGGGCAGTGCGTGATGATTTCGGGCAACAACTTCCTTACGCTGTATCTCGGCCTCGAACTGATGTCGCTGTCGCTGTACGCGGTCATCGCGCTGCGCAAGGATTCGCCGCAGGCAAATGAATCGGCGATGAAGTACTACGTGCTCGGCGCGCTCGCATCCGGTTTCCTGCTGTACGGCATCTCGATGCTGTACGGCGCAACCGGCTCGCTCGAGCTGAACGAAGTGCTGAAGGCCGTCGCTTCGGGCCGTATCAACGATGCCGTTCTGCTGTTCGGCGTGATCTTCGTCGTGGCGGGTGTCGCCTTCAAGATGGGCGCCGTGCCGTTCCACATGTGGGTGCCTGACGTGTATCAAGGCGCACCGACCGCGATGACGCTGCTCACCGGCGGCGGCCCGAAGGTCGCAGCCTTCGCGTGGGGCCTGCGCTTCCTCGTGATGGGCCTGCTGCCGTTCGCGGTGGACTGGCAAGAAATGCTCGTGATTCTCGCGGCGTTGTCGCTTATCGTCGGCAACATCACGGGTATCGTGCAGAAGAACATCAAGCGGATGCTGGCTTACTCAGCCATCTCCAACATGGGTTTCGTGCTGCTCGGCTTGCTCGCTGGCGTGGTCGACGGCAAGGTGGCGGGCGCGGCCGGCGCGTATAGCTCGGCGATGTTCTACAGCATCATCTATCTCGTGACGACGCTCGGCACGTTCGGCGTGGTGATGCTGCTCGCGCGCCGCGACTTCGAAGCCGAAATGCTCGAGGACTTCAAAGGTCTGAACCAGCGCAGCCCGGTATTCGCGTTCGTCATGATGATCATGATGTTCTCGCTCGCCGGCATTCCGCCGACGGTCGGTTTCTACGCGAAGCTCGCCGTGCTCGAAGCGACGATGAACGCCGGCCTCACGTGGCTCGCCGTCCTCGCCGTGATGACCTCGCTCGTGGGCGCGTTCTACTACTTGCGTGTCGTGAAGCTGATGTACTTCGACGCGCCGCAAGACGCATCGCCGATCGTTGCCGGCGGCCTGAACCGCTCGCTGCTCGCGTTCAACGGTCTCGCCGTGCTGGTGCTCGGCCTCGTGCCGGGTCCGCTGATGACGGCGTGCCTGACGGCGATCTCGCATACGCTGCCCCTGTAATGTCGGCGGCAGGCTGGTTCATCGTCCTGTTGGCGATCGTTCTCGCGAATGTGCCGTTCCTGAATCAGCGTCTCTTTGCCGTCGCCCCGTTGCGCCTTGCGGCGTCGACGGGAGGCAAGGCGGCGAAGAAGAGCGCGTGGATTCGCATCGGCGAGCTGATCGTTCTCTACTTCGTGGTGGGCGCGCTTGGCTTCATGCTCGAAGCGCGCGCCGGCAACCGATTCGATCAGGGATGGCAGTTTTATGCCGTTACCTTCAGTCTCTTCATCGTGCTGGCCTTCCCGGGCTTCACGTATCAGTATCTCGTCAAACGCCGCTGACGGTTTTTCGCCGTCAGCGGCGTGTTTGCTTTGAAAGCACAGGGCTCAAGATGGCAGATCAATCCTCGATTCCCGGCAACGATGACGGCCTCATCGAAAGGAAGGTCGAAAGCGTCACGTTGCACGAGGGCAAATTCCTCACGTTGAAGCGCGATACCGTGGAATTGCCCGACGGCAAGCACGCGACGCGCGAATTCGTCGAGCATCCGGGTGCCGTGGTGATCCTGCCGGTCTTCGACGACGGCCGCGTGCTGCTCGAACGCCAGTTCCGTTATCCCGTGGGCCGCGTGCTGCTCGAATTTCCGGCGGGCAAGCTCGATCCCAACGAAGACGAACTGACGTGCGCAAAGCGCGAGCTGCAGGAAGAGACGGGCTACACCGCGCGGGAGTGGACGTTCCTCACGCGCATCCATCCGGTGATTTCGTATTCGACCGAGTTCATCGACATCTATCTCGCGCGCGGCCTGCAAGCGGGCGATGCCAGGCTCGACGAAGGCGAGTTCCTCGAAACCTTCATCGCCGATGAAGTTCAACTGTTGAACTGGGTGAAGGACGGCAGCATCAGCGACGTGAAGACGATAATCGGCGTCTTCTGGCTGGAGAAGCTCCGTTCGGGCGAGTGGAAGCTGGGCGAGACGATCACGGACTGAGCGTTGCCTGATTGATCCATGCAGAAGCGGCCCCGAGGGCCGCTTTTGTCGTTTTTGCGTCAGCAAGAGCGTCGAGTGAGCTGACCGGCTAGAATGGGTATTTCGTCGCCCGGCGATCGTTCTCATTCGCCCGAATTTTGGAACGATCGTTCATAAATCGCGACTTTGAGATAAACTTCAACGAAGCCCCATCAGCATGAAGGTCCTCGATTTAAAGTGCTCGCGCGAACATCGGTTCGAAGGCTGGTTCGCCTCGACCGAGGACTTCGAGTCGCAGTTGTCGCGCAAACTGGTTGCGTGTCCGGTTTGCTCGGAGACGGACGTGAGCCGCATGCCGTCCGCGCCGCGCCTGAATCTTTCGTCGGCGCGAGGCGAGGCGGCGCCGCAGCGTACGCAGGCGCAAGCCGCGCCCGAGGCGGCGGCACTTCAGGCACGCGCTTTGAAGTTCATGCGTGAGTTGATCGAGAAGACCGAAAACGTGGGCGAGCGGTTTGCCGAGGAGGCGCGGCGCATTCATTACAACGAGGCGCCGGCGCGCAACATTCGCGGCATCACGACGCCCGAAGACGCGCATGCCTTGCTCGAGGAAGGGATCGACGTGATGCCGTTGCCTGTTCCGGAAGCTTTAAAAGAGCCGCTGCAGTAAGGCTTGAGCGCGGCGTCTTCTGGCTCCTGAACGGGCCATAAGGGAGACACCGCGCATGAACCTCAGTTATTCCCCCGCCGACGACGCCTTTCGCGCTGATGTCCGCATCTGGCTCGAAGCCAGCCTCCCAGGCGCGCTGCGCGAAAAAGTTCTCCATCACAAGCGTCTGACCCGCGACGATTACACGAGCTGGCACAAGCTGCTCGCGGCGCGCGGCTGGTCGGCGGTCGCGTGGCCGAAGGAATATGGCGGCCCCGGCTGGGACGTGACGCAACAACACATCTGGGACGAGGAGTGCGCCCGCGCCGGCGCGCCGATGGTCCTGCCCTTCGGCGTATCGATGGTCGCGCCGGTGCTGATGAAGTACGGCAGCGCTGTTCAGAAATCCCGCTATCTCCCGCGCATCCTTGACGGCACCGACTGGTGGTGCCAAGGCTACTCGGAACCCGGCTCGGGTTCCGATCTCGCCTCGCTGCGCACACGCGCCGAGCGGCGCGGCGAGCACTACATCGTGAACGGGCAGAAGACCTGGACCACGCTCGGCCAGCATGCCGACATGATGTTCTGCCTCGTGCGCACCGACCCTGAAGCGAAGAAGCAGGAAGGCATCTCGTTCCTTCTGATCGACATGAAGACGCCGGGCATCACCGTGCGGCCCATCATCACGCTCGACGAGGATCACGAAGTCAACGAGGTCTTCTTCGAGGACGTCGAAGTGCCGGCGGACAATCTCGTCGGTGAGGAAAATCGCGGCTGGACCTATGCAAAGTATCTGCTCGGACACGAGCGCACGGGCATCGCGCGTGTCGGGCAGTCCAAGCGCGAGTTGCTGTTTCTCAAGCGACTCGCGTTGAACCGCAACAAAGGCGGCAAGCCGCTCCTGCACGATCCGCTCTTCGCCGCGAAAATCGCCGCGCTCGACATCGAATTAATGGCGCTCGAAGTGACGGTTCAACGCGTGGTCGCGAGCGAGGCGGGCGGCCAAGGTCCGGGTCCGGAAGCGTCCATGCTGAAGATCAAGGGCACCGAAGTGCAGCAGGCGCTGACCGAGCTGATGGTTGAAGCAATCGGCCCGCAGGCAGCCGCTTTCGATCCCGCATTCCTCGAAGGCGAGCGTCCGCATAGCGTCACGGGCGACGACGATGCCGCGCCGCTCGCAGCGTACTACTTCAACTTCCGCAAGACATCGATCTACGGCGGCTCGAACGAGATTCAAAAGAACATCATCGCGCAGATGATTCTGGGACTTTGAGGAGCGCGCATGGACTTCACTTTCAGCGATGAACAGCAACAGTTCCGCGATGCGCTGCGCCGTTATCTTGACAAGGAATATGCGTTCGATGCGCGGCAGAAGATCGTCGCGTCGGAGGCGGGCGCCGATGAAAAACATTGGCGCGCGTTCGCCGAACTCGGTTTGCTCGCGCTGCCCGTTCCGGAAGCGCACGGCGGCTTCGACGGCGGTCCGGTCGACATGCTCGTCGTGATGCAGGAGCTCGGACGTGCACTCGTCGTCGAACCGTATTGGGCGACGGCCGCGGGTATCGAAGCGCTGCGGCTCGGTGAGCACAAGGGCAGTGCGATCGCGGGGGAGTTGCTCGAACGCGCCGCGCGCGGCGAGATACGTCTTTCGGTCGCGTTCCACGAGCCGCATGCGCGATACGATCTCTTCGATCTGCGCACGATCGCGAGCGGCGAAGGCGAGCGCTTCACGCTGGCTGGCACGAAGTCGATGGTCCAGCACGGCGCGCAGGCCGATTACTGGATCGTGCCGGCGCGCGTGGAAGGCGAAGTGGCGCTGTTCATCGTCGGGAAGGATGCGGCGAACGTCGGCATCACCGAGTACCGCACGATCGACGGGCAACGCGCCGCGACGCTCACCTTCGACGCAACACCCGCGACGCGCCTTGCTGGCCGCGATACGGGCGCCGCGACTTTCGGGCGCATCGCCGACTACGCGACGTTTCTGCTCTGCGCGGAAGCGCTCGGCGCACTCGATGCGCTCAATCGCGCGACCGTCGACTATACGAAGGCGCGCCAGCAGTTCGGCATGCCGATCGCGCGCTTTCAGGCGCTGCAGCATCGCATGGTCGACATGCTGATCCACACGGAGCAAGCGCGCTCGATCACCTATCTGGCCGCCGCGCGTTACGCGAGCGACGATGCCGTGACACGCGCGCAAGCCGTCTCGGCGGCGAAGGCGCGCGTCGGTCAGGCCGCGCGCTTCGTCGGGCAACAGGCGGTGCAGTTGCACGGCGGCATGGGCATGACCAACGAACTGCCCGCGGCGCACTGGTTCAAGCGCCTGTCGATCATCGAGACGACGCTCGGCGATGTCGATCATCATCTCGCGCGCTTCGCAGCGCTTCCCACTTTTTCCGTTACCGAAGACTGACGCCCATCGAGGAGCTTTTGCATGACATACGCTTATGAGGATTTCGATATCGGCAGCGCCGTTCAGCTGAGCGCGCATACGTTCACGAGAGAAGAGATCGTCGGATTCGCCGAGCGTTACGATCCGCAGCCTTTTCACCTGTCGGAAGCGGCGGGCGAAGCGTCGCATTTCGGCGGACTCGTCGCGAGCGGCTGGAACACGTGTTCCGCGATGATGGGCATCCTCGTGCGCGACATGATCGCCGATTCGACCTCGATGGGCTCGCCCGGCCTCGATAACATCCGCTGGATCAAGCCCGTGCGCGTCGGCGATACGGTACGGCTCACCGTGCGCGTGCTCGACAAGCGCGTGTCGAAGAGCAAGCCGGATCGCGGTATCGTGCAGACGCGCTGGGAAGCCCACAACCAGCACGGCGAACTCGTGCTCACGGTGGATTCGGCCGCGCTCTTCGGCCTGCGCAATCCGGGTGCGCAGGCATGAGTGTCGCGTCGCTGAAGAGCGTCGCGGACGTGTTCGCGGCGGCGGGCGTCGCACGCTACGAACGCGAATGGACGACGATCGATCAGGCGCGCGTGAACCGCTTCGCCGACGCCACCGACGATCATCAATGGATCCACGTCGATGCAGAACGCGCCGGGCGGGAGTCGCCGTTCGGCGGCACCGTCGCGCACGGCTTTCTCACGCTCTCGCTCGTACCGATGTGGCTTCTGCAATGCGTGCCGCTCGCCGCGCGCATCAGCGTGAACTACGGCATGAATCTGGTGCGCTTCATCTCGCCCGTGCGCGTCGGCGTACGTCTGCGCGCGGTCTTTGCGATCGACCAGGCGGTCGAAGTCGAAGCGGGCAGCGTGCAGGTGACCTGGCTCGTCACGGTCGAATGCGAAGGCGCCGCTAAGCCCGCGTGCGTCGCGGAGTTCATCACGCGGCACGCGTTCTAAGTTCTTCAGACGTCGGCGTATCTGCCGAACTCCAGTTTCGCGATGGCGTTGCGATGCACTTCGTCGGGGCCGTCGGCGAGCCGCAGCGTGCGGGCCGACGCATACGCATATGCGAGCGGAAAGTCGTCGCAGACGCCGCCAGCGCCATGCGCCTGGATCGCCCAGTCGATGACCTGACACGCGACGTTCGGCGCCACGACCTTGATCATCGCGATCTCGCCGCGCGCGCCCTTGTTGCCGACGGTGTCCATCATGTATGCGGCCTTGAGCGTCAGAAGCCGAGCCTGCTCGATCATGATGCGCGCCTCGGCGATGCGCTCTTGCGTCACGCCGTGGTGCGCGATCGGCTTGCCGAACGCGACGCGCCCGAGCGTGCGCTTCGTCATCAGCTCCAGCGCGCGTTCCGCGAGTCCGATCAGGCGCATGCAATGATGAATGCGCCCCGGCCCGAGACGGCCTTGCGCGATTTCGAAGCCGCGCCCAACGCCCAGCAGCATGTTCGTCGACGGCACGCGCACGTTATCGAGCGTGATGTCCATGTGGCCGTGCGGGGCATCGTCGTAACCGAAGACATTCAGCGGCCGATGCACCGTGATGCCGGTCGCATCGGCGGGCACGAGAATCATCGACTGTTGCGTGTGCCTGGGCGCTTGCGGGTCGGTCTTGCCCATCACGATATACACCTTGCAGCGCGGATCGCCCGCGCCCGATGACCACCACTTGTGGCCGTCGATGACATAGCTGTCGCCGTCGCGCACGATGCTGCACCGGATGTTGGTCGCATCCGACGAGGCGACTTCCGGCTCGGTCATCAGAAACGCCGAGCGGATTTCGCCGCGCAACAGCGGTTCGAGCCATTGGGCCTTCTGCGCGTCGCTGCCGTAGCGCTCGATGGTTTCCATGTTGCCCGTGTCGGGCGCGCTGCAGTTGAACACTTCCGGCGCCCACGGCACGCGGCCCATGATTTCGCAGAGCGGCGCGTATTCGAGATTCGTCAGGCCTGCGCCGCGTTCCGATGCAGGCAGAAAGAGATTCCAGAGTCCTTCGGCGCGTGCCTTCTCCTTCAGGCCTTCGATCAGTCGCGTCGGCGTCCATGCATTGCCCGCCGCGCGATTCGTCGCGATTTCGTCGGCGTAAGCGCGTTCGTTCGGATAGATGTGCGCATCGAAGAACGCGAGCAGCCTTTCGCGCAATGCTTGCACGTTGGGCGTGTAGTCGAAGTTCATGCCTTTCGTCTCCCTGGCTTTTATCGGCCGACTTTCTGCGCGTATTGCCACGCAAGTTCGGCCATCGGCCGCGCGCGCTTGCCCGCATCGACGGCTTGCGCGCTCGCGGCCGTGCCATCGACGACGCGCTTCATGATGCCTTGCAGGATCGCGGCGATGCGGAACATGTTGTAGGCGAGATAGAAGTTCCAGTCGCCTTCGATCGTGAAGCCCGTGCGTTCGCAGTAGCGCTTCACGTAGGCGGTTTCATCAGGGATGCCGAGCGCGGCCCAGTCGAGCCCGGCGATGCCGCGAAACTGCGACGGATCGACATGCCATGCCATGCAGTGATACGCGAAGTCGGCGAGGGGATCGCCGAGCGTCGACAATTCCCAGTCGAGCACGGCAAGCACGCGCGGCTCGCTCGGATGAAAGATGAGATTGTCGAGCCGATAGTCGCCATGCACGACACTGACGCGCGCGCCTTGCATCTGCGGAATCTGCTGCGGCAGCCATTCGATCAGGCGATTCATCGCCTCGATCTTCCCGGTTTCCGACGCGACGTACTGCTTGCTCCACCGCCCGATTTGCCGCTCGAAGTAATTGCCCGGCTTGCCGTAGCTCGACAGCCCGGCGGCTTCGACATCGACCGTATGAAGTGCTGCGATCACGCGATTCGTTTCGTCATAGATCGCGGCGCGTTCGGCGGGCGTCATGCCCGGCAGCGACTGGTCCCAGAGGACGCGGCCCTGCACGAACTCCATCACGTAGAACGCGCGGCCGATCACGCTCTCGTCCTCGCACAGCGCGAGCATGCGCGCGACGGGGACATCGGTGGATGCGAGCGCGTCCATCACGCGATACTCGCGCTCGATTGCATGCGCGGAAGGCAAAAGTTTCGCCGCGGGTCCCGGCTTCGCGCGCATCACATAGCTGCGGGCGGGCGTGACGAGCTTGAACGTCGGGTTCGACTGACCGCCCGCGAATTGCTCGACGGTCAACGGACCGCCGAAGCCGTCGACATGCGCTGCGAGCCATGTCGAAAGGGCATGGGCATCGAAACGCTGGTTGTCCTGCACCGGGCGCGTTCCTTCGAACGCGGAGAAATCGGAGTGCTTCTTCTGTTGTTCGTCCTGCATCGTCTCCTCCCGTTTTTGCGCGGCGCCGTCAGTCCATGTCGCCGGGCTTGTAGCGAACGAACTGCGCATAGAGCAGTTCCATCGTCGTGTTGCGCACGTCGGCGTGCAGCGGCGACGGCGGCGAATGATTGATCGCGTGCACGACCCAGTCGCCGGACTTGTCGCCGACGTCGAGCGCGTTGATACAGCCCGTCGCCTGCGACAGATGTCCGAAGAACGCGCGGCCGCCGGCGGTGATCGCGTGCGAGAGCAGCGCGCGATTGACGCCGCCATGCAGCACGAGCAGCACCGTGTCCCACGAGCGGTCCTCGCGCAGGCGCGCAACCGCAGGCAGCGCGCGATCGAGCAACTCGCCGATCGTCTCGCCGCCGAGAAATCGTGTCTCTTCGGGCACGACGCCATCGAACACGGAAAGAAACGCGCGCTCGATGTCCGACGTCGTGAGGTCCTTGAGTTTGCCGCCGCGAATTTCCTGCCACTCGGGCCAGATTTCCGGGTCGATCGATTGACCCGTTTCCGCGAGCACCCGCCGCGCCGTTTCCACCGTGCGCGGCAATCCGCTCACGATCACGCGATCGAAGCGAATCTTTTGCGCGGCGAACTCGCGGCCCGCCGCGCTCGCTTCCTCGCGTCCGCGTTCGTTGAGCGGGACGCTTTCGGGATCGATCGCGCGGCCGCTGTCGTCGAAGTACGTGACGTCGCCATGACGCATCAGGAAGATGCGGCGGCGCCTGGGCAATTCGTAATGAGCCATGGGCTTAACGATAATTCGGCTGGCGCTTTTCGAGGAACGCGGTGATGCCTTCGAGCGCGTCGCCGTGATGGAGCGCATCGACGAAGCTGTCGCGTTCCATGTCGAGATGCGCGTCGAGCGGCTGCACGTCGGCGGCGTTGATCAGCGACTTGATGCGCGCCATCGCTTTGGGCGACACGCTGCCGAGATCGTCGGCCCAGGCGATGGCCGCATCGAGCGCGATGCCTTTTTTCGTCAGCCGGTTCACGACGCCGACTTCATGCAGCCGCGCCGCGCCGATCGGCTTCGCTTCGAGCAGCACTTCGCTCGCGAGCGTGCGCGGCAGCGCGCGCGACAGGAACCACGAAGCGCCGCCGTCAGGCGTGAGGCCGACGCGCGCATACGACATGACGAACCTGGCGTCGTCGGCGGCGACGATCAGATCGCACGCGAGCGCAAGCGAAAAGCCCGCGCCCGCCGCCGCGCCTTCTACCGCCGCGATCACCGGTTTTGTCGATGCACGCAGCGCGCTGATCCATTCCGCCAGCATGTCGATGCTCGCGCCTTGCACCGACGGATCCTGCGCACGGTTCTCGAGCAGGCGATTCAGATTGCCGCCCGCGCAGAAGAAGTTGTCGGCGCCGGTCAGCACGATCGCGCGCACGGTGTTGTCGCGCTCCGCCGTATTCAACGCCTCGATGCCGGCGGCGTACATGTCCGGATGCAGCGCGTTGCGCGCGCCGGGATTGGACAACATGAGCACGAGCGTGGTGTCGCTGCCCGCGGGACGGTCGGTCAGTAGTTCGGCGCTCATCTGAGCTCCTCGATATGGGTAAGCGAAAGTCCGAGCTGCGCCCGCCGCGTGAGCCAGGGCGCCGGCCGGTAGCGCGGGTCGCCGAGCACGGCGTGGATGTTGCGCAGGATCGTCAGGATGGTCGTCGCGCCGATGGCATCGCCGAGCGCGAGCGGGCCGCGCGGATAACCGAGGCCCAGCATCACCGCGAGATCGATGTCCTCGGGCGTGGCGATGCCTTGCTGCGCGATATCGCAGCCGATGTTTACGATTGTCGCCACGACGCGCTGCGCGACGAAGCCCGTCGAATCGCGGATCACGGTGACGGGCACGCCGTCGAAGGAGAAGAGGGCGTGCGCGGCGTCGCGCATGGCGGGCGCGGTCGCGGGCGTCGTCATGATCGTGCGGCGCGCGACGGTATCGAGCGGGAAAAGCGTATCGACGGCCACGACGCGTGTTGCATCGAGATGTTCGTTGACGGCCGCGGTCGTCGCATCGAAGCCGAGCGGCGTCACGAGGATCAGCGAATCCGGCTCGGGCGTGTGGCCCGCGTCTATATGCACGGAGCAATCGCATCGGGCGATCAGCTTGAGCACGTCCTCGCGTCCGGCGTGCGACGCCCGGCTTATCCAGACGCGCGTTGGCAGTTGCGTGGGCGCGGCGGGTTCCGGCGGCATGTCCTGCTTGCCGTCGACATAGCGATAAAACCCTTCGCCCGCCTTGCGCCCGATGAGGCCGCCGGCGAGCCGCGTGCCGGTGATCGGCGAGGGCCTGAAGCGCGGCTCTTCATAGAACTGGTGATAGATCGATTCCATCACCGGATGCGAGACGTCGAGCGCGGTGAGATCGAGCAACTCGAACGGCCCGAGGCGAAAGCCCGCCTGCTCGCGCATGATGCGGTCAATATCCGCGAAGCTCGCGACGCCTTCGCTCGCCACGCGCAGGCCCTCGGTGTTCATGCCGCGCCCGGCATGATTGACGATGAAGCCCGGCATGTCCTTCGCGCGCACCGGCGTGTGTCCCACGCGGCGCGCGAGGTCCATGAGTGCATCGCCGGCGCGCGGATCGCCGCGCAGGCCGTCGATGACTTCCACGACACGCATCAGCGGCACGGGGTTGAAGAAGTGAAAGCCCGCGACCCGCCCGGGATGCGCGCAGCCGGCGGCGATCGCGGTGATCGACAGCGACGAGGTATTCGACGCGAGAATGCAATGCTCGCCGACCACGGCTTCGAGTTCGCGGAATAATTCGCGCTTGATGTCCAAGTTCTCGACGATCGCCTCGACGATGGCGTCGCAATCGGACAGCTCGCTCGTGTCGCCCGCATCGCGGATGCGCGCGAGCGCCGCGTGCGCGTCGGCTTCCTTGAGCTTGCCCTTGGCGGTGAGCTTCGCGAACGTCTCCGACAGATATTCGCGCGCGGCGGCGAGCGCTTTCGGATTCGTGTCGTAGATATGCACGTTCAGCCCGCCGAGCGCCGCGATCTGCGCGATGCCGCGCCCCATCGCGCCGCTGCCGACGATGCCGAGCGTCTCGATCCTGTATGCGTGCTGGCTCATGATGCGGTTCTGCTCCTCGGGGATGGGAACGCGCGTGGCGTCGGGTTCGATGCGGCTCGGCAGGGGCGCCGTCGCTCAGAGTCTGGCGAGACGTTCGAGCGCAAGCGCGAGCGTTTCTTCTTTCTTCGCGAAGCAAAAGCGCACGACGCCCGATTCGTGGCTCTCGTGATAGAACGCCGACACGGGAATCGCGGCCACGCCGATTTCGCTCGTGAGCCATTGCGAAAACTCGGCTTCGGGCAAGTCGCTGATCTTCGAGTAATCGACGCACTGGAAGTACGTGCCGTCGCAAGGCAGAAGCGAGAAGCGCGTGTTCGCAAGTCCCGCGCGGAAGAAGTCGCGCTTCTTCTGATAGAAGGACGGCAGTTCGAGGTACGGCTTCGGATCTTCGAGATAGTGCGCGAGGCCGATCTGCATCGGCGTGTTCACCGTGAACACGTTGAACTGGTGCACCTTGCGGAATTCGGCGGTGAGCGCGGCGGGCGCGGCCACGTAGCCCACTTTCCAGCCGGTCACGTGAAAGGTCTTGCCGAAGCTCGACACGACGAAGCTGCGCTTGGCCAGTTCCGGGTAGCGCGACACGCTTTCGTGCGGTGCGCCGTCGTAGACCATGTGCTCGTAGACTTCGTCGGAGACGATCAGCACGTTGGTGTCGCGCACGATCTCCTCGAGCTTTTTCATGTCCTCGGCGCGCCACACGCGACCGGTCGGGTTGTGCGGCGTGTTGATCATCAGCAGCCGCGTCTTCGGCGTGATCGCGGCGGCGATCTTGTCGAAGGGCAGCGCGTAGTCGGGCGCTTCGAGCGACACGAACACCGGCTTGCCGCCCGCGAGCTCGATCGACGGCACATAGCTGTCGTACATCGGCTCGATGACGATGACTTCATCGCCCGGATGCACGCAGCACAGGATGGCCGTGAGCAGCGCCTGCGTCGCGCCGGCGGTCACGGTGATCTCCGTGTCCGGGTCATAGGCGCGGCCGTAGAGCGCGTCGATCTTGCGCGCGATCGCCTGCCGCAAGGGCGCGGCGCCCGCCATCGGCGGATATTGATTGTGGCCGTCGCGCATCGCGCCGGCGACCGCATCGACGATGCGCGCATCGCAGTCGAAATCGGGGAAACCCTGACCGAGATTCACCGCGCCTTTTTGCGTCGCGAGCGCGCTCATCACGGTGAAGATGGTCGTGCCCACATTGGGCAGACGCGACGGGAAAGAAAGCTCGGGCGGTGTCGGCGGCAATTCGTGCGTGGCGTTCATGATGATATGGACGTGGAAGAGGGCTCGCGGCTATTTTAAGACAGCATCAGCCGATGGCCGTCTGTGCTTCTAACTCGAGCACGAAGGGTTTCGGTTCGGCGATGCGAAAGGCGAAGTCGCGCGCGATGCGGCGTGCGAGCTTCAGCACCGCGCGATCTTTCGAGACGAGCCATTCGGCGCCCGACGCGTGCGCGAGCTCGAGAAATTTCTGGTCGTCGCGGTCGCGGCATTTGGGCAGCGCTCGCTCGCCTTCTTCGATGGTCGCGGCGACGAGCGTCGACAGTCGCGTGACGGTCGCGAGCGCGGCTGCCTTGTCGATCTCCATGCGCACGAACTGCGGATAGTCGAGCACGCGCGTGAGCTCGCGCAGGCAGCGCGCGTCGATCAGCGCTTCGAGCGTGCGGGCTTCGAGGGCCGCGTGGATGGGACGCGTAGCGGGGTCGTCGAATACGAGGATGTCGATCCACACATTCGAATCGAGCACGACGCGCATCGGCGGCGACAATGGCAACGGCGCGGCGGAATTGTCCATTCGATACAATCTGGGGTTTATGCCAATGATCGCCGGCGGGGTGCCGGCGAGCCTCCATGATAATCGTTCTCTCTCCCGCCAAATCGCTCGACTACGAGACGCCTGCCCATATCAGGAAGCACACGCTGCCCCAGTTCGTCGATGACGCCGCCGAGTTGATCGACGGACTGCGCGAACTCTCGCCGCAGCAGATCGGCGGCATGATGGGCATTTCGGATCAGCTCGCGGCGCTGAATTTTCAGCGCTACGCAGACTGGTCGACGACTTTCGATACGCGCAATTCGAAGCAGGCGGTGCTCGCGTTCAACGGCGACGTCTACGAAGGTTTCGCCGCGAAGACGCTCTCGGCGGGCGATCTCGACTTCGCGCAGAACCACGTGCGCGTGCTGTCGGGGCTGTACGGCTTGCTGCGCCCGCTCGACCTGCTGCAGCCGTATCGTCTGGAGATGGGCACGAAATTCCCCAATGCGCGCGGCAAGGATCTCTACGCTTTCTGGGGCGATCGCATTACCGCGGCGCTCAACGAACACCTGAAAAAGCAGCGCGGCGCGCGCGTGCTGGTGAATTGCGCGTCGGAAGAATACTTCAGGTCGGTCAGGCCGAAACTGCTCACGGCTCCCGTTATCTCGCCCGTTTTCGAAGACTGGAAGGGCGGCCGCTACAAGATCATCAGCTTTCACGCGAAGCGCGCGCGCGGTCTGATGGCGCGCTATGCGGTCGAGAACCGCATCGACGAGCCGGACGCGCTGAAAAGCTTCGACAGCGAAGGCTACAAGTTCGACCCGAAGGCGTCGAACGACACGACATACGTATTTCGTCGCCGCACCGGGGAATGAGGCCCGCGCGGCAAGCACGCAAGGAAACGCAGATGACACTTTCCATTTCAAGCAACTTCGACGCGGGTGCGATCGAAGTCCTCAACGCCGACGATCCCGCGGACATTCGGCTGCGCATCCGGCCCGACTCGCATGCCGATTTCGCGCAATGGTTCTACTTTCGCGTATCCGGCGCGCGCGGCGAGCGTCTCGTGATGACTTTCGAGAATGCGGCGCAGTGCGCGTTCCCGGAAGGCTGGCGCAACTATGAAGCCGTCGCGAGCTATGACCGCGTGAACTGGTTCCGCGTGTCGACGGAGTACGACGGCCAGGTGATGAAGATCGATCACACGCCGGACTTCGACCGTATCTACTACGCGTACTTCGAGCCGTACAGCGAGGAGCGCCACTCGGAATTTCTCGGCGCGGTTCAGCAGATGCCGCTCGCAACGCTGACCGAGCTCGGCAGCACCGTGCAGGGCCGCCCGATGTCGGTGCTCTCGCTCGGCATCCCGGACTTCGGTGACGCCGAGCCGAAGAAAAAAGTCTGGATCATCGCGCGCCAGCATCCGGGCGAGACGATGGCGGAATGGTTCGTCGAAGGGCTCGTGAAGCGTCTCGCGGGCTTCGGCGACTGGGCGGGCGATCCGGTCGCACGCGCGCTCTTCGAGCGGGCCATCTTTCATATCGTGCCGAACATGAATCCCGACGGCAGCGTGCTCGGCAACCTGCGCACGAACGCCGCGGGCGCGAACCTGAATCGCGAATGGATGGAGCCGAGCGCGGAACGCAGCCCGGAGGTGCTCGCCGTGCGCGAGGCCATTGCGGAGACGGGCTGCGATCTGTTCTTCGATATCCACGGCGACGAAGCCATTCCCTATGTGTTCGTCGCTGGATCGGAGATGCTGCCGGGCTTCACCGCGCAACAGGCAGAGGAGCAGAAGGCATTCGTCGAATTCTTCAAGCAGGCGAGCCCCGATTTCCAGGACGTGTACGGCTACGAGTCGAGCAAGTATCAGTCGGATGCGCTCAAGCTCGCGTCGAAGTACATCGGCAACGAGTACAAATGTCTGTCGCTCACGCTGGAAATGCCGTTCAAGGACAACGTGAACTTGCCGGATGAGAGCGTCGGCTGGAACGGCGCGCGTAGCGCGGCGCTCGGTGCATCGATGCTTCAGGCGATTCTGTGGCATCTGCAGTCGTTTGCCGCCTGACGGCCGGCGATCTGACGCTGATGTAAAAAGGGCGTGGCCGCATGAAGCGGCCACGCCCTTTTTGATGGTGTCTTCTTCGCAGTGAAGGTATCGGCTAGTGCTTCTTGGTCGTCTTCTTCGTCGACTTGCCCGAAGACTTCGACGTGCTCTTCGTCTTGCCCGCGCTCGCCTTTGTTTTCGCGCCGTGCTTACCCTTCGCGCTTTGCGTCGAGTGCGGCTCGGCGCGCGGGCGCAACGCGGGCACCGGATCGTTCCAGCCAAAGGCAAGCATCTGGCTGCCGACGTAGCCGCAGCGGAACTTGAGCGGAGTGGGATCGCGCTCGCCGTTCTTCGGCATGCCCTGACCTTCGACGGTCACCACGTTGTCCACTTTGATTCGCTGCTTCTTTTCGTCGAACGAATCGTTCCATGGCTCGATCGCGGAATGCGCGGCATCGAACGAGTTGGGCGGGAATTCGACGTGATCGAATGCCGAAGACGTGCTGGCGATGAAGTTGCCATGCGCGGCGCAATCCGCGACAAGCGGGTTGGCCTTGAAGTCGGTGACGAAGTGGTGAATCAGTTCGTTGCGCTCGTCGAGCGAATCGGCAAAAGCGGACACCGCGCATGTTAGTGATGCGCATACCGCCAACCGGCCGACGAGCCGCAGGAGCCGGCGCGGTGCGTAGTTACGTTCCATCAAGTCTGGCGCTAAGAAGACACGGGCAAGTAAGATGCGCCGTGTGGGGAAGGAGTTCAATCTTATCGTACTTTGTGCGCGCGCCCATCGCCCGGAATCCGATATCCGGGGTTCTGCATTGCACGAGGCAGGTAGGGTTCGCGAGACTCAGACGCGCGGACCGCGATCGAGGCGATAGCGGCGCACGTCATATGTGGTGATCCACGCTGGTTTGTAAACAGCAATCAGGATGGTGAGCAGACCGGTGAAGAGCGCTTCTCCTGCAACGAGCAGCAGCGAGCCTCGCGTGAACGCCGGAGGTACGACGAACGGCCCGCTGGCGAGCGCCATCTCGAGCAGTACGGTCGCGCCGCATGCCGCCGCGACCGCCGCACCCGAAGTGATGAATCCGTGCCCGGCGATGAAGGTGAAAAGATTGCGCGGCAACCAGGCGTTGCTCAGACGCTGCAGCAGGGTCGATACCGCGACCGGCAGTGCCCCGAAGAGAAGATAGGTGGTCGCCACCGAGAGCCACGACGCATCGAGAACGACCGCGGCGAGGCCCGTGGTCGCTGCTGTTCCGATGAGCGCGAGGCGCCAGTCGAACAACGTGACCATCAGCGTTGCGCCCAAGAGATGGATGACGGGTCCGTCATCGAACCATGCATTACATGCCCACAGCACCGACACCGCGACGATGATGCCGAGCCACACGTTCTGCAGCGTGGCGTCTTGCAGACGAGCGAAAGGTCGCTGCAGCAGCGCGAGCGCGAGCACTCCCGTGGCGACGATCCAGCCGCCGACGGTAAGCCAAAGCGGGAGCGGTGTGTAGAAGAACCCCATGCCTTGCATATTACTCGTTGCGCGTAAAACGTGTGCGCAAAGGACGAACCCGTTTGCCTGGATTGTTGCTAGAACGTCGATTCAGGCTCGGCGGCCATCGGGAGCGCGGCCGCGTCATTGTCGAGAAGCGACGGATAGCGCGTCCGTGGCCGGCGTAGCGGGATAACGCCTGGCTGCCCTGCGACGGCACGCACGGGTTTCTCGCTTCCGCTGCGCAGGATTTCGAGATGCGAGTTCTGCACGCCGTTGTAGATCGCGACTGCGGCGGCGCGGTTCGTCGCGCCTAGTTGCTGGAAGATGCTTGCAAGGTGGATCTTCACCGTGCCTTCGCTGATGCCGAGCGTCTTCGCGATCATCTTGTTCGTGCTGCCCATGTGCACGCAGCGCATGATCTGCTGCTGTCGGGGCGACAGAGCCGGATGGTGGCGGATCCTGTGCGGCAGTGTGGCGACGTCCCGAGCACGGCGAGCGGTGAACTCGAGCGTCAGTTCGGGGTCGACTACGTCGGGCGGAATGTAATGGCCGCCGACGAGCACCATCTCCAGCGCGCGCAGGATCAGGATTGGATCGAGCGCGCGCGGGATCACGCCCATTGCGCCGACGCTCATTAGCGCGTAGACCAGCGCGGCACCGCAGCGATCGACCATGATCGCCGCGGGCACGCGGGGCGCTTCGTCCAGCAGAATCCGTAGGTCGCTGGTACGCAGGTCGGGCGCCCAGTCGATCACGGTCATGTCGGGTTCGGAGCGTTTCAAGGCGGAACGGGCTTGCCTCCAATCCTTCGCCTCGGTGAATTGCGCATGGCGCGCAACACGGCGCAGCAATGTTTTAAGGCCCGCCCGGCGCTCCGCGTCGGAACCAATAATGTTGATTATCATGCTTTACCTCATGTCAATACACCCGT
Organism: Caballeronia sp. INML2; assembly: GCF_023631365.1. NCBI lineage: Bacteria > Pseudomonadati > Pseudomonadota > Betaproteobacteria > Burkholderiales > Burkholderiaceae > Caballeronia > Caballeronia sp. INML2. The sequence continues at coordinate 1,889 of NZ_JALQDH010000023.1, read as the reverse complement.
CGCCCTCAGCTTCGGGACTCGACGCCGGCTTACACGTTGGCGTCAGTGGCTATATTGACAAATTTGCGCTGATTTGGCCCCCTATCCGAATGGCATAGGCCTAAATACACAAAACCCCGCACGGAGCGGGGTTCGTCCTGGCCGAAAACGGCTCTTTCGCCGGCTTTCAGTGGAAATGAGGCTGCGCCGGCTCCGCATCCTCCGGCATCTCGGCATGAACGATTTCACCGAGCGGATCCGCGTAGAGTGGCACACCGCAGTCGTCGCAAAACTCCGGCTCGAAGCGTCCCGCGTGGCGGCGAACGTCCGAGACGCCCGTTTTCTTCAGCAACTCGACAATTTCCTCGACCGGGCCATTGGCGCCCTCGAGATCGACCGCGTCCTCGTCCATCCCCAGCTCTCCGTTTTCGCGTCCGTAGAGTGGCCATACGACCCCGTAGATCACATCGTTGCTGCCGCGCCGCGTGAAACCAATGCGGTATTCGTCGATACGGCGCTCGCCGAAGCCCGCGATGACCGCCCGTAAATCCTGAGGCGCGGTGCCGAGTGTGTCGAACAGATACCGGACGGCGGTGCGCACGGTGTGCGGACGAACCTGCTCGTCGGCATCGCGGCAGGCCGAGTAGTAGGCGTCGGGAAGCAGGCACTCGAATTCGCAACCAGGCAGGATGGCGGCGAAACTCGGTCCGCCTTGAGCGGCCCACTGCTCGAGGCATTGACCGCGTTCGACGCGGCTGCCGTTTTCGTCCTCTTGCCAGCGGAAGAACGCCGTGCCGGCCGGTACGACGACTAGCGCCAGCAGGAATCGCGGGTCGGCGAGAATCGGCGAGGTTTCCGGAAGATCGGACAGGTTCAGACGCGCGACGCTACCGTTCAAAACCGTCTGCAACAACTGTTGCGCGAGGCGCGCGGTATCCACGTGGTGTCGCGGTAATTGATCGATGCTATAGAGATAGGGCGCGACAGCGACGCGCGCGTCTGCTGCGAGGACATGCGCCTGCATTTGCGTGCGCAGGGCATCGACGGCTTCGCCTTTCAGCGCCCCCGACGGAATCGCGTAGCGCGTCCACGCGAGCACCGGCGCGGAAATAAGCAATGCTTCGTGGGGTGCGCCGTCGATGTCGACCTTGAATGACTCGCTATGCGTCTCGGCCATATCGGCGAGCGCTCCATAGGCGTCCGGATGGTTTTGCTGCAGATGGTCGAGCGCGGCGTCGAGCGTCGTCTGATTGCCGTTACGCACGAGTTTGACGATGAGGCTGTCGAGGCGAGCTTCCCAGAATCGATCCTCGACACGGCTACCGGACGCGAAGAGCGCGAGGGAGAGGCTGACGAGCTTGTCGGCATCCGGGGGAATACGTTTTGCGATTCGCGAGCGCATATGGATACAAGAGTAATTGGTGCGGTGAACCTTTAATTGTAGTCGCTCGGACGATGCTTTTATCGTGCGACGTTGCAGTAGGTCGATTCACGCGCGGCGAGGCATTCGGAGCGGTCGAACTATTTTTTCGCATTCCTCTTGCGAAGCTGAGGTTCACTCACTAGAATTCCGTTCCTTCGCGATTCGATGAACGCGAAGGAAGCGAGAGTAGAGGCGGTATCGGTGGTGTGCTCGGAGTAAGCGGTAGAAGGCTCTGAGCGCGGTTGGCAAGAACGGAAAGCGTCGAATTCTTGTTGACACGAACCGAAATGTTGTTCATAATCTCGTTTCTATGCTGCTGATGCAGCGACGCAAGACAGAAGGTGAGGTAGGGGTCTTGCGATGTGCTCTTTAAAAACTAACAGCCGATAAGTGTGGGCGCTTGATGTTGGGTGCGGTCTGGTTCTTCGGGGCTGGATATAGCGAAAGTATCAAGAGTCTCACACGAAGTATCAGAGGAAGGTTTTTC